>NZ_JADPKF010000077.1:0-246230 GCF_023073815.1 Bradyrhizobium sp. 157 | reverse complement strand
AACCACAGACCCCATCAGGCCTTGGCAGGGCAAACTCCCAAGGCCTTCGCCGCTACCAAGACCACCGCGATCCAATCAGCGAATTAGTGAACATCGACAATTGCGAGCGAAAGAGTCTCGACGGCCTGTGCAGCGGCGACGGTGCGCGCACAAGCTGTCATGCCCCGCCACCGGTATCGCCTTCGGTAAGCCCGATGACGGGCTCCGCGAAGCAATCGATCTTCGCGCACGAGTCGACGATGGATTGCTTCGCTGCGCTCGCAATGACGTTGAGACCCACCACTGTCATCCCCGCGAAGGCGGGGATCCAGTACGCCGCGGCTTCTCGGTGCAATCACTGGCGTCTCTGGAATACTGGATCGTCCGCCTTCGCGGACGATGACAATTGAGTATGAGGCGGCCTTCTCGCGGCGCTTTGCGCCCGAGGTTTGCTCTTAAATTCCCGCCCTTTCATTCAGAGGGCGCACGGAAGACCGGGTGCGCGCAGCACCCACGGTCTCGTGTGCAAAGTGCGCAAAAGAACACGCACATGCGGCTGATTTGCCTCTCGCGTTAAGCGAAATATTTTTGATTCTTTTTGATTGCTGGGCTTGATACGATTTCGGAAAATCAGAAGTGATTTGCCCGCAAATGGATTTGTCGCATTTGCTGCGGTCATTCTCCGCGAGACGCCGCTGTGCGATGTCACGTTTTCGTCATCAGGCGGCGATTAGCTGACCGTGTGCTGCACGGGTTCCGCTCTCATCGCAGTGCGGAAAGCATAACATCCGCATTGCGAAGCGCGTTGACGACGCCGATGCATAACGATTGTGCTTGATCCCGGCCGGTTCTTGACGAGACTGGGAACCGATCACATCTTTGGCCTCCGCCACTAAGTTCCACGGCAAGCTTTTCCATCGATCAGGATGTTGAGAATGCATGGGGAGATGGGATTGAGCACGACTGATCCATTGAGACGTCCGGCTGGGGCAAGCCGTGATGGTTATTCACTTCCCGGTCTCAAATGGTTGCCCCCATTGCTCGCGCTTGCGCTGTCCGCTTGCGGCGACAAGCCGCCGCAACAACCGGCTGCGGCGGCGCCACCGACGGTCACGGTCGCGCAGCCGGTGAAACGTACCGTCACCGATTGGGACGAATTCACCGGTCGGTTCGAGGCCGTCCAGGAGGTCCAGGTTCGCGCCCGCGTCGGCGGCTTCGTGAAGAGCGTCGAATTCCGCGATGGCGCGATCGTGCGCGCGGGCGACCTGCTTTACGTGATTGACGCCCGTCCGTTCGAAGCAGTCGCCGAGCAGGCCGATGGCCAGTTGTCGGACGCACGCGCGAGGGCAGAACTCGCCAGGCGCGAACTCGACCGCGCGCTGACATTAAATCAGACCCAGGCCGTGTCCGATTCGATCGTCGACCAGCGCCGCCAGACCCTGCAGGCGGCGCGCGCCGCGGAAATGCAGGCTGAAGGCGCGCTCAAGGCCGCCAAGCTCAACATCGAATTCACCCATGTGATGGCGCCGATCACCGGCCGCGTCAGCCGCCATCTCGTGACGCCTGGCAATCTCGTGCAGGGCTCCGAGGGCGGCGCCACGCTGCTCACCTCGATCGTCTCGCTCGACCCGATCTACATCTATTTCGATGTCGACGAGGCGACGTACTTACGAAACAGCCGGCTCTGGTTCGAAGGCAAGCGGCCGAGCTCGCGCGACACGCCGAACCCGGTCCAGGTGACGCTGACCGGCGAGACCAAGCCCTCGCATGAGGGCAAGATGGATTTCCTCGACAACCGCCTGGACGTCTCGACGGGTACGCTGCGCAGCCGCGCCGTGATCCCGAACAAGGATCTCTCGATCCTGCCTGGACAGTTCGGCCGCGTCCGGATCATCGGCAGTGCGCCTTATGAGGCGCTGCTGCTGCCGGACACGGCTGTCGCGACCGATCAGTCGCGGAAGATCGTTTTCGTCGTCAAGGACGACAATACGGTCGAGGCGAAGCCGGTGACGCTCGGACCGCTCGATGAAGGCCTGCGCGTGATCCGCGAGGGCCTGAAGCCGGAAGACCGCGTCGTCATCGACGGGCTGCAGCGGGCCCGCGTCGGCGCGAAAGTCAGCCCGCAGCCGGGCGACATCAAGCCGGCCGGTGCCAAGACATGAATCTCGGCCGTCTCTCCATCAACCAGCCCATCCTGGCGATGGTGCTGTCGATCGTGCTCCTGATCGTCGGCGCGATCGCCTATACCACGCTGCCGGTCTCCGAATATCCGCAAGTGGTGCCGCCGACGGTGACGGTCACCACGCAATATCCCGGCGCCTCCGCGCAAACCGTGTCTGACACCGTCGCCGCTCCGATCGAGCAGGAGATCAACGGCGTCGAGGACATGCTGTATCTCTACAGCCAGGCCACCTCGAACGGACAGTTGACGATCACGGTCACCTTCAAGCTCGGTACCGATCTCGACAAGGCCCAGGTGCTGGTGCAGAACCGCGTCGCGATCGCGCAGCCGCGGCTGCCCGAAGAGGTGCAGCGCAACGGCGTCATCACGCGCAAGAACAGCCCCGACATATTGATGGTCGTGTTCATGCTGTCGCCGGACGACACGTTCGACCAGCTCTATATCAGTAACTACGCGCTGCTGCAGGTCCGCGACCAGTTGCTGCGGCTCGACGGCGTCGGCGACATCCAGATTTTCGGCGCGCGCGACTATTCGATGCGGCTGTGGCTCGACCCCGACAAGATATCTACGCTCGGCCTGACCGCGGGCGAGGTGGTGGCGGCGATCCGTTCGCAAAACGTGCAGATCGCGGGTGGCCAGATCGCGGAGCCGCCGATCGCCGACCGCGCCTTTTCGCCAAATCTCACCTTTACCGGCCGTCTGAAGGACCCGAAACAATTCGAGGAGATCGTGGTCAAGGCCGGCGCCGACGGGCGCACGGTGAAGCTGCGCGACGTCGCGCGGATCGAACTCGGTGCTTTGGCCTATTCGACCAACAGTTTTCTGCTGCGCAAATCCGCGGTCGCCATGCTGGTGACGCAGCGGCCCGGCTCCAATGCGCTTGCGACCGCCAAGAGCATTTCGGACACCATGGAGCGCTTGAAGGCGAGCTTCCCGAAAGGGCTCGACTACAACATCGGCTACAACCCGACCGAATTCATCGCACAGTCCGTCAGCGAGCTGATCAAGACGATCTACGAGGCGATGGCGCTGGTCGTGATCGTGGTGCTGGTGTTCTTGCAGGGCTGGCGGCCCGCTATCATTCCGATCATCGCGATCCCGGTGTCGCTGGTCGGCACCTTTGCGGTGATGGCAGCATTGGGATTTTCGATCAACAATCTCACTCTGTTCGGCCTCGTGCTTGCGGTCGGCATCGTGGTCGACGATGCGATTGTGGTGGTCGAAAACGTCGAGCGCCATCTCGAGCACGGCATGAACCGGCGTGACGCCGCGCTTCGCACCATGCAAGAGGTCGGCAGCGCGCTGGTGTCGATTGCGCTGGTGCTGTGCGCGGTGTTCGTCCCGACTGCGTTCCTCGGCGGCATCTCCGGGCAGTTCTTTCAGCAGTTTGCCGTCACCATTGCGGTGGCGACCGCGATTTCCTGCTTCTGTTCGCTGACGCTGTCGCCAGCGCTGGCCTCGCTGATCCTGCAGCCGCACGAGGACAAAAGGCCGCCGGCGAGATGGAATTTTATCGCCCGCGGCTGGGGCGCTTTTGCCCGCGTGTTTAATCGCGGCTTCGACCGGCTGGCACATGGTTATGCCAGCGCGGCCGATTTCGTGATCCGGCATTCGGTGGTGATGTTGCTGGTGTACGTGGCGCTGATCGGCGGCGCCGGATGGCTGTTGATGACGACGCCGCAAGGTTTCATCCCGGCGCAGGATCGCGGTTACGTCATTGTCTCCGTGCAGTTGCCGGGCGCCGCCTCGCTGGCGCGCACCACCGAGGTAGTCAGGGAGATCGAAAAGATTGCGCTTGATACGCCGGGTGTCGTTCGCGCGCCCGCCTTCGCCGGCTTCTCGGGCGCGACCCGGACGCAGGCAAGCAACGCCGCGGCACTGTTTCCAGTGTTTGACGAACCGGAGGCCAGGGCGAAGAAGGGACTTTCGTCCACTTCGATTGCGAACGAATTGCGCAAGCGGCTGGCGAATATCAAGGGTGCGTTCATCATCGTGATTCCGCCGCCCGCGGTGCCCGGCATAGGCACCGGCGGCGGCTTCACCATGCGCATCCAGGACCGTCAGGGCCGCGGCTCCGAAATGCTGGCAGCGGCGACCGACGAATTGATAGGCGCCGCGCGCCAGGCGCCCGGACTGACCCAGGTGTTCTCCACCTTTGCTGCCAACACGCCGCAACTGTTCGTCGACATCGACCGCGTCAAGGCACAGAAGCTCGGCGTGCCGATTGCGAACATCAACGATACGATCCAGACCTATTTCGGCTCGTCCTATGTCAACGACTTCAATCTGTTCGGCCGCACCTACCGCGTCACCGCACAGGCCGATCTGCCGTTCCGGAAAGAGACGTCCGATCTCGCACGCCTGCGCACCCGCAACGCCGCCGGCGACATGGTGATGCTCGGCAGTGTTGTGAGTTTCAGCGACATCTCCGGCCCCGACCGCGTCGCGCGCTACAATCTCTATCCTGCGTCCGAGCTGCAGGGCGATACCCTGCCGGGGACCAGTTCGGCGACCGCGATCGACACCATGAAGAGGCTGGCCGAGGAGACGCTGCCGAGCGGCTTCTCCTTCGAATGGACCGATCTGTCCTATCAGCAGGTCACCGGCGGCCAAGCCGGCCTCCTCGTGTTCCCGATATGCGTGCTGTTCGTGTATCTGGTGCTGGCCGCGCAATATGGCTCGTGGAGCCTGCCATTCGCGGTCATCCTGATCGTGCCGATGTGCCTCCTCGCCGCCACTATCGGTGTGCGGATCATGGGGCAGGACGTCAACATCCTCACCCAGATCGGTTTCGTGGTGCTGGTGGGGCTGGCTGCCAAGAACGCCATTCTCATCATCGAGTTCGCGCGCGATATCGAACTCGAAGGAAAGGCGCGGCTGGAGGCGGTGATCGAAGCCTGCCGGCTGCGGTTGCGGCCGATCCTGATGACGTCATTCGCCTTCATCCTCGGCGTGCTGCCGCTGGTGATCTCGTCGGGCTCGGGCTCGGAGATGCGGCAGGCGGTGGGTGTCGCCGTGTTCTTCGGCATGATCGGCGTCACGCTGTTCGGCCTGGTGTTCACGCCGATCTTCTACGTCATCGTGCGCAACCTCGCCGAAGGCAAGGGTAAGAAGCCGGCTAGGGCGTGAGTGTCGTCATCGTCATTCTGCGATGCGCAATCGCGCATCGCAGATGCGCCGATAGACGCAGGCCGGGGAATGCGTCGGGCCGCATCATCCGTCGCGAAATGGATTCTCTGATGTGCAATTGCACATCAAGGTTCCCCAATACTTTTTGCTGACCCGAAATGGATGGGCACTTGCGGGGTTATTGAATAAGTTCGCGAAGTTTCTCTGACAAAAGATTCCGGGAGAAAAATATGAAATCGGGATTGTTGGCCGCCGTTGCGGCAGTTGGTCTTTTGCTCGCCGCGCCGGCATCGGCGCAGGGCGTCAAGATCGGCATTTTGAACGACCAGTCCGGGGTCTACGCCGATTATGGCGGCAAGTGGTCGTTCGAAGCGGCCAAGATGGCGGTCGAGGATTTCGGTGGCGAAGTGCTCGGCCACAAGATCGAGGTCATTTCCGCCGATCACCAGAACAAGCCGGATCTCGGTGTCGCGATCGGGCGGCGCTGGTACGAGGTCGAAGGCGTCGATATGATCACGGAGCTGACGACGTCCTCCGTCGCGCTCGCGATTCACGAGCTTTCTAGGGAGAAGAAGAAGATCGACATCGTCGTGGGCGCTGCGACTTCGCGCCTCACCGGCGATTCCTGCCAGCCGTATGGATTCCATTGGGCATACGATACGCATGCGCTCGCCTACGGCACCGGTGGTGCGTTGGTGGAATCCGGCGGCGATACCTGGTTCTTCATGACCGCCGACTACGCCTTCGGCCATGCGTTGGAAAAAGACACCGGCGATTTCGTCAGGGCGAAGGGCGGCAAGGTGCTCGGCGCAGTCCGCGTTCCCCTGAACTCGTCGGACTTCTCTTCCTTCCTGCTGCAGGCGCAGAGTTCGAAAGCCAAGATCATCGGCCTCGCCAATGCCGGCCTCGACACCACCAACTCGATCAAGCAGGCGGCGGAATTCGGCATCGTCAGGAGCGGCCAAAAGCTCGCCGGCCTGTTGCTGACGCTCGCCGAAGTTCACGGCCTTGGCCTCCAGGCCGCCCAGGGCCTGGTGCTGACCGAAGGTTACTATTGGGACCGCGACGCCAGGAGCCGCAACCTCGCCGAACGCTTCTTCAAGCGCACCGGCCGAATGCCGAACATGATTCAGGCCGGCACCTATTCAGCGACGCTGCAATACCTCAAGGCAGTCAAGGCCGCGGGCACCAAGGATACCGAGGCAGTGGCGAAAAAGCTGAAGGAGCTTCCGGTCGACGATGACTTCGCGCAGGGCGGCAGGGTGCTGGAAAACGGTCGCATGGTCCACGACCTCTATCTGTTCGAGGTCAAGAAGCCGTCGGAGTCGAAGAAGCCGTGGGATTATTATAAGCAGCTCGCCGTGGTGCCAGGCGACAAGGCATTCCCGGCGGCGAAGGATTCCGGCTGTCCGCTGGTGAAGTAGGATCTCTCCGTGTTCGTCATTGCGAGCCAACGGGTCGCGCGAATGCGCGCCCGATGACAGGCTCCGCGAAGCAAATCCATCGCGCCACAAGTGGAAACATGGATTGCTTCGTCGCTTCGCTCCTCGCAATGACGGCCGCCGATCACCCCTGCACCAGCCGCCACACGATGGCACCGAATGCGCCGACCCACAGCGCGATCGTCGCCAGCGCCTGAGTCGCAAAGCCGGGGCCGCGTTGTGGGACCGATTTGGCGTAGCCGAATATATAGAGAATGCGACCGACGACCCAGACCAGGCCGAGCGCAGCGGCGACGCCGTCACTGATATAAATTGCGAACAGCCATAGCGACGGCAGAAAGATCGGCAGCCATTCCAGCGTGTTCATCTGCGCGCGAAACACGCGCTCGAAATCGGGATTGCCCGAAATCGCCGGCAGCTTGACGCCGAATTTGCCGCGCGCCCGCGACACCAGGACGGACGAGTAGAAGTAGACCAGGATCGCCAGCAAGCTGACGAGCGCGGTGAGATGATACATCGCTGAAACTCCCTGCTTCGTACGTGGGCTTAATAGCCTGTCATTTCCAGATAGCCCACGCCCGTGTGGCTGCCTGCGAAGCGAATCGGGCCTTCCCAATAGGGGAAGCTCGTACCCATCCAGCTTCGGGGATTGAGCGGCGTGCACTCGATTCTGAGCGCCTTGCTCGGAACCTCAATGCGCCATGTGGTCGGAATTTTTCGTCTCTCGATCTCGGTGAACGCGAGCGGCGTCATAGCGATATCCGCGGAGGCGAGTTGCTCGGCCGTGCCGTTGGGCGCGATCCATTTGCCCGAGCCATAGTGCTGGCCATCGGTCTGCCGCATCCGGTACAGCATCAATTTGGCGCCGGCGTTGAAATGCAGCGAGAGCCAGTCCCATCCGCTTTGATCCGCGGCCAGCGGCTGGCTGCTCCACTCGCGATCGAGCCAGGCCATGCCGGTGACGTCGATGGGCCTGTCGTCAATGGTGAGGATGCCCGTCGCTGCATAATGCGGCTGGCTGTAGTAATAGGAGGCCTGTTCGCGCAGCGATTTGCGGCTGTAGCCGCCATCGCCCTGTAGCACCAGCGGCCGATCCGCATCCAGGCGCAGCGTATAGCTGAAGTCGGCGCCCGATGCTTTCAGTTCCAGCGGTGCGATATTGTCGTCATTCACGGAATCGAGGGCGCGCATCTCCCAGGCATCGATCCAGGCGTGAAACGGGTTGGCCTCGACGCCAGCCTGGCCGACGCCGCCGCGCGCGAACGTCTGGCTGAAGCGATGGGTATCTTCGCGCGTGACGGCGGCATGGCCCATCCAGATCTGCTGGTTGGCCCAGCCCTGCTGCGGCCCGCCTGGCGTGATCGCCTGGCGAAACAGCGTCCATTGGGCGCCGTAGGCCGCTCCGCGTACGTCAGTGAGATTGGCCGTCACATACCACCACTCGATGCGGAATTCCGGGTGCGGTCCGTGGTCGGCGGGAAAAGCAAATGTCCTGCCCGGCACGACCGGTGCAAATCCATCCGCGCTTTCGCCAAGTCCGGCAAAGCCCTGCGCGAGTGCCTCGCCGCCGAATCCGGCGAAGAGTGTGCCGCCAATGAAACCGCGGCGGGTAATGAGACCGCTACCGTTCATTGGCAAAGATCCTGATCAGGCTGGCGGGCTGCATGCGCGCCAGCCTGATGACGGGGAGCGCGGAAGCCGCAACCGCGGCCGCCATCGCGACGCCGGTGAGCCAGAGCAATTGCATCGGAAAGACATGAAACGGCAACCGCCAACCGAACGCCTTGACGTTGACGATCGCGAGCAGGCACCACGCGACCAGCAAACCCAGCGGAAGCGCAAAGATGGTGGTGATCAACGCCACCGAGGTCGTCTTCAACAGCTCGATCGCCGCGAGCCGCCGCCGCGTGACGCCGATCGCCCATAGCGGCGCCAGGTGCGGCAGGCGGGAATTGGCAAGCGTCAAGAGGCTCGTCAACAGCGCCACGCCGGCGACGCCGAGCGTGAAGGCGTTCAGCGCCGCCGTGACCGAGAAAGTGCGCTTGAATATCCGCGTTGATTCCGCCTTCATCGTCGCCTGGTCGGCGACATTGCGATTGTCGAGGCCGAACTTTTCCTGCAGGGCCGAGATCAACGCCGGTATCTTTGGCGGGGCGACCCGCAGTCCCATGCGCGTCAGCGGGATTTCCGGAAAGCGACGCGTCAGCGCGGCGAAGTTCACCGCGATCTGGCTCTTGGGGTTGCCGTAATCGGCATAGATGCCGACCACGTTGAGCGCCCAATTTCCGCCTGACGCGGGCACTTCGATGCGGTCGCCGAGGGAGAGGTGCAGCCGTCGCGCCAGTTGTTCGCTGACGAGGGCCGCATCGCCGGGGCGAAGCTTGACCCAGGCATCCTCAGTCGATTGCAATAGCGGCCAGTTGTCGCGATAGGTGGCGTGATCGGACAGGCCCAGCACCTCGAGCGGCGCGCCCGCCAATTGCGTATCGGCGCGGCCGCCGGGCAGGATCGCCTCGACCTCGGGGCGTTCGCGCAGCCACGCCTTGATCTCGTGTGCCTGCGCGTCGTTGGCGGCGTTTACATAAACTTCTGCCGCCAGCCGCCCGTCCAGCCAGACCAGAAACGTGCGGGAAAAACTCTCGACCATGGTGGAGACGCCGACATTCACCGCCAACGCCAGCAACAGCGCCATCAACGCGAGCGACAATCCCGACAATTGCTGGCGGCTGTCGGCCCAGAACCAGATTCCGAGCGGGGCTCGTGCATAGCGTTGGCCAAGCGACAGCACGATTTCCAGAAACATCGGCAGGATCAGCGCTGCGCCGAGCATCAATGCAGCGAGCACGGCAAAGCCCGAAATCAGGGAATCGCCAAACCACAAAAAGCCGCCAGCCACTGCGAATGCCACGAGCGCCAGCGCGCTCTGGTAAGCCAGCCAGCGCCGCTGCGCCTGTTGCCAGGCGAAGGGCTGGGCGGTGGCGAGCAGCGGCAGCCGCAGCGCTTTGGTGAGACTGGCAGCGGCCGCCGCGAGCGCGCCCAGAATGCTGATGGCGATGCCCGCGATCCACCATTGCGGCTTGAGCGTGAGATGTCCCGGAATCTGTGCGCCATAGAGCCCGCGCAGCGATGCGGCGACGTCAGGCAGCAGCGCACCGGCAATGAAGTAACCGCACACGAGTCCGATCAGCCCCGCGGCCAGTGCCAGCGACACCAGTTCAAGCACCAGCACGGCGTTCAGCATCCGCGCCGAGACGCCGCAGGCGCGCAAGGTGCGTAAGGTCGGCAGCCGCTGCTCGAAGGCGAGCCCGATCGCCGAATTGACGATGAACAGGCCGACGAAGAACGACAGCAACCCGAATGCGGTCAGGTTCAGGTGAAAACTGTCGGTGAGGCGTTCGAGGTCGGTCTCCGCATCCGCCTCGACCAGCCGAAGCTTGTCGCCGGCAACGCTTTCGAGCGGCGGGTGCCGCCCTGTCGCTTTGCCGATCAGCAGCCGCGAAAGCTGGTCCGGCTTCTTCAGGAGGTTCTGCGCAATGCCGATGTCGACGACCAGCACGCCGGGCGCCAGGTTTGGCTGCACGCGAAGCGGCGGCAGCGATGCGCCGCCATCGCCCTGTGGGCGCGCGCCCTCCGCGAGCTTGAGGTCGGAAAGCGTTTCCGGCGCCACCAGCATCTCGCCCGGCGGCGTCATGAAGGATTGCAAGCTGGCTTTGCCGATCGTCGGCGCGTTGCCGACTTCGGCGGGCAACGTGACCGGTTCGATGCCGAGCAGCCGGAACGACCGTCCCTCGATCTGAATGCGGCCTTCCACCACCGGCGAGACCGGCCAGCCGGCGCGGCGCAACTCGACAAAAAGTTCTTGCGGGAAGCTTACGCCGTTGCGGGCGACCAGCATGGCGGTGCGCGTGCCGCCAAACGTAGCGGCGGCGCGATCGTAGGAGGTGCGCGCCTGCTGGTTGAGCGCCTGCACGCCGCTCCACAGCGCGGTCGCCGAGATCAACCCGATCAGCAGGGTCGCCAACTGCATCGGGTGCCGCCGCCAATGGCTCAGCAGCACGGCCAGCGTCCACAGTGCGCGTTTCACGCGATCACCCCGGCGTGAAGGTTGACCTGACGGTCAAGCGTGGCGGCGAGCCGCACGCTGTGCGTTACCAACAGAAAGCCGCAGCCGCTGCGCGTCACCAGGTCGCGCGCCAGCGCCAGCACTTCGTCCGCCGTATCCTCGTCGAGATTGCCGGTTGGCTCGTCTGCGAGCAGCAATAGCGGCTTGACGGCCAATGCCCGGCCGATTGCGACGCGCTGTTGCTGACCGCCGGACAATTGCTCGGGATAGCGCTTCAGCAAGCGGCCGAGCCCGAGCCGCTCTACCAGTTCGTGGTGCCAGGCCGCATCGTGACGGCCGGCGATGCGGGACTGGAAAACGAGGTTGTCTTCCACGGTGAGGCTCGGGACCAGGTTGTATTGCTGAAACACCAGGCCGAGCCGGTCGCGGCGCAATTCCGCCCGGTCGGCATCGCTGAGCTCGGCGACTGAGGCATCCGCCAGCCTGATCTCGCCGCCGTCGGCCGCATCGAGCCCGGCGATCAGGTGCAGAAGCGTGCTCTTGCCGCTGCCGGATTCGCCGGTAAGTGCCACGCTCTCGCCGGCAGCGACCGTCAGGTTCACGCCGCGCAGCACCGCGACCTCTTCGCCGGCGGTGCGGTAGCTCTTGGTCAGGCCGGTCACGTGCAGCACGGGGCCGGTCGCACTGGGAATGCCTTTGGTCATGCGCGATGATGGACCGATCTGACCATGAAAATCCCCCGATGTGATGGCATGCAACATATCAGGGCACGCGTCCCCGATCACGGCCTCAATCGCGTCGCGCCGCGATCGTGATCCGGTTGTGACGTGCGCCCGTCGCACCAGCCGGCAGTTGCACGGCGGGCATTTGCGGAAATCCGGTTGCCTTGCCCGTAGGCCCCCTTGTAGCATCGGAACCGCCAATCCTACAGAATCAGCAAAGATACGGGGAAAACAGCCATGACCGCGCAAGCGACGCCCAAGGGGACGCCCAAGGGCGCCTGGACGATCACCTTCCTGCTGTTTCTGTTCATGCTGGTGAACTTTGCCGACAAGATCGTCGTCGGACTCGCCGGCGCGCCGATCATGGATGAGCTGAAGCTCTCGCCGGAACAGTTCGGTTTTCTCGGCTCCTCGTTCTTTTTTCTGTTTTCGATCTCGGCCATCGTCGTCGGCTTCATCGTCAACCGCATCGACACCCGCTGGGTGCTGCTCGCGATGGCGGTGATCTGGTCGGTGGCGCAGTTTCCGATGGTCGGCACCGTCGGTTTCACGACGCTCGTGATCTGCCGCATCATCCTTGGTGCAGGGGAGGGGCCCGCGTTCGCGGTAGCGGCGCACGCGGTCTACAAATGGTTTCCCGACGAAAAGCGGACGTTACCCACCGCGATCCTTTCGCAGGGCTCGGCGTTCGGGGTGATCCTCGCGGTGCCCGCGCTGAACTGGATCATCGTCAATCATAGCTGGCACTACGCGTTCGGTGCGCTCGGCATCATCGGCCTGATGTGGGTTGCAGCGTGGCTGGTCATGGGCAAGGAAGGGCCGCTGGTTCAGACCGTTACAACGGCTGCAACCGATCCGCGCGTTCCCTATCTCCAGCTTCTGACCTCGCGCACATTCATCGGCTGCGTCGCCGCCACCTTCGGCGCCTATTGGGCGCTGTCGCTCGGATTGACCTGGTTCACGCCGTTCATCGTCAAGGGGTTGGGCTTCTCGCAGACGGATGCAGGCTGGATCTCGGTACTGCCCTGGGTGTTCGGCGCGACGATCGTGCTGCTGACGGGCTGGGTTTCGCAGGTGATGCTGACGCGCGGCTATACGACACGCGGCGCGCGCGGCGTGCTCGGTTCGGTGCCGCTGATCGTCGGCGGGCTGATCCTCGCGGTGCTGCCATATGTCAACGGCGCTGGATGGCAGATCGCGTTCCTCGTCGTCGGCTCCGGGCTCTGCGGCTCGATCTACGTGGTCTGCCCGCCGATGCTCGGCGAATTCACGCCGGTGCAGCAGCGCGGCGCCGTGCTCGCGATCTATGGCGCGATCTACACGCTGGCTGGAATGATCGCTCCGTTCGTGATGGGCGCGGTGATCCAGAATGCGGCGGTGCCGCTCGACGGCTACATGACCGGCTTCACCATCAACGCCGTGATCATGGCGGCGTCGGGTCTGCTTGGGCTGTTGCTGCTGTGGCCGAACAGCGAACGTGCAAGACTGATGGCCCAGGCGGCGGTGCAGCCGAAATTCGCGTGAGCTCGTAGCCCGGATGAAGCCAACGGGTCGCGCGAATGCGCGCCCGATGACAGGCTCCGCGCAATCCGGGACCGACTTGTCGGGTTGTGAGATTCCCGGGTTACACTTCGTTCCACCCGGGCTACTTTCGCACCGGGCCTAACTCGCCGCCGCGTTGAACTGCGGCTTGCTTCCCTGCGTGCCGCGGACCAGCTTGCCCGGGCGGGCGCCGGTGGATTTGCCGGCGCGCTGCGTCACCACGCCGGAGACGATGGTGGCATCGTAGCCGTCGACCTGCTGCATCAGGCGGCGGCCGCCGACCGGCAGGTCGTAATGCACTTTTGGCGGATGCAGATGCAGGCGATCGTAATCGATCACATTGACGTCGGCCTTGAAGCCGGGCGCGATCAAGCCGCGGTCGTAGAGGCCAACCGAGAGCGCGGTCTTGCGCGCCTGCGCGGCGACCACGAACGGGATCGACAGTTTTTCGCCCCGGCTGCGGTCGCGTGTCCAGTGCGTCAGGAGATAGGTCGGGAAGCTGGCATCGCAGATGATGCCGCAATGCGCGCCGCCGTCTGATAGCCCCGGCACGGCATTGGGATCACGCAGCATCTCTCTGGTAGCATCGAGATTGCCGTCGGCGTAATTGAGGAACGGCACATAGAGCATGCCGCGGCCGTCATCCGTCAGCATCGCGTCATAGGCGAGTTCTTCCGGCTGCTTGCCCAGGCGGCGAGCCTGTGCGCCCAGCGTATTTTCCGGCGGCTGCTCGTAACCCGGCGGATTTCCAAGCAGGTACATCTTGTCGTAGTTCGGCCGGAAGAACAGCGGATCGTCGGTCGCGGTGGCGTGCTCGCTCAGGATCGCCTTGCGCACTTCGGGCTGGCGCAGGCGGGCGAGCCGCTCGGCGAGCGGCAAGTGCGCGATAGCCTGATAGCTCGGATGAGTCTGGAACGGATTGCGCGACAACTCCAGCCCAAGCATCAGTCCGACCGGGCGCGCAGCGATCTGCGCGGTGATCGAGAGGCCGCGCGCGGAAGCCTCTCTGATGGTGTCGAGCGTCTGCCGCCAGCGCTGCGGCGCCTTATCATTCTGCGTGATCGAGAACGACACCGGGATTTTGGTGTTCTCGGCGACCCGCAGCATCATCGGCAGGTCTTCGTCGATGGTGGAGAGATCGAGCACGAATTGCAGCACACTGCGGCCCTGCGCATGCATCGCCGCCGTGATCGCGGTCAGTTCGTCCTCGCCGGCCTTCAGCGTCGGCGTAAAATCGCCGGTCGAGGTGCGGTGGTTGAGCGTGCGCGAAGTCGAGAAGCCGAGCGCGCCGGCGCGCACGGCATCAGCAGCCAAGGCTGCCATTGCCTTGTTGTCCTCTGAGGTCGAGGGATCGCGGCGCGCGCCGCGCTCGCCCATCACATAGACGCGCAAAGCCGCGTGCGGCAATTGCGCGCCGATGTCCATGTCGAAGCTTCTTTTCGACAGCCACTCCATGTAATCCGGAAAGCTCTCCCACGCCCAGGGGATGCCGGCGCTCAGCACCGGCTCAGGGATATCCTCCACGCCTTCCATCAATTGAATCAGCCGGACATGGTCGGCCGGCCGGCACGGCGCAAAGCCGACGCCGCAATTTCCCATGATCGCTGTCGTGACGCCGTTCTGCGAGGAGGGCGTGATGTCCTGGCTCCAGGTGACCTGGCCGTCATAATGGGTATGGACGTCGACGAAGCCCGGCGTAACCAGTCTGCCCCTGGCGTCGATTTCTTCCTTCCCCTTCGCGGCAACCTTGCCGACTTCAATGATGCGGCCGCCTGCAATCGCCACGTCGGCTTCGAACAAGTCGCTACCCTTGCCATCGGCAATGGTGCCGCCGCGGATCACGAGGTCGGGGGTCGAGGTCATGGCTTCCATCCCGCATCTGTTTTTGTTGAGGGCATCATCCGACGTCATCAGACGCTGTCAACCGCCTAGGATGACGCTCAGGAATGCATCGCCGATGCAGTTATGTCCGGGCGAGTTCCGCCGGCTTGCGGTCGGTCACCAGCGCAAGCAGGACCGTCAGCACCATGAAGACGACGGAGGCACCAAACACCCAACGCGGCAGGCTCTGGTCCATGATCCAGCCGAACAACAGCGGGCTCAAGATGCCGCTGAAATTGAAACCGGTGGAAACGATGCCGAAGGCGCGGCCCGCGGCGCCCGCGGGGGCTGCGTTGCGAACCAGCATGTCGCGCGAGGGCGCGATGGCGCCACCGAGAAATCCGGCCAGCCCCATCGCGACGATCAGCACCACCGACGGCAGATTGATCGTCGCAATGATTGTTATGATGACGGCGTTGATCGCAAAGCAGGCGGCGGCCACATTGCCGTGGCGCTTGGTGCGGTCGGCGAGATAGCCGCCGGCCAGCACGCCGGCCGCGCTGGCGCCGAGATAGGCGGTCAGCGCGATATTCGCGGCCGAGAATGTCACGCCATAGCCGCTCATCAGCGCAACCACGCCGAAGTTGCTGATGCCGGCACTGGACAGGCCGAGCAACATGAAGAAGATCGTCAGCACGATGATTGCAGGCGTGACGATGCTCTGCTGCGGCGCTGCAGAGTCATCTGTCTTGCGATCGGCTGAACTGGCATCGGGAATTCTGACCGCGATCAATAGCAGCGCCGCCGCAGGGCCGACCGAGCCGGCCACGATCAGCGCGCCGAGCCCGCCGACGGTTGCCACCAGTGCCGCCATGATCGCGGGCGCCACCGCGCCGCCAAGGAAACCCGCAAAGGTATGGACCGAAAACGCCCGGCCCATCCGCGCTTCATCCATATGCGTCGACAGGATCGCATAGTCGCAGGGATGATATACGCTGTTGGCGAGGCCGAGCAGCGCGGCCGAGATGATCAGCGAGACGTAGCTCAGGTGCAGGCCGAGCATGATCAGCGCGAGGCCGCCGACGGTGAGGCCGATAAGCAGTACTTTTCGCGCGCCAATGTGGTCGGCGAGATAGCCGATCGGGGCCTGCGTCAGGCCAGAGACGACGCCGAACACGGTGAGCGCAAAGCCGAGCTCGATATAGCCGACGCCCAACTGCTCCTTCAGGAACGGAAACAGCATAGGCAGCACGAAGAGATGGAAATGGCTGACCCAATGGGCGACCGAAATCGCCGCGAGCGTGCGCAGCGAAGTGTCCGCTTTGGCTTGTTGCGGTGCGGCCAGAATGTCGACCATGTCAGCTCAAAAATCCTGTGTAACTTACGGCCCGGCTGGGCGGGCTGAAAATATAGGCAGGCCGTTATTTGTCCATGAATGCCGCTGCATGGCTGCCCCGGCACAGGGCAGGGCGAGGCGCGCGAATGCCGCATTAAATCGGGAGACAAAGGCGGGTCTACGCGGCAATGATCCGGCATGCCTGATCCCGCAAAACCACTCCGGGTACTGGTCTCCGAAGGTTCCTCGACCTCGGCCCGCGAGGCAATTACGATTCTCGGTCTTTCGGGCCACCACGTCGAGGTCTGCGATCCCTCGCCCTGGTGCCTATCGCGGTTCTCGCGCTTCGTCCGCAAATTTCACCGCTGCCCTGGACTGCGGGACGATCCCGCCGGTTATCTGGCGTTCGTCGAGCGGCGACTGGCCGACGGGAAGTTCGACGTGCTGCTGCCGACGCATGAGCAGGGATTTTTGTTTGCACGGGTCGCGCAGCGCATCGAAGGCCGCGCCGGGATCGCGCTGCCGGACTTCGAGAGCTATCGCGAGGCGCATAGCAAGACCGGCTTCAGCCGGCTGCTCGATCGGTTGGGATTGCCGCAGCCGCCGACGCACATCGTGCAATCCGCGCAAGGGGTGCGCGATGCGATTCGCTTTCCGACCGTCGTGAAGACTTCTGTCGGCACCGCAAGCCGCGGCATCTGGTTCGTGCACGGCGCGGACGATCTGATGCGCGCGCTGCACGATCTCGGCGGCGGCGACGCATTGGCCGGTGAGGTGCTGGTGCAAGACCTCGTCGCAGGCATCACCGAGAAGGCGCAATCGGTGTTTTGCCGTAGCCGGATGCTCGGCTTTCATGCCTATCGGCAGATCGCGGCGGGCGTTGGCGGCGGCGAGGCGATCAAGCAGAGCGTGAACCGGCCGGTCGTTCGCGCTTATGTCGAACAGATCGGCCGGGCGCTCGATTGGCACGGCGCGCTGTCGGTCGATTACATCATGCCGGAGGTCGATACCGCGCCATTGCTGATCGATTGCAATCCGCGGCTGGTCGAGCCGATGAATGCCTATCGCTCCGGCGTCGATCTCGTCGGACTTTTGCTTCTGATCTCGCTGGGCGAGACGCCGGCTCCGGTGCCCGAAAGCCGCGAGGGCGTGCTCACGCACCTGGCGATGCAGGCGTTGCTCGGATGTGGGGCGCGCGGCGGAACGCGGCGCGACATTCTCAGGGAATGTTTGCATCTCGCTGCGGCGCGCGGGCCCTATGCCGGCAGCAACGAAGAACTCACACCGGTGCAATCGGACTGGATCAGCGCCGTGCCGCTGGCGATGACCACAGCCTTGCTGCTGGCTTCGCCGAAGCTGGCGATCAAACTAGCGCGCGGCGGCTTTGGCGCGCATCTGCTCGATGCAGCGAGTATTCGGGTGATTGAAAGCGAAGGCTTCTACCAACACAGCTCGTCATCGCCCGGCTCGACCGGGCGATGAGAATTTTTATACAGCTACAACGGTTCATCATCAGGGTCATGACGGTCCCGCTTCGGCGTGGCGATGTCGCCGTCCTCGTGGTCCTCCTCCTCAACCGGCGTGCGCCGCGGCTTCTTCGGTTTGTCCTCGCCTGGTTTCGGAGGCTCGCTGCTCTTCCTGCCTTTTCCGCCCATATGATTTCACCAAAGTGACGCCTTCGCCGGATCAATCGGCGTTTGCGCTGCATGCCGACTCAGGGTAACGGCATGACCTCAATCTAATCGCGTCCGGACGGCATCCTAGCGCCGGTCAAACGATTTTTCCCGCCCTTTTTGCGGCTTTCAGCCCGAAGGGCCTCACATGGAGCCAGTATGAAGAAGCCCCGCATTGCGCTCGATGAACCGCAGCAGCGCAAGATCCTCCGCGCCGACAAGGCACCGACCGCCGGTTATTCGCTGGTCGTGGATGGCCACTTC
The DNA here is from genome assembly GCF_023073815.1 of Bradyrhizobium sp. 157. NCBI lineage: Bacteria > Pseudomonadati > Pseudomonadota > Alphaproteobacteria > Hyphomicrobiales > Nitrobacteraceae > Bradyrhizobium > Bradyrhizobium sp. 157. The sequence goes on along the minus strand of NZ_JADPKF010000077.1, from coordinate 228,077 downwards.
AAGTCGCATCACGATACGGTGGAGGCGGCTGAGGAAGCGGGCATGGCGTTGAAGAACCGCTTCCAGATGCTTCAGGTGCAGGTTTACGATGCCGAGAACAAGACGCGATCGATGATCGACTGGCCGGGGCCGGCGTAACGCCGGATCTTTGAGCTCGATCGGCCGATCTCAGGTTCGCCGTCCGCCGTTCTGCTGGCCCGCCAGCCACTCGGACAGGGCCACCGGCTTCTCGTCGGGCCGCTTTGTGCTGCTGCGCGCCTTTGCGGCCTTCGCGGCGGGCACACTTTTCGGCTCGGCTGCTTCGCGCGCGAGCCGCAATGCCTTCAGCTTCGCCATATTGTCGAGCACGGCTTTCGCCGCTGCGTCGCGTTCGGCCTTGCCGGACTTTGCGTCCTGAACTGCCTTGGCCGCCTTGTCGAAGCGCGCCTGGGCGCGATCGCGATCCGCTTTCGTCATTTCAGGTCAGCCTCTTTTCGCAATCCTGGCCTTGGTCTTGCCTTTGACCTTCGCTTCCGGCGGATTTGCACGGTCGGCCGCTTCCTTTGCCAGACGCAGCGCGCGCAGCTTCTCGGTTCGCTTGCGGATCGCGATATCGGCAGCCGCGATCTCGGCCATCGCCTTGATGCCGTCGACTTCCTGGGCGCGCTTGCGGTTGAGCCTCATTTCTTTCAGCTCGGCGGCGCTCTTCGGCTCATCATTCATGTCATACCTCTGAAATCACGACTGATATCGTCGAGCGGTCTGTGGCCCATTTACCACGGATCGGCGTGCAGAGGACGTTATTTTCGGTCGAAAACGGCGCAGTTTCTGACAGAATCTGCCTTGATATGAAGGTTGGCGGGGAACACGGCACGTCGGGGCCGGTCCGGCAGCAAGCCGAACCGGCTAATGTCGGTCAGAACGTCGCGCCGGCCTTCACCATGAAGGTGCGGCCGGGCAGTGGATAGGCCGCGAAGCGGCCCGGCGTGAACGAGCTCGCGATGGCGTAGTCGTAATAGAGCGCGTTGAACAGGTTGTTCACGCCCACCGACCAGAAGAAGCGATCGTAGGCGCCGCTCAATTTCAGATCGACAGTGGCGTCGGCCGGGATGCGGCGCTGGGTGTTCGCCTGGTCATTGTCCATGAAGCGCTCGCTCCAGGCGCGGAGTGTGGCATCGAACACCAGGTAGTTCTGCCAGATATTCCAGGTCACGCCGCCCATGGCTGTGTAGCGGGAAACCAGTGGCACGTCGTTGCCGGCGAACGGCCCTTCGCGGAAGACAGCACGCGTGTAGGCCGCGCCCGCCCGCAGCGACAGGCTGTCACTGACACGCAGCGACGCGCTGGTCTCGGAGCCGTAGCGGCGGGTTGGACCGAGGTTCACGTTGTAGAACAGCGCCGGGATGAAATGGATCTCGTTCTCGAGGTCCATGTTGTAGATGCTCGATTGCATCTGGAATGCGCCGGCGTTGACGCGAAAACCCCCTTCGACGTCGTGCGAGGTCTGGGTTTTCAACTGAAAGGTGCCCGGAACGAAGAAAGGGCCGCTGGAGACGCGTTCATCGACGGTCGGAGTACGGAACGCGCGCGCGGCGCGGCCAAACACCGAGAATGTGTTGTTGAGTCGGTGCTCAAGGCCCACGTGCAAGGCGTATTGCGTCTCGTTGCTGTCCAGCGGGGAGGCTTGATCGCCGCAATTAAAGAACATGGCGCAACCGGGTGCGTTGGCGTCGAACCGATCCCGGGCGCTCAGGCTGGTGTTTTGAATCCTGGCGCCATAGGAGAAGTCGGTCGTCGGCAACAGGCCTACCGTGTGCTGCCAGTAGCCGGCCAGCATCTGCTGCGACAGATCGTAGATGTGGGTCGGCGCAAGACCCTTGAACGCCCCGCGGTCCTGGCGGAACGTCGCATCGTAATAATCGATACCGGTCAGGATCTGTGAGGGCACCCCGAGGATCGAGTTCTTGATGCTCAATCGTGGCGTGATCGACCAAGTCTGCAATGATGCGTCGTTATAGGTGGAGGAGAAACTCGGAAATGGCGACGCAAACGGTATCGCTCCGAAGAATCCGCTTTGCGTTTTCTTGTCTCTGACGCCGCCATCAACAATGAGTTCGGCTCCGTTCCACAGGGTTCTTGTAAAACCGGCAGTAGCGCTGGCGCCCTGCTGATTGCCATAATCGAATGGGGTGGCGGCGCCGCGGCGGTTCGTGACCAGTTCGTTGACGCCAATCGAGGGATCGACGATGCGGCCACCGGGGAGTCCGAGCTTTTGGTCGTCGCCGGTCACCGTCAGGAAGGCCTTGAGATCGGGAGTGGTGTAATTGAGATTGCCGATCCCGTTGCGCTGGTCGAGCGCGTTGTTTTCGCGATAGCCGTCGGACTTGATTGCGTTGCCGTAGAATGAGGTCGACCATGGTCCCGAATTCAGCGCCGTCGAAACCGAGGCCATGCGCTGGTTGAAGGAGCCGATACCGGCCTCTGCGCGCATGGCAACAGGTGGACCGCCGACGCCGTTCTTCAGGACGATATTGATGACGCCGCCGACCGCGTTGTCGCCATACAGCACTGCGCCGCTGTTGCCGCGGGTGATTTCAATGCGCTCGATCGAGTCGCGCGGAATGGTCGAAAAATCGACACCGGCCATGTCGATGTCGTTGAGCCTTCGGCCATTGATGAGCACCAGCGTATTTGAGGTCGCGAAAGCGCCGAATCCGCGCAGGTCGACGCTGGTCTTGGCGCCGTTGACGCCACCAAACAGGCTGGTCAGCTGCACGCCGGGCGTTTGCGCGATGATTTCCTGCAGCGTTTGAGCCGGTGAGTGCGCGATCTCTTCGGCGGTAATAATGGTCGACGCCGAGCCGACGATTCCTGAAAACTGGCGGCCGCCGCTGCCGTCCGCGCCTTGCGAGACGCTCTGGGATGCGGTGTTCGAGCCGATCCCTGCTGCGGGTCTTCCGCCGGTCGACGGCACCGCCGCCGGCACGACGCGGCGCGAGGTCGACGTTTCATTGTAGGTCGGTTTTGCGCGAGTCCGGTTCGGATCGGTGGGCGAGGTTACCTCGATCGGCGGCAACTGCTCCGATGGCCTCTGCTGCGCCTGCGCGCCGGATATGCCAAGGGAAATGATGGGCACCAGGAAACTGGAGGCAAGCCAGAAGCGGCGCTGCCGCTTCGCGACTGTGGTGGTGGAAGACATGGTTTAACCTCGGTATGACGTCAGTGGCACGTCACAGCGAACCAAGTCTCACCATGTGCTTTGAGCAGCTCAGGTGAAGCTAATGTCTGTACTCCCCGACCGACATCTTCGCGTGTGACCACGGCTGACGGCAGGTCTCCTGGCTCGCGGGTCGTTACCCATCGTCGCCTTCCCAGGACCGAGTGCCCAGTGGCATGTGACGAAGGATTCGCCGCTTACAGTTGCGGGGGCAGCCGCGGAATTGGGGGATTTCCCCGCACCGCATTCCCTTTTGATCCCCAAAACGGGAACCGTCGGGAACTATGGTAGAAGTTTGTCAAAGTCCGAGTCAATGCGCCCCGGGGCGTCCCGCGATCCTCACTGGACGAGTGCGCTATTTTTGCCGCATGAGCACGCCTGCCCGCCACCTGTACCGGGGCGAGTAAACCTGCTTTAGGACGATCGATGAGTGTTGAAGCCGTAGCCCTGACCAATGAGGACGCCGCGCGCCGGCGGATCGGCGCGACCGCGGCGCTTGCTGCCCTTGTTGTGCTCCTGATGCTGATCTCGCTCGGCATCGGGCCGGTGCGGCTGTCGCCCCTTGCGGTGGCGCAAGCGCTGTTCGGTGGCGGCAGCGAGGTGGCGCAGGTGATCGTGCGGGAAATCCGCCTGCCCCGCACGCTGCTGGCGCTGGCGATCGGCGCCATCCTCGGGCTGTCGGGCGCGTCGCTGCAGGGCTTGCTGCGCAATCCGCTGGCCTCGCCTTCGCTATTCGGCGCGCCGCAATCAGCGGCGTTCGGCGCGGTGCTGGTGATCGCGCTCGGGTTGGCCGACGTGCGCTCCTATGCGCTGCCGGTCGCCGCGATCATCGCGGCATTCGCTTCGGTGTTCGTGCTGCTCTCGATCGCCGGCCGCAATGCGGGTCTGCTGATCCTCATTCTGTCCGGACTGGCGATTTCGAGCTTTGCGGGCGCTGCCACCGCGCTGGTGATGAACCTCTCCAGTAACCCCTTCGTGGTGCTGGAGATCGCGTTCTGGCTATTGGGCTCGCTGGAGGACCGCAGCTTTCAGCATGTCATGCTCGCGTTTCCCTTCATCATTGCCGGCGCGGTCATGCTGTTCAGCCAGCGCCACGCTTTTCGCGCGCTCAGCCTGGGCGAAGAAACCGCGCAAAGCCTCGGCGTCGATGTGGGGCGTCTACGGCTGTTCGTGATTTCGGGCGTTGCGCTCGGTGTTGGCGGCGCGGTCGCGGTTACCGGCACTATTGGTTTCATCGGCCTGGTCGCGCCGCATCTGATGCGGCCCCTGATCGGCCACGATCCCGGGCGGCTGTTGGTGCCGAGCGCGCTCGCGGGCTCGGCGCTGCTGCTCGCCGCCGATATTGCGGTGCGCATCATTCCCTCGACCTCTGACATCAAGGTCGGCGTGCTGACCTCGATCATCGGCGTGCCGTTCTTTCTCTATCTGATCATGCGCGAACGCCGCGCGCTCGGCGGGGGCGTCGCATGAGTGAGGCTGCGCTGCTGATCGCAAGGAGACTCGGCGTGCGGCTCGCCGGCCGCGTCGTGCTGAAGGACGTTTCGCTGGCGCTGTCGGCGGGACACCTGGTGGCGCTGGTCGGCCCGAATGGCGCTGGCAAAACCACGCTGCTGCGCGCGCTAGCCGGGCTGATCCCCTCCGAAGGCGAGATCACGATCGGCGGCGATGCGCTGGCCTCGCTGCCGCTGCGCGAGCGCGCCAAACGTTTCGGCTATCTGCCGCAGGGGCATCTCGTGCATTGGCCGCTGCCGGCGCGCGATATCGTGGCGCTCGGGCGTTACCCGCATGGCGCAACCGATCCGGCGCGGCTGTCGCCCAGGGATGCCGAGGCCGTGCTGCGCGCGATGCAGGCGGTCGACGTGATGGAATTCAGCGATCGCCGCGTCACCGAATTATCCGGCGGCGAACGCAGCCGCGTCGCGTTGGCGCGCGCGCTGGCGGTGGAAGCGCCGATCATTCTGGCCGACGAGCCGACCGCCTCGCTCGACCCCCGCCACCAGATCGATGTCATGAGGAACTTGCGCGCGACCGCGGACAAGGGCGTGCTGGTCATCGTGGTGACGCACGATTTAGGCCTCGCTGCGCGGTTTGCCGACCATGTGCTGGTGCTGAAGGAAGGCAATCTAGTGTCGCGGGGCACACCGAGCGAGGCGTTATCGGAGCAGGTGATGGCGGACGTATTTCGGATCAGCGCCTACCGCGCGGAATATCAGCGCGAGGCGGTGATCGTGCCCTGGGCGGATATCTGATGCGACGGTTCGGCGTTCTTGTTGCGATCGCCGCATTGGCGATGTCAGGCGGCGCAGTATTCGCAGCCAGCCCTCCGCGTATGGTGTCGATGAATGTCTGCAGCGATCAGTTGCTGCTGACGTTGGCCGACCCCGAGCAGATTTTGGGCCTCAGCCGCTTCGCACGCGACGGCTGGCAATCGCAGGCGGGTGACATCAGCCGCTATCCGGTATTATCAGGCGCGGCCGAGGACGTGCTGCTGCTCAAGCCGGACCTGGTCATCGCCAGCGCGTTTGATAAGCGCTCGACGCGGGAGCTGTTGAAGGCGAAGGGGCTTCATCTTGCCGAGCTCGCCGTGCCGCGAAACCTCGACGAAGCCCGAGCGCAGATCCGCGAAGTCGGCGACATGACCGGGCACCCCGATCGCGCGGCTGCCGAAATCGCGCGGCTCGACGCCGCGCTAGCGCGCGCCCGCCGTGCCGCCGCCGAGCGGCATTATCGCGTGCTGCCGCTGTCGCGGCGCGGCTGGGTGGCGGGCAGCGACAGCTTTCTCGGCTCGCTGCTGAGCGAAGTCGGGCTGCGCAGCGCCGCTGGCGATCTCGGCTTTACCTTCGGCGGATTTGCCTCGCTGGAGGCGATCGTGTCCTTGAGGCCCGACTTCATAGTGGTTTCGAACGCCGGCAATTATGCGCGCGATGACGGTCAGGCGTTTCTGGTCCATCCGGCGCTGGAGCGCTTCTACCCGCCGGAGCGGCGCATCGTGATTCCGGAGCGGCTGACCGAATGCGGCGGCGTGATGCTGGCCGATGCGCTCGATGCGCTGACCGCGGAGTTGAAGCGGGTGGGAAAGTAAATTCGTAGCCCGGATGAAGCGAAGCGCAATCCGGGATGCCGCGAAAAGATTCCCGGATTGCGCTTCGCTCCATCCGGGCTACGGACTGTTACCCTTGCACCACCGGGCCGCCGACCTTCTTCCACGCGTCGAGGCCGCCTTCGATATGGGCGGTGTTGGCTAGTCCCGCGTTCTTGGCCGCGGCAACCGCCATCGCGGAGCGTTCGCCGAAGGCGCAGAAGAACACCACCCGGCGGCCGGTGGCGGCGGCGACTTCGCGCAGCATGCCGCCGGGCTTGAGGCTCTCGGCGATGCCGGGGTAGGGCGCGTGCAGCGCGCCCGAGATCGTGCCGTGCTTGGCGCGCTCGCTGGTCTCGCGCAAATCGACCAAGAGGATATCGGGCCGGCCGAGAATGTTGATCGCGTCGCGGGCAGAGAGCGCGAGTCCCTGCTTGGCAAGCTCCTCCTGGTGCAGCCCGACATGCATGTTGGCGGGCACCGCGACGTCCATCATCTTCGGGTTCGGTAGCTTCAGGTTCGCCATCAGCTCAATATATTCGTCGACGTTACGCACCTGCAGCCGGGGATTGTAGCGCCTCTCCTCGCCGATGGTGGAAACCGTGTCGCCCTTGTAGTCATGGGCCGGGAATACCATGGTTTCATCCGGCAGTTTCAGAAGCCGGTTGAAGATCGATTCATATTGCGCACGGGAAGAGCCGTTCTGGAAGTCGGTGCGGCCGGTGCCGCGGATCAACAGCGTGTCGCCGGTGAATACGCGGTCGCCCATCAAATAACTGTAGGAATCGTCGGTGTGGCCGGGCGTGTACATGACATCCAGGCTCAGCCCCTCGATCGTCAGCTTGTCGCCGTCGGAAACCCGCATCGACACTACGTCGGCCTTGCTTTGCTCGCCCATGATGGTGATGCACTGGGTGCGGTCGCGCAGTTCGCCGAGGCCCGTAATGTGGTCGGCATGCAGATGGGTATCGACCGCCTTCACCAGCCGCAGATCGAGCTCGCGCAGCAATTGGCAGTAACGATCGGCCTTTTCCAGTACGGGATCGAGGATCAACGCCTCGCCGCCGGCGCGGCTCGCCAGCAGGTAGCTGTAGGTGCCGGAGACACTGTCGAAGAGTTGACGAAAGATCATGGCTGACCGCCCGTGTTAATTCAGATCGGATCAGGGCGGATATAGCTCCAGCCCTGCTCCTGCAGTTCCTTCATTGTACCACGCGCGAAATGATCACACAAAATCCCCGGGCGTGAAATGAAGTCCTATCCCCGTCATTGCGAGGAGCGAAGCGACGAAGCAATCCATATTTCCGCCCGGGGATAGATGGATTGCTTCGCGGAGCCTGTCATCGGGCGCGCATTCGCGCGACCCGTTGGCTCGCAACGACGGTCACGGCCGCACCAGCGTGTACCCATTCTCCGTCAGAAAAAGAATCTGCGCCACCCCGACCTGCACCGGCGTTGCCGCGGCGATGAATTCCGGCCGTTTGCCGTGCTCGCGTTCGAGCGTATCGACGGTGTTGAGGCAGACGTCGAAACGCGCGCCTTGCGCGACCAGGCTCTCGACCATCTTGCGGTTGGGGTTTTCCGGGCGCAGCAGGTCGACGCCGGGGCCGAACGCGACGACCTCGATCGCGACCTTGTCGGGGTCGTAATGCTTCATCAGGTTGCTGGCGACGCTGAGCACGAGGCCCTGCTTGCGCGGATCGTTGTCGGAAAGCTGCAGCACGATTTTGTGCTCGGCGAAGGGCTTGTCCTGCAGCGGCGCCTGCTGGGCGCGGGCATCGGGCGCGGCGGCTGCGATCAGAAGCGCCGCGGTAGTTGCGCGAAGCATGGTCGAAAAGCCCGTCATGCCTGTCCCGCAATGCCCGGATTGCCTTCAACGCCTTTCAGCGTCACGCCCGGAAGCGAGCGGTTGGGCGGCTTGCCCGACCTCAGATGCTTGACGACGACATCCCAGATCGGCGCGCCGGTCTGCTCGTTGACGGAGGCCCAGCCCGCTACCTTGTAGCTCTTGCCGGCTTCGAGCGCGCGGCCATTGTCGAGCTTGAGTTCGGAAATCCGTTTTCCCACGGTTTCAGTTGGCGTGCAGGTGTAGGCGAGCCCGCCGACACGGACCATGTCACCGCCCTGCTGGTAATAGGGATCGGTGTTGAAGAGATTGTCGCAGATGTCTTCCAGCACGTCCTTGATCTGGCCGCCGGTCATGGTCTGGACGTAGGTCTCCGGATAGCTGACGGCGGTCTGCGCCATCACGTCCTCCATCGTCAGCGGCTGGCCCGCCAGCGCCGTGGTGCCCCAGCGAAAACCCGGCGACAGCGCGATCTCCGCGTTCAATTCGCCGAGCAGCGCGTCGCAGATCAGTTGATCCATGGTGCCGCTGAAATTGCCGCGGCGATAGAGCAGGCGGTCGGCGGATGCGATCTTCTCGTTGAACGTGGCCGCATACGGCTCGCGGATCTTGTCGATCAGCGCCTGCATCGCCGGATCGGGCTTCAGCAATTCGGAAAACACCGGCAGCAGCCGGTAGCGCACATCCTTGATCTTGCCCCTGCCGATGTCGAGGTCCAACACCGCGAGAAACTTGCCGTTCGAGCCGGCATTGGTGACGAGCGTGGTGCCGCCTGCGTTGGTGACGGCAATCGGCTGCGGCACGGCGTCATGCGTATGTCCGCCGAGGATGACGTCGATGCCGGTGACGCGGCTGGCGAGCTTGAGGTCGACATCCATGCCGTTGTGCGAGAGCAGAATGACGGCGTCGACCTTGTCGTCGTTACGATGGGTATCGACGAGTTTCTGCAGCTCCTCGTCGCGGATGCCGAACTTCCAGTCCGGCGTAAAGCGCTTCGGATGGGCGATCGGCACGTAGGGGAACGCCTGTCCGATTACGGCGATGCTACGCCCGCCGATCTCCTTGATGATGGATGGCTTGAACACGCGCCCCGATGCAGGGTCGAATGCCTTGGCGTCGTTGAAGGCGGCTTCCTCTGTCAGGAAGACATTCTGCGCCAGGAATTCGCCCTTGAAGCGTTCAAGGTTGGCGCGCAGCGCCTTCTCGCCATAGGTAAATTCCCAATGGCCGGTCATCGCCTCGATGCCGAGCAGGTTGGCGGCGTCTACCATGTCGGCGCCCCGCATGGTGTTGGCGAGGCCGGTGCCTTGCCAGAGATCACCGCCGTCGAGCAGCAGGGAGCGTCCGGCGGCGACCTCGCTGCGCATCCGATCGATCAATGTCTTCAGATGCGCAAAGCCGCCGAGCTTGCCGAACCGGCCGGCGGCCTTCTCGAATTCGATAAAGGTAAAGGCATAAGCATCGGCGCTGTCGGGGCGGATGCCGAAGCGATCGAGGAAGGCGCGTCCGACCAAATGCGGCGGGTTGCCCTGCATCGGTCCGACGCCGAGATTGACGCTCGGCTCGCGGAAGAACACCGGCCGAAGCTGGGCATGGGTATCGGTGATATGCAGGATTCGGGCATTGCCAAAGCGTTCGAGATCGTAGACGCCGCCATTGTCGGCGCCGCGCGTCAGCCGCGGCAGGCTGCCTGCCAGTGTGGCGGCGCCTGCCAACGTCAAAAAATCCCGGCGGCGGATAGTCATGCGTGTCTCCGCGCGTCGTAACAGCTTCAGCGTATTTCCAGATCCCTCCAGCGGGTCTTCTCGCTGGTGGCCTGGAAGATCGAAGCTTTGGCCAGCGCCTCGGCTTCCTTGGCCGACGCGGTGGCTTTGTCGAAATCGCCGGCGTCCGCCGCCTTTTTCGCCGCCACCAGCGTGTTCGCCGTGGTCGTCCATTGGTTGCGTAGCTTGCCGGCCTCCTTGTTGGCGGCTTCAGCCGCGGCATAGGCCGCCTTGAATTCGTTCTCGGAGCCCGCGGCGAGCGCGGACATGGCGCCCGCGGCGAGCAGCGCCAGAACCAATGCGGATTTCTGCATCATGTTCCTCATGGCCGCGCTCCCGGACCTGAAATCGGCAGCCCGTTGCTGACATAGGACAGGTAGTATTCGACGTTGCGATATTCATCGTCCTGCGGGCTGAGCGGCACGGCGCGGATCTGGCTATTGCAGGTGGTGAAGCGCCGGCTGGTGGTGCCCATGCCGCTCCATTCCGAGCGGTAGATCGGCATCGCATTAACGATGCCAAGCGCGGGCGCCAGGACCTCGGCGCGGATACGCTCGCCCGGGCTCTGCACGTGGCAGGTGGCGCAGGAGAAGTTGAGCTGGCCGCGCCGCGTGTAGAAATATTCCTTGCCGTTTTCGTAAGCCGCGAGCGCGCGCGGATCGTTCGGAATCTTGATGTCCATCGGCTTGCCGCGCGAGGTGAAGGCCATGTAGGCGGTCAACGCCGCCATTTCGTCCTTTACGTAGGAATAGGGCGGTTCGCCATTGGCCTCCCGGCAGCGGTTCAAGGCCAATTCAAGCGTAATGACCTTGCCTTCCTTCTCGTCGAAGTAGGGGTAGTTCTGGCGGATGCCGATGCCGCCGTTCGGGAAGCAGTCGGCATAGGTCTTGCCGTTCTTGAACGGCTTGGAGAACATTTCCTTGCCCATTTCGAGCGAGAACTCGTAGGGCGGGAATTGCTCCTTCTCCTGCCACTGCCGGTAGAGGTCCTCGTCCATCGAATAGGGACCGTTGACGAAGTCCTCGAACTTTACCTTGGGAAATTTGTCTCGGAAGAACTTCTGGAACGCCTTGGCGTCGGCGACAGGATCGATCTTGTCGTTGGCTGCCAACGGCGGCGCGCCCGCCAGCGTCAGCGCGGCCAGCACAATCGCGGCGGACGCCAGAAAGATCGCGGATCGCAGCTTCATTGGATCTTCGCCGTGGTGGTATCGGTCGCGCCCTTGTTGTCGACCCAACTGATCTTCAGCTCGTCGCCCTTCTTGGCGCCCTTGAACGCGAACTTGACGTAAGGATCCTTGGAGACGCCGCCGCCCCAGTCGGCCGCGAACACCTTCTTGCCGTCATGCTCGAAGGTGAGCTGCTGGATGAAATGTGCTGGAATGAGCTCGCCCTTCGAATCCTTGACGAAGCCGGAATCCATTGGGTGCTGGATCAGCACCTGCACCTCAGTGGTCTCGCCGCTCGAAGTGGCGCGCACGCGAATGGTCGATGCCATGAAATTCTCTCCCGGTACCCGTTAGCCGCCGCAGCCGCCGACGGTGACTTTGACTTCCTTGTTTGCGCTGTAGAGCTTGCCGCCGGCTTCCACGACCACGACGACGTTGCTGGTTCGCGCCATCTTGATGCGGTTGGAAACACTTGGGAGTGTGCCTGCAGGGATCTTGTAGGACGCCACCAGCGCGACCGGATTTTCGCTGACCAGGAACGAGATCGAAGTCACGTCTGCAAGAGTTGTGGAGACCGAGATCGGAACGACGGCGCCATTCTCCGCGATTTCGGGAGCGTCCATCTTGACCTTGTCCGAAGGCTCCGGCGTCTTGCCGTAGAGCGCCTTGATCGCATCGGCCTCGCTCTTGGCCTTGAACGCCTCTTCCGGATATTTGTCGTTGGCCGCGGCGAGTGCCTTCGTGACATCAAAGGGCACAATGCCAAGGCCGATCAGCGTCAACACGCCGGCGCCTTGCAGGATCAGGCGCCGGGTGGCGGAAAATCTGACGTCAGTCGTATTCATCGAAAAATCTCCTAAAGCGTGCGCCAGCACGTCTCAAACTTGCGTCACAGCGTCTGCAGGAAATCCACCACCGCGTTGATTTCCTTTTCGGTCAGGATCCGGTTTCGGCCGAACGGAGGCATCACGGTCAGCGGATTGCGCAGGGTTTCGTCGTTGATGATGGCGACGAGGTCCTCGCGATTGGGGTATTTGCTCTTGATGTCGACCAACTCGGGCCCGATCGTGCCGGGAAGATTGCCGCCCTTGATGACATGACAGGTCAGGCAATTGCCCTTCGAGCGATCGAACGCAAGCTTGCGGCCTTCATCCACCGCGGACTGCGCGTGCGCGGTGCCCGCGGACGCCAGAGTGACGAGCAGCGCCAGCGCCGGAAGCTTTGCGGATTTCGTCGGGGAACGATCGGTCACAGGCGTTTCCGTATTCTACTTCGGTTGCATCGTATCAAGCGGCCCGGTCGTGCGCGGCGTCAGATTCCTGCCCTCGGCCGTCGATGATATCCTGACATCGGCGGCGTTAACGCAATCGTTCATGCAGGGTTTTGCCATCGTATCGGGGCGCGGGTCGGCCCAGATGAAATTGTCGCGATTGCGCATTTTGACTTTCGGCAAGCTGTTGCGATCGGCAACGAATTCATGGGGAACGAGATCGTTCAGGTTCAGAATATAGGCGGTCAAAGCATAAACGTCATCCGCTGACAATGTGTGCGGCGCCTGCATCGGCATGGCGCGGTTAATATAGTCCCACAGGGTCGGGGCGAACGGCCAGTAGCTGCCGACCGTCGGCTCCGGGCGCTCGTCCCGGAGCGATCCGACGCCGCCCACCAGCTTCGGAAACCGGCCTTCGCCTTCGCCGAAGGTTCCATGGCACGCAGCGCATTGTTCGGCATAAACCTCCGCGCCCCTGTCGACGGTGCCCTTGCCGGGCGGGAGGCCCGTTCCGTCCTCGCCGCGCACGTCGATGTCCCATCCGGCGATCTGCGCCGGCGTCGCGACGCTGCCGTAACCGAACGAGCCGGGTTCGGCCGCGCCGGCGAGGCTTGCGGCGCAGGCAAGCAGGATGGCCATGATCGGCAGGCAAATCTTACGCGAGCTGTACATTGAAGACGCTTCCGTCGGGCTTGACCTGCCAGGTCTGGATCGAATTGTTGTGGTAGACCGAGTTTGAGCCGCGCTGTGCGCGCAGTTGTGCGATTGTAGGCTGCACGTAACCGGTCTCGTCGATAACGCGGGATGCGACCAGCGCGGGTCGGCCGTCCCAGCGCCAGGGCAGCGAGAATCTGGTCAGCGCCTTCGACAGCACCGGCTCGTGCAGCCGCGCGGTCTGCCAGTTGACGCCGCCGTCCATCGAGACATCGACGCGCTTGACCTTGCCGTTGCCGGTCCAGGCCAGTCCCCGAATTTCATAGAGGCCAGGTCCATCCAGCGGCTTCTCGGGGCAGGGAAAGGTAACGACCGACTTGGCGTCGATCAGCCAGGTGAAGCCGCGCGAGGTGCCGTCGGGCATCAGGTCGGTGTATTTCGAGGTTTCCTCGCGGGTGTGCCACGGCTTTTCGCCAAGCTTGATCCGGCGCAGCCATTTGATGTTGACGTTGCCTTCCCAGCCCGGCACCACCAGCCGCAGCGGATAACCCTGTTCGGGCCGCAGCGCCTCGCCGTTCTGCGCATAGACCACGAGGCAATCGTCGAGGCATTTGTCGAGCGGTAGACTACGATTCATATGCGCGCCGTCGGCGCCTTCGACCATCGCCCACTTCGCTTGCTTCTTGATGCCGACCTCCTCCAGCAGCGTCGACAGCTTGACCCCGGTCCATTCCGCGCAACTGACCATACCGTGGCTGAACTGCAGCGAATTCATCTGCGCAGCACGCCAGTTCATGCCGCCGTTGGCCGGACATTCGATGAAATGAATGCGCGACACGGACGGGAAGCGCATGATGTCCTTCATGGTGAGAAGCAGCGGGCGCTCGACAAGGCCGTGGATCATCAGCTTGTGCTGCGCCGGATCGACATCGGGCCATCCCGCATGATGGCGCTCGAAGAACAATCCGTTCGGCGTGATGATGCCGTGCAGATCCTGCAGCGGCGAAAAGCTCACCGACGATTCCGCGCTCGCGGTCAACCAGGGCACGTTGCGGCGGATGACGGAAGCTTCGGTATCGGCGGGGCGGCCATAGGGCCGATCGACCACGCCGGCGCCGATCGATTGCGACCAGGGCGCGTCTGCTGGGGGAGACTCCTGCGCGGGGTCAGCTATGGCGGAGTTGCCGCCAACGGCCAGGCTGCCGGTCAGGGCTGCACCGAGGCCAAGGAAGCGGCGGCGGCCCATCGGGGTATCCGGGGCGACGGGATCAGAGAGAACAGCTTTGCTGCGTAACGGGTCTGGCCGCACGTTTTCTTCCCCTCGCGGCCACCTCGCCGCATCATTTGTTTTTTTTTGGAACCGATATCCACATTTGCTAATTTAGTCAATGCTAAAGAAAGGATGGCGCGCTAGTGTGGTATGTGCTTCGCAGGCGCGGAAAATGATACCGGATTTGCAGTGATGAGAGCAGCCGCCCCGGCAGCCCAAGAAAGTACGCAAGAGACTACGCAAGAGACCGCCTTCGCTCCCGGCGCGGACGACGCGGCGGCGCTAAAGAAGCTGGCGAAGCAGGCCGGTGACGCGGCTCGGCTTCTGAAATTGCTCGCCAATGAAAAGCGTCTGCTGATCCTCTGCTTTCTTGCCGTGCGCGGCGAGATGACGGTGGGCGAACTCGTCGGCGTCGTGAAGCTGAGCCAGTCCGCATTGTCGCAGCATCTGGCGAAATTGCGCGCCGACGGTCTGGTGGAATTCCGCCGGACCTCGCAGACGCTGCATTATCGCGTCGCCGACCAGCGCACCCTGCGTCTGCTTGGGGTGTTGAAGGAGATCTTCTGCGGCGATCTGAAGTGATCGCTGCGCCACTGATTTTTTCGGGACCGAACTGCGATGGCGGAATATGTGGTGGAATTCGGCAAGGACGGCCGGCCGGTCGAGCCCGACGGCCGGCTCGACGCGGCGGCATTCCACCGCAACCATGAGCCGATCTGGGCGGTGCTGCAGAAATTCCTGGTCGGCAAATCCGGCGACGTGCTGGAGGCCGGCAGCGGCACCGGCCAGCACGTGGTGCATTTTGCGAAACATACGCCTGACATCATCTGGTGGCCGAGCGATCTCAATGAACGGCATCTCAAAAGCATCGAAGCGTGGCGGGCGCATGCCGCCTTGCCGAACATTCGTTCGCCGCTGCGGGTCGATCTCGCCGATCCGGCCTGGTGTCCGGCGATGCATGACGGCAGCGGGCCGGGCAAACTGCTCGCGGTGTTCTGCGCCAACGTGATTCACATCGCGCCCTGGCGCGTAGCTGAGGGCCTGTTCGCCGGCGCGGCGCGCTATCTCCGTGATGACGGGCGGCTGTTTCTCTATGGCCCATTCAAGCGTGACGGCAAGCATACCGCGATGAGCAACGCCGTGTTCGACACCAGCCTGCGCGAGCAGAATGCCGAATGGGGCGTGCGCGACATCGGAGAACTCAGTACATTGGCTGAGAACGTCGGTCTTTCGTTGATCGAAGCCGTACCAATGCCGGCCAACAATATGATTGTGGCCTTCGCGCCATCCACAAAGGGTGAAGTCGGCGCATAGCGCGCGCCCGTTTGCGTCAGTTGATCGCACCGCTTCGCGTCTTCATAGTGCTGCGGAATCAATCAACAAGGCTCCCGGCCCGGGGCCTGCAGGGCGGGAATGCCGATGCTGGATACGACAGCCACCCAAGAGATCGCCAATGACGCTCGCGCGCGCGCCAACGTGCTGCGGCTCGCTGCGGCGCAGGCGCTGACCGGCGCCAATTCGGCGGTGATTTTCGCCACCGGCTCGATCGTGGGCGCGACGCTGGCGCCTGATATCTCGCTCGCCACCGTGCCGCTGTCGATGTACGTGCTGGGGCTCGCCGCCGGCACGCTGCCGACGGGTGCGATCTCGCGCGCCTATGGCCGCCGTGTGGCGTTTATCGTTGGTACCTTCTGTGGAATCCTCACCGGTGCGCTCGCCGCCGCCGCCGTTCTCTACGCGTCGTTCTGGCTGTTCTGCTTCGCAACTTTCCTCGGCGGCCTCTACGGCGCAGTCGCGCAGTCTTATCGTTTTGCCGCCGCTGACGGCGCCAGCGCGGCATTCCGGCCGAAAGCCGTGTCCTGGGTAATGGCCGGCGGCGTGTTCGCCGGCGTGCTCGGTCCGCAGCTCGTGCAGTGGACCATGGATATCTGGCCTCCTTATCTGTTTGCGTTCAGCTTCGTGGTGCAGGCGTTCGTCGCGCTGGTGGCGACGGCGGTGCTGTGGAGCGTCGACGCGCCGAAGCCGGCAGCGTCGGACATGCACGGCGGGCGGCCGCTGTTCGAGATTGCACGGCAACCGCGCTTCATTGCCGCGGCGCTGTGCGGCGTGATCGCTTACCCGATGATGAATCTCGTCATGACTTCTGCACCGCTCGCCATGAAGATGTGCGGGCTCACGGTGAGCGATTCCAATTTCGGCATCCAGTGGCACATCGTGGCGATGTACGGCCCGAGCTTCTTCACGGGAACGTTGATCGCCCGCTTCGGCGCACCGACAATCGTGGCATTTGGCCTGACCCTGGAAGCCGTCGCTGCCGCGATCGGCCTTTCCGGCATCACCGCGCTGCATTTCTGGGCGGCGCTGATCGTGCTCGGCGTGGGCTGGAACTTTGCCTTTATCGGCGCCTCGGCATTGGTGCTGGAGACGCACCGGCCGCAGGAGCGCAACAAGGTGCAGGCGTTCAACGACTTCCTGATCTTCGGGATGATGGCGCTGGGGTCGTTCTCGTCCGGCCAGTTGCTGGCGCATTACGGCTGGTCGATGGTAAACATGGTGGTGTTCCCGCCGGTGCTGCTCGGCCTTGCAGTGCTGTCGTTTGCGTCACTTGCCAAGCGTCGCGCGAAGCTGCAGGCGGTCAACGAGATTCCCGATCCGAGTGTCTGATTACCGGAGGTCCCATGCCGTCGCGCGCCCGTCTCGATGAATTCATCGCCGCCGTCGTCTCCGGCGACCATGCCGGCGCGATCGAGCGCTTCTACACCGAGGACGCCAGCATGCAGGAGAACGCCGCCGCGCCGCGAGTCGGCCGCGACGTGCTGGTAGCGCATGAGCGCGCGGTGCTGGAGCGGGTCAAAAGCGTGACCTCGACCTGCGTGACCTCGATCGTCGAGGGCGACCATGTCGCGATCCACTGGGTGTTCGAGTTTACCTATCATTCCGGCAAGACCGGCCGTTTCGACGAAGTCGCCTTGCAGGAATGGCGCGGCGACAAGGTTTGGCGCGAACGGTTCTTCTACGATCCGTCGAAGCCGGCCTAGCTGCCACCTGCTGACATTTCGGCCGGCACCGAAGCAATGGGCGTTTCGATCTGCTAAGCCTCGCTGTCATGGCCGGGCAAAAAGCGCGAAGAGCGTCTTCGCGCTTGTGCCCGGGCATCACAGTGCGGTGAGCAAATGAAGCACGAAAAGTTGGATAGCCACCTCACTCACATCTGCATCGACGAGACCTCGATCCGCTACGACGGCTGGCGCATCGTCGCCGTCTGTTTCCTGCTGGCAACCTTCGGCTGGGGGCTCGGCTTCTACGGCCAGAGCGTCTATGTCGCCGAATTGCAGCGGCTGCACGGCTGGCCGGCGTCGCTGATTTCGTCCGGCACCACGTTTTTCTATCTGTTCGGCGCAGCCCTGGTCGCCTTCGTCAGCGAAGCCATCAAGGCGTTCGGTCCGCGCAACTGCCTGATCGCAGGTACGTTGGCGATGGCGGCGGCAGCCATCTCGATCGGTCAGGTGCGCGAGCCGTGGCAGCTTTACCTCGCCAATGCCGTGCTGGCGTTCGGCTGGGCCGGCACCAGCCTCGGCATCATCACCACTACGCTGGGGTTGTGGTTCGACAATAAGCGCGGCATGGCGATCAGCCTGGCGCTGAATGGCGCGAGCTTTGGCGGCATTGTCGGCGTGCCGCTGCTGGTGACCGGGATCGGCTATTTCGGCTTCTCCGGTGCCATGATGGCGTCGGCCGTCGTAATGGTTGCGCTGATGGTGCCGGTGATCCTGCTGCTGGTCGGACAGCCGCCGCTTCACCTGAGTGCGGGCCGGCTCGACACTGCTGACGCGCCGTCGCCAACGCAAATTCGCGCACGCGCCTTTCGCGATATCGGTTTCCTCTCGGTGTCATCGGCGTTCGCGCTGGTGCTGTTCGCGCAGGTCGGCTTCATCGTGCACCTGATCGCGTTTCTGGATACGGTGGTCGGGCGGCAGCAGGCGGCGATTGCGGTGGCGCTGTTGACGGCGATGGCAGTGGTCGGTCGCGTGCTGTTTTCTTTCGTGATCGACCGGATGAACCAGCGGCTGGCGTCCGCGCTGTCCTTTGTCAGCCAGGCCGTGGCGCTGCTCATTGTCATCAATGTGCATAACGACTACGTGCTGATCGCAGCCTGCGCGCTGTTCGGATTTTCGGTCGGCAACTTAATTACGCTGCCGGCGCTGATCGTGCAG
Organism: Bradyrhizobium sp. 157; assembly: GCF_023073815.1. Lineage (NCBI taxonomy): Bacteria > Pseudomonadati > Pseudomonadota > Alphaproteobacteria > Hyphomicrobiales > Nitrobacteraceae > Bradyrhizobium > Bradyrhizobium sp. 157. The sequence goes on along the minus strand of NZ_JADPKF010000077.1, from coordinate 209,617 downwards.
CGCGAATTCGATCCGCGTTCATTCGGCGTGCTCGTCAGTTTGATCACGGCGATCAACCAGATCACCTACGCATTCGGTCCCGGCGTGGTCGGCCTGTTGCGCGATCTCTCCGGGAGTTACGCGCTGCCGTTCTATGCGTGCATCGGTGTGGAGTTGACCGCGGCGGTGCTGATCATGATCAGGGGGCGCGGCCCTGCTCGCGTCCAGTAGCGGCGAACATTTGCGTGGCGGCCGCCGCGTCTTCCTTTCGCCAATAGCGCCTGACGCCGCGGCCCGCAGCAGGCGGCGGAAGGTAGGACACTCCATGTGGCTCGGGGCGGGGCAGGCGGCGGCGTGGCGCAAGCCATCGCGCATGGCGTTGAGCTTGCGGATCGTCCGGTCCAACTCCTCAGCCTTGGCCGCCAGCATCCGCCGGTCGATGCGCGGGCGGCCGTCGGGTGCGAACATCCTGGCGATCTCGTCGAGCGAGAAGCCGGCGGCGCGCCCGAGCGCGATCAGCGCCAGTCGGTCCAACACGACGGGATCGAATAGCCGGCGGAGGCCACGCCTTCCGATCGAGGCGATCAGCCGCTTTTCCTCGTAGAACCGCAGCGTCGATGCCGGAACGCCGGATCGTTGCGCCACCTCCGCGATATCAAGGTCTTTCATGGTCTTGACCTCAAGTTGACTTGAACTGGCATCATGTAGGCTTCCGTTTGGTGAAGACAAGCGAAAGGAGACGGCATCATGGATGCGGCGTACCGAGGCGATGACGAGCAGATGAGGCTTTGGAACGGGCCTGCAGGGCGCGCGTGGCTCGGAACTCAGGATTTGATCGAGCAGATGTTCAAGCCGTTCGAGGAAATGCTCGTCGAGGCGGTTGTCTCAAGGTCCGGCGTGCACGTGCTCGACGTCGGCTGTGGCGTGGGCGGCACAACACGCGCGGTCGCGCGGCGGCTCCCAAGAAACGGAAGCTGCACCGGCGTCGACATTTCGGAGCCGATGATCGCGGCCGCCCGAGCCGCCGCCGGGTCCGAGGGAGTGCCGGCGAGGTTCATTTGCGCCAACGCGGAGACCTATGCGTTCCAACACGATAGCTTCGACACGATCATCTCGCGCTTCGGCGTCATGTTCTTCGAAAATCCGGTTCGCGCTTTCTCGAACCTGCGGCATGCCGTCAAGGATGAGGCCGAGCTTCGGTTCGTCGCATGGCGCGAGCCTGCGGAAAATCCGTTCATGACGACAGCCGAGCGCGCCGCGGCACCGCTGCTGCCAAATCTACCCGCCCGCCGGCCGGGTGCGCCCGGACAGTTCGCCTTCGCCGACCGCCACAGAATCAATGCCATCCTGCAGGAGAGCGGCTGGGCCGAGATCGATATCCGGCCCATTGATGTCGCCTGTACGCTGCCCGAGAAGGAACTGGTCCGTTACCTGTCGCAGCTCGGTCCCGTCGGCCTGATCCTGCAAGAGACGGACAGCGCGATCCGCGATCAGGTCATCAAGACGGTTCGCGCCGCTTTTTCTCCTTTTGTGCACGGCCCGGAAGTTCGCTTTACAGCGGCTTGCTGGATGGTGAGCGCTCGATCACCGTCTGCGGCAGGCGCGGCAGAGGAGACGATGCGTGGCTGACGTGACGGACTATCTCGTGCCCGCGGTCTTGATTGGAGCAGGTGCGACGGCGATCATGGACGGCTGGATGGTGGTGCGGCAGCGGCTGCTCGGCATTGCCCCATTGGACTATGGCTTGGTGGGTCGTTGGATCGGCCATCTGCTAAGCGGGCGTTTTCGCCACGATCAGATCGCCGTTTCCCCGCCGGTGCGGGGCGAACGCCTGATCGGATGGGGCGCGCACTATCTGGTCGGCGTCGTGCTAGCGGCCATGTTGCTTGCAATCTGGGGCCTCGATTGGGTTCGGCGCCCAACCATCATTCCTCCGCTGGTTGTCGGCGTCGGCAGCGTGATCTTGCCGTTCCTGCTGATGCAGCCCGGGATGGGTTTCGGCGTCGCCGCCAGCCGCGTGCCACGTCCTATGGCCGCTCGCCTGCATAGCCTCGTCACACACGGTATTTTCGGACTCGGTCTGTATGTGTCTGGCTGGCTCGCAAGTTTGTTGAGTATGTTTTGAGGATGTGCCGTCCTACGGCTCCCGCTGCCGCAGCAGGTTGTCGAGATCAAGCCGCTTGGTGAACATCGCGAGCGATTCGTCGGGTGCGCGGGGCCATTCTTCCTTCGGCCGGTCGCGATAGAGCTCGACGCCGTTCTGGTCGGGATCGCGCAAATAGAGCGCCTCGCTGACGCCGTGGTCGCTGGCGCCGTCGAGCTCGATGCCGGCCTGGATCACACGATACAGCGCATCCGCCAGCGCCGGGCGCGTGGGATAGAGAATGGCGGTGTGGAACAGCCCCGTGGTGCCCGGCGGCGGCGGATGGCCGCCTTTGCTCTCCCAGGTGTTGAGGCCGATGTGGTGGTGATAACCGCCGGCCGAAATGAACGCCGCGCCAGAACCCATCCGCTGCATCACCTCGAAGCCGAGCACGCCGCAATAGAAGCCGAGCGCGCGTTCGAGATCGGCGACCTTGAGATGGACATGCCCGATCCGCGTGCCTGATATGATGGGTGAGTTCTGGGGCATGTGTTCTCTCCGCTTTGGAAGTATCCGTGCCCCGGATGCGGCGCAGCGCGTCCAGGATCGCGCTTCGCGCGACTCCGGCAGTGCGCTGCTAAGCCGGGGCCTATGTCAGAGGCCGGCATGGGGTCCCGGCTCTGCAGTGCACCGCTGAAGAAGCGCTGCACTGCGTCCGGGACACGTAGGCGTGGGTTTTCCTCACGCAAGATCCGACACCTCGCCGTCCGGCAGTCCGAACTCGAACGTGTTCAGCGTCATCGATACCATCGTGTAATAGCCGCACAGCCCGATAATTTCGACCACACCGCGTACAGTGAGCAGCGCGACAGCCTCATCATACAGCGCTTGCGACACGCCGTGGCCCTCATGCAGCGACTTGGCGAGATCATAGATCATCCGGCCCTTCGGATCATCGAAGACAGGCGTGCGGCGGTCTCTGATGTCCTCGATGATCTTCGGATCCATGCCGTCCTTCAGCGCCAGGCGCTTGTGCGCATACCATTCGTAATGCGAGGTCCAGTGCCGCGCGGTGACGAGGATCGCAATCTCGGAAAGCTTTGCAGGGAAGATCGTGTTGAAGCGCAGCTGCTCACCGAGCCGCGTGGCGTGCCGCGCCATCTCCGGGCTGTTGAGCCAGGCCATCATCGGTGCCGGCGGAGCGCCGCGCTTGCCGGCGATGGCCTCGTCGTAGGTTTCTTTTTGCTCGGCGTTCATTTCGCCAGGCGAAAGCAACTTCAGCCGCATGCCGGTTTCCTCTTGTTTTTCAATCGTTATCGCCTAGCGCATACACCCGATCGGGCATCGTGACCACCGCCAGAGCGGCATGGGCTGATGTCAGACATATATTGAATTCCGCAACGCGAGGGCTAAGGTCGCTTCCAAACATTCCCACATGGAAACGCCGACATGTCCGATCTGGAAACATTCCGCCGTGAAACCCGCGCCTGGCTCGAGGCCAATTGCCCGCCGGAGATGCGCCGTCCGATGACCTCCGAAAGCGATACCTACTGGGGTGGTCGCAACGCCAAATTCTCCTCCGAGCCGCAGCGCGTCTGGTTTGAGCGGATGCGCGACAGGGGCTGGACCGTGCCGGACTGGCCGAAGGAGTATGGTGGCGGAGGGCTGGAGCCCGCCGAGCACAAGGTGCTGCGTGAAGAAATGGCGGCGATGGGCGCGCGCTCGCCGCTCTCGAGCTTCGGCATCTGGATGCTTGGGCCGGCGCTGCTGAAATACGGCACCGAGGCGCAGAAGAAAGAGCACCTGCCGAAGATCGCCGCCGGTCTGATCCGCTGGTGCCAGGGCTACTCCGAGCCGAACGCCGGATCGGACCTCGCCTCGCTGCAGACCCGCGCCGAGAGCGACGGCGACGACTACATCATTAACGGCCAGAAGATCTGGACGTCATACGCCAACTACGCCGACTGGATTTTCTGTCTGGTGCGCACCGATCCCACGGCGAAGAAGCATGATGGCATCAGCTTCATCTTGTTCGACATGGCCTCGAAGGGCGTCTCGACCAAGCCGATTCTTCTGATCTCCGGCTATTCGCCGTTCTGCGAAACCTTCTTCGACAATGTGCGGGTGCCGAAATCGCATGTGGTGGGCCAGGTCAACCGTGGCTGGGATGTTGCAAAATATCTGCTGCAACATGAGCGCGCGATGATCTCGGGCACTGGAGAGCGCGGCATCGGCCGTCCGCTCGGGCAGGTCGCGGCCGACTCCGTCGGTAGCGATGATTCCGGTCGGCTCGATGATGCCATGCTGCGCGGCCAGATCGCCGCGTTCGACATCGACGAGGCGGCGTTTGCGGCTGTGGCCGAACGCGCGATCGATCTCGCCAAGGCCGGCCAGTCGCATCCGGCGTTTTCGTCGGCGATGAAATATTACGGTACCGAACTCAACAAGCGCCGCCACGAGATCCTGATGTCGGCCGGTGGCATCGACGCGCTGGAATGGGAAAGCGAGCGCTCCAGAGGCGGCGCACGTTCGCGCGCCTGGCTGCGCACCAAGGCTAACTCGATCGAGGGTGGCACCTCGGAGGTGATGCTCGGCATCGTCGCCAAGCGCATCCTCGATCTGCCGGGGGCTTGACCTGAATCCCTCATCCTGAGGAGCGCGGAGCGCGTCTCGAAGGATGAGGCCCCGATATCGGCCTCATGGTTCGAGACGGCGCCAAGGCGCCTCCTCACCATGAGGATCAAGAGCGAAATCAGTCCAAGATCAGCGTAACGGAATCCCCATGCCCCTCGTCCTCACCGAAGAACAATCCATGCTGCGCGACAGCGCGCGCGGCCTTATCAGCGACAAGGCACCGGTGTCGCATCTGCGTCACCTGCGCGACAGCAAGGACGAAACGGGCTTTTCCCGCGACCTCTGGAAGGCGTTTGCCGAGATGGGCTTTTCCGGCCTGCTGGTGCCGGAGAATTTCGGCGGCAGCGGGCTTGGCTGCGTCGAGGCCGGCGTGGTGATGGAAGAAATCGGCCGCACGCTGATGCCGTCACCGTTCCTGTCGACCGCGGTGCTGGCGGCATCGGCGCTGTCTCGCGGCGGCAGCGAAGCGCAGAAATCGGCGCATCTGCCGAAGATCGCCGACGGATCGCTGCTGGCAGCGCTCGCGATCGATGAGGGCCCAAAGCATCGGCCTTTGCAAATCAACCTACAGGCGGTGCGCTCCGGCAACGGCTTCAAGCTGAACGGTGCCAAGGCGCTCGTGGTCGACGGCCACACCGCCGATCTCCTGATTGTCGCGGCACGCACCGGCGGCGCAGCCGGCGAACGCAACGGGCTGACGCTGTTCCTGGTCGATCCCAAAGCCAAGGGAATTGCGATCGAACGCACTGTAATGGTCGACGCACATAATGCTGCGCGGATCGAATTCGGCAATGTCGAGATCAATGCCGATCAGGTGCTCAGCGAGATCGACCAAGGCGGCGTGTTATTGGAGGGCGTGCTCAATATCGGCCGCGGCGCGGTCGCTTCCGAAATGGTCGGCCTGAGTGAGGAGGTGTTCGGCCGCACCGTCACGTATCTGAAGGAGCGCAAGCAGTTCGGTAAATTGATCGGCGAATTCCAGGCGCTGCAACACCGCGCCGCCCAGCTCTATATTGATATCGAGATCACCCGCGCCGCGGTGCTGAAAGCTCTGCAGACCCTCGACGACGATTTCGAGCACGCGGGCGCGGCAGCGTCAGTCGCAAAGGCCAAGGCCGGCAACACCGCGACGCTCGCGGTACAGGAGGGCGTGCAGATGCACGGCGGCATGGGCATGACCGACCAGTTCGACATCGGCTTCTTCATGAAGCGCGCGCGGGTCTGCCAGGAGTTGTTCGGCGACAGCAATTACCACGCCGATCAGTTGGCGCGGATGAAGGGCTATTGATCTTCATTTTTTGGGGTGCGCGGCGTCCCGTACACGGCTGTCATCACCCGCGAAAGCGGGTGATCCAGTACGCCGCGGCCTCTCGTATTGTTACCAGCGTCTCTGGAATACTGGATCGCCCGGTCAAGCCGGGCGAGGACAGGGTGTGGTCAGCGAAAGAACTCACCTAATCGGCGGCGCGTACTGAATCCCGCCGTTGCTCCACAGCGAATTCAACCCGCGCGGGATCTTCAGCTTGGATCCTTCGCCGACATTGCGCTCGTAAACCTCGCCATAATTGCCGACATGGCGGATGATGCGGGCGGCCCAGTCCTTGGGCAGGCCGAGATCTTCGCCATAGGCGCCTTCGGTGCCGACCAGCCGCATCACGTCGGGCTTCTTCGACTTTAGCGCCTCGTCGATGTTCTTCGAGGTGATGCCGAGTTCCTCGGCGTTGATCATCGCATACAGCGTCCACTTCACGAGCATCATCCAGTCGTCGTCGCGCTGACGCACCACGGGTGCAAGCGGCTCCTTGGAGATGACGTCGGGCAGGATGACATGGTCGCTCGGCTGGATGAGGTTCAGCCGGAGTGCGTAGAGCTGGGAGACGTCGGCGGTGAAGGTGTCGCACTTGCCGGACTCATACGCTTTGAGCACATCTTCCAGCCTGGGAAACTTCACCTCGGTGTATTTCATATTGTTGGCGCGGAAATAGTCGGCGGCGTTGAGCAACGTCGTCGTCCCCTCCTGCACGCAAACCTTGCTGTTGTTGAGGTCCAGCGCGGAATCGATGTTGCGCGAGCGCGGCAGCATGAAACCCTGGCCGTCATAATAGGCGACCGCCGGGAAATAGAGGGCGTTATTGCTCTCGCGCGACATGCTCCACGTCGTGTTGCGCGAGAGGATGTCAACCTTGCGGCTCTGCAGCTCCTTGAAGCGTTCGTTGGCATCCAGCGGCACGAATTTCGCCTTCTTGGGATCGTCGAAGATCGCCGAGGCGACCGCGCGGCAGAAATCGACGTCGAAACCGGTCCAGTCGCCCTTGTCGTCGGGGATCGAGAATCCGGGCAGGCCTTTGTTGACGCCGCACAGCACTTCGCCGCGGCGAATCGTCCGCTTCAGCGTCTTGGTGTCGTAACGCTCATAGGTGATCGCGCCAGCCGCAATCGCGATTGCGACCGCCAGCCCAATCAGGAGGCCGCCTCGAAATGTCCGTAGCATTTTTAACTCACTATTTCAGGGGAATGGATCGGCGGGAGAAGCGGCGTTGCAATTAAAGCTCCGGCTTCTGCCGCACGATCACCTTGGTGCCCACGGGCACGCGCTCATAGAGATCGGCGACGTCGGCATTGACCAGCCGGAAGCAGCCGGAGGAGACGGCGGTGCCGATCGTGTCGGGCCGGTTGGTGCCGTGAATGCGATAGACGGTGGTGCCGAGATACATGGCGCGGGCGCCGAGCGGATTGCCGGGTCCGCCGGCCATGAACCGCGGCAGATAGGGCTGGCGCGCGATCATCTCCGGTGGCGGCGTCCAGTCCGGCCATTCCGCCTTGCGGGTGATATTGAGCAGCCCCTGCCACTGGAATCCTTCGCGGCCAACGCCGATGCCGTAACGCAACGCGCGGCCGTTGCCCTGCACCAGATAGAGGTGGCGATCCTGCGTCGAGATGATGATGGTGCCCGGCGGTTCGTTGGTGCGATAGAGCACCGCGGTCTTCCTGAACTGCGGATCGAGTTCGACGTTCTCATCGGGAACAAACCCCGGCTGGTCGCCGACATCGGGCTGCCGCATCTGCGCCTGGCTCTGCGAGGCCGAAAGGATCAGACCGCCGGCGGCGATCACCATCCAGATCAGGTGCCGAAATTTTTTCATCGCAGAAATTCTCCTTGTTGGCGCGGCGGCAAAATGGTTGGCGGCAAATCAGCGGAACCATCAAATCTCAGGGCTGGCTTGATGGCAAGTTTAGGGCGAATGCGGCGGATACGTGACTGAAATGTCGTCCATTTTCGTCATCCACCAAATTCATGGGATATTCCGCCTGCCCTATTTCGGCGCGATCCACAGCCGCAGGCAAAACGAAATCAGCGCGACGGTGCCGACGCCGCCGAGCCAGAGCGCGGCAAACCACAGCAGGCGCTGCATGAGAGGGCGAGGGGCCGGCTCGTTGGGCTTCAATGGTATCCACTCTCGGGTTTGACCTTGCCGCGGAACACCCAATAGGCCCAGGCGGTATAGCCGAGGATCAGCGGGATCAGTCCGGCGACGCCGACCAGCATGAAGAGCTGACTGTTCGCCGGTGCCGCCGCCTGCCAGATCGTGATGCTCTGCGGCACGATATAGGGATACATGCTGATGCCGAGGCCGGCATAGGACAGCATAAACAACGCCAGCGCCAGAAAGAACGGCTGGTAGTCGTATTTCTTGGCGAGACTGCGCAGCAACAGGGCGGTGACTACAGCAACCGAAATCGGTACCTGTGCCGTCATGAGGACGTTCGGCCAGGCGAACCAGCGCTCGGTGTACTGTATATGGAGGAACGGCGTCGCGATGCTGACCGCGGCGATGGCCCCGAGCATCGCGAGCAACAGGACCCAGCTCAGGTGATAGGCGCGGTCGCGCAACTCGCCTTCGGTTTTCATGACCAGCCACGTCGCGCCGAGCAGCGAATAGCCGATCACCAGCGACACGCCGGTCAGAATGCTGAACGGCGTCAGCCAATCCCACCAGCCGCCGGCATAGTGCCGTCCCTCGACATGCACGCCCTGCAGGATGGCGCCCAGTGCAATGCCTTGCGCCAGTGTTGCCAGCAAGGATCCGCCGAAAAAGGCGATGTCCCAGCGGTTGCGTGCGGCTGTCGTCCGCCAGCGGAATTCGAAGGCGACACCTCGGAATACGAGGCCGAGCAGCATCACGATCATCGGCGTATAGAGCGCCGGCATCAGCACGGCATAGGCGAGCGGGAACGCCGCCATCAGGCCGCCGCCGCCGAGCACCAGCCAGGTTTCGTTGCCGTCCCATACCGGCGCGACGCTGTTCATGATGACGTCGCGGTCGCGCTTCTCCGGAAACAGCGGAAACAGAATGCCGAGACCGAGATCGAAGCCGTCCATCACGACGTAGACGAAGACAGCAAAGGCGATGATGAAGGCCCAGACGATGGCGAGGTCGACCGCGACGTTCATGAGCCGGCCCCCTGGGCAGCCGGCGTGATGCCGGCGGTGCGGATCGGCGCCTCGTGCGCCATTCCCTCTTCGCCCGGATACGGCGGCGCCGCCATCAGGCGCAGCAGGTAGATCACGCCGGCCGCGAACACCACGAAATAGACGATGATGAAGGCGATCAGCGAGGAGGCGACCGCGGGCGCCGCCAGCGGCGAGGCGGAATCAACCGTGCGCAACAATCCGTACACCGTGTAAGGTTGCCGTCCGACCTCGGTGGTGATCCAGCCCGCAAGCACGGCGATGAAGCCTGCCGGAGCCATTGCGACCGCAAACATGTGCAACAGCCGCGAATCGTAGAGCTTGCCCTGAACACGCATCAACAGGCTGAACATGCCGAGCGCCAGCATGAGCAATCCCATGCCGACCATGATCCGGAACGACCAGAACGCGATCGCCACCGGCGGCCAGTTTTCGCGCGGCACGGTGTCGAGGCCGGCCATCGGCGCGTCGGGCGAGTGCTTGAGAATCAGGGAGCCGAGCTTCGGCACTTCGACTGCGTAGTCGACCCTGCCGGCGCTCTGGTTGGGCAGGCCGAACAGAATCAGAGGAGCGCCGTCCTTGTGGCTCTGGAAATGGCCTTCCATCGCCATGATCTTCACCGGCTGGTGCTCCAGCGTGTTGAGCCCGTGCTGATCGCCGGCGATGATCTGGATCGGCGCCACCAGCGTCGCCATCCACATCGCCATCGAAAACATCACGCGCGGGCCGGCGAGGTGCCGATCGCGCAAGAGGTGCCAGGCGCCGACCGCGCCGACCACCAGCGCGGTGGTCAGATACGCCGCCAGCACCATGTGCACGAGGCGATACGGGAATGAGGGGTTGAAGATCACCTTGAGCCAGTCGGCGGCGATGAACTGTCCGGCCTCATTGACGGTGTGCCCTGCCGGCGTCTGCATCCAGGAATTGGCCGACAGGATCCAGAACGCCGAAATCAGCGTGCCGATCGCGACCATCAGCGTAGCCAGAAAATGCAGTTTTGGACCGACGCGGTTCAGGCCGAACAGCATCACGCCGAGGAAACCCGCTTCGAGGAAGAATGCGGTGAGCACCTCATAGGCCATTAGCGGGCCGATCACCGGGCCGGTCTTGTCGGAAAAGACCGACCAGTTGGTGCCGAATTGGTAGGACATCACGATGCCCGACACCACGCCCATTGCGAAGGCGACGGCGAAAATTTTCAGCCAATAGTTGAACAGGTTGATGTAGACCTCGCGCCCGGTCGCGAGCCACAGCGCTTCGAGCACGGCGAGATAGCTGGCGAGCCCGATCGAGAAGGCCGGGAAGATGATGTGGAACGACATCGTGAAAGCAAACTGCGCCCGGGCCAATATGACCGCATCCCAGCCTTCAAACATCGCCACCACCTGTCGCAATTTCGCCGGGCGCGATCTTTCAAAAACGGAACTACAGTTTTCGAAAATTGCGTCCGAACCAGGCGTGTACCTTACCACGCCCGATGCGACGATTATACCTGCATGCCGCGCGGAACAGGCGTGCAAGCCTATGCGTCACCCGATGAGTTTAGTCTCAGTCGCCGAATGATCTCGGCCCGTACGGCGTGCGTCTGATCCTTGCCGGCCAGCGGCGGGCTGCGGATTTTCTTTCCCGTGCGAAGCCGGATTGTGATCACGTAGAGGCTGTCCTTGCGACCGCCGCTCTCGACATCGATAGCCTCGACATCGTCACCGCCGATCGTCTCCACCTCTGTTGTGCCTTTCCATGAAAGCCGTTCGATCCTGATCGCGCCATCGTGGACGATCCAGCATGCACTTATCCGATGCAGATATCTGAGCAGCACGAAGGTCACGATCGCGCCGAGCGACCAGACGGCGATCCCGAGGGCGGACAATTTGCCGCTCCACGGTGCATAGATGAATGGAATGCTCAGTGTGCCGGCGAGCAGCACGAACAGAACCTTGAGTCCTCGTACCCTTCTGGGATTGACCGGCTTGCCTAGTCGTATCCCGGCATTGACGGCGTCGAGCGGGTTCTCGGCCGGTTCGGGATCAGGAAGCCGAAGCAGCCGGGCAATGTGGACGGTGGTTTGGTGCACCTGGGTGATATCAGGCAGGGGAGGCGAGGTGAGCAAATCTCCCGATTCGGTCTCAAATACCAGGCTGAACTCGATTGATCTTCCGCTGTTCTTTCGAAGATGCATCCCCGAAATTTCATCATACCTGATCAGTCTTTTGTGCAACTTCCCGAATGGACGCTGTTCGCCGATCAGGATTTCGCCTGATGTAATGATCCAGACAACATTACGATCAAGTAGAGCTGCGCCCAGCAGGAGGCATCCGAACAGCAGTGCAAAAAGGGCGGCGACGCCAAGCCAATATTGGTTCGGCAGATGGCTAAGGCCAGGCAAGGCAACCAAACAAAGGAGTACGGCAGCGCCTGCGAGAGCGAGCCGCTCGTTAAGCGACGTGCCCTTGCGTAGCCTGACTTCATTCTCGTTAGTCGCAGCATCCATCAATGGCGACAAGCATCATGACCGACGTGGTCACGTAAGCGGCTAAGTGTACGGCTGAATTACGGCAGGTGAGAGTAGCCCATCGCGGCAGATTATTCGCGATCAGCTACTCGCCGCAAGGTTGCGTTCAGCGGTCCTCCAAAACAGAGCGACCCGGCTGGGGGGCATCCCGGCCGGGTCGTTGGAGGTCGCTTGGGAGTCTGGAGCTTGGGAGGTAAGAGGAAGTTCAGCGGGGGGTCTCGCTGTCGTAGGAGATCACGCAGACCTCCCTGGGACTCTTGGTGCCGCAATCGACCACCTGTTCGCGCACGAACGTCGAACCGGTGTCGCGCTGGGCGCGCGGCTGGACGTTCTGAGCCGATAGGGTGGCCAAGGTCGCGACGGCGCCGAGCGGGACGATGAAAAAGCGGAAGGACGGCTTCAGCATGTTCGCTCTCCTGTTCGGCGTTGGCGTTGCGTCGTTGACGATCGGTATAGGGGGTGAGTTTTTCCGGGTGATGTCGTGATTTGTTTCATTTGTTTCGCCGGAGGTAAGCTTTGTCCGTCGAATTCGACCCGTTTTCTATCCTTAATGCCGATCTAAGTAATTGAAGTCGCTTATCTTTAAGCAGCGATGCTGTCCACGCCGGCGCCCTTAAGCAACTCGGCCAATTGTTTGCGGGCATAGAACATGCGGGTCTTCACCGTGCTCTGGGGAATACCGATGATCGCGCCGGCCTCTTCCACCGACTTCTCGTGGTAGTAGACCAGGTTGATGATCTCGCGATGTGCCGGCGACAGCTTGGCAACGCAGGCGCGCAGGATGGCGCTGGTATTGCTGCGGTCGAGCGAGGCTTCCGGCGTGTCGGCCTCGTCGGCGATCTCCAGCACGTCTTCCTGCTCGATGTCCTCATGCTTGCGCTGGCGCAGCGCGGTCAGCGCCTTGAACCGGGCGATCGACAGCAGCCAGGTCGAAACCTGCGAGCGGCCCTCGAACTGGTCGGCGGTCCGCCACACGTCGAGGAACACCTGGCTGACGAGGTCTTCCGCCATGGTGGTGTCGCGCACCATGCGCAGCACGAAGCGGTAAACCCGGACGTTATGACGGGAGTAAAGCACATGCATCGCCGTACGGCCGCCCTTGGCAATATCCTGCAGCAGCGTTTCGTCGGATGTCGCGCGGGCGGCGGCAATCGACTTCTTGGCTGCGGCGTTGATGGCGATGACGTTCGACATGACAGGCTCCCAATTCCACGCCGGGCGGCGTTTCGTTAGGAGGATTGTTAATTAAGCTCGGTTTCGGGATGTCTGCACCAAAAGGGAAAAATGGTTTCGTGGCCGAGAGAATTGTTTCGTCGCGGGGCCCGCGACGAAACATTCGGAGATAAAAGGCCAATAATTTCAATGTGCGGAAAATTGGAAGATTTCAGATGCGGATTAGTTCCGCAGGTAGACCCTCATCCCTGAGGAGCGGCGCCTTCGCCGCGTCCCGAAGGATGCAGGCCCCAGACGGGCCACATGGTTCGAGACGCCGCTTCGCGGCCCCTCACCATGAGGGTCGAACAGCAGAAGCGCCGAGACCTAACCCTTCTCACCCGTCGGCGAGAACAAATAGCCGCCGCCTCTGATTGTGCGGATCACGGCGGGCTTGGTTGGATCGATCTCGATCTTGCGGCGGATACGCATGATGCGCAGATCGACGGCGCGGTCGAAAGCCTCGGCGTCGCGCGCATTGGCCAATTCCAACAGCCGCTCGCGCGACAACACCCGTTTCGGATTCGCCGCGAACACTTTCAACAGGCCGAATTCGGACGCCGTCAGCGGATGCTCGTTGCCTTCGTCGTCGCGTAGCGCCTGGGCTTCGAGATCGAGCCATTTGGTGCCGAACCGCACCAGTTGTTCCTTCTCCGCCTTGGCCGTCGCGGGCTCGGGCGTCGCCGTCTTGGCCGGCGTGCTGCGGCGGAGCACGGAGCGGATCCGCGCCATCAGTTCGCGCAGCTCGCAGGGTTTTGCGATGTAATCGTCGGCGCCGAGTTCGAGGCCGACGACGCGGTCGATCGGGCTCGCGGTCGCCGTTAGCATGATGACGGGAACGTTGATGCGGCTCTTCAGGTCGCGAATGATCGAAAGCCCGTCTTCCTCGGGCATGTTGAGGTCGAGCACGACGAGGTCGGGCACGGCGTTCTCGATCTCCCTGCGCAGGCTCTTTCCCCCGTCGCACAAGGTGACGCCGAAGCCGTGCATCTTGAGGTAATCACCGACCATCTCGCGGGCCGGCGCCTCGTCGTCGACGATGAAGATGTGCGGGTTCTGGGTCATGTCGTCTCTGTCGCAGGCAGTGTAACCGTAAATGTCGATCCCTGCCCGGGTCCGGCACTTTCCGCAGTCACATGGCCGCCATGCATGTCGATAATACGTTTGACGATCGACAGACCGAGGCCGGTCGAGCTTTCACCGGCGGTCGGCTTGGCCGATAGCCGCTGGAAGCGGCCGAACAACCGGCCGAGATCCTCCGGCGAAAGCCCGGCGCCCTGGTCGGCGATGCGGATCACCGTGTCGCTGCCTTCATGGCTCACAGTGACCGTGATCTTGCCTCCGATCGGCGAATATTTGATGGCGTTGCTGACGAGGTTGTCAATCGCCTCGCGGATCCGGTCGGCATCGCACATGGTAACGATGTTCGGCGGGGCCGATACCGTGATGGCCTGCTGCTTGTTGACGGCCGAGGGCAGGTTGGAGTCGGTGACCTCGTTCACGAGGGCTCCGACATCGACGGGTTCGCGGCGGATGGTGATGTCGAAGGCATCCGCCATCGCATCCGAAATCAGGTGGTCGACCATCGAGGTCAGGCGTTTGGTGGCATCCCTGATGTGCTCGACCTGTGCGGTGACGTTCTCCTTCGGCGAGCCTGCGCCGATCAATTCGGTCAGCATCTCGGTGCGGCCGAGGATTACGCCGAGCGGGTTCTTCAAATCATGCGCCACGGTGCCGAGAATTTCGTTCTTGAAGCCGTTGGCGCGCTGCAGCCGCAGCCACTGCGCCGAAAGGCGGCGGTTGGCCTGCATCAGCGCGCGGGTGCGCTGGGCGACCCGGTCCTCGAGCTGGGTGTTGGCCTCGTGCAGTTGGCGATAGAGGATGACGTTGTCGAAGGCGATCGACAGCCGGCTGGAGAAAATCTCGACCAGCGCGCGGTCGGTGTCGGAAAGCTGGCGCTCGGCCTGCAACAGCACCACCACTTCGCGGCCGCTGCCGGTGCGCAAATAAAGCACGCTGCGATGGTCGGCGAATTCGTTCTTGCGGCGCTGGAAGGCCGCTTCCACCATTTGCCGCAAATCCGGATCGAGCGCCTTGGAGCTCGTCGTGCCGATAAACCGGCTGTAACAGCCCGAGCCCGCCAGCACCGAGAATTCGCTCCCCGGGGCGCCGTCGTCGCGCAGCACCAGGATGCCGGCGCAGTCGACATTGAGCAGCGAGGCGAGCTGCGTCAAAACGCCCTCCGCCAGCCGCTGCATCGATTTGAAGTCGTAGAGCGTCGAGGCGGCGTCGATGATGATCTCAAGCCCGCGCCTTGTCTGCACCATGCGCTCAAGCTGCTGGTAGCTGCGCAGTGCCGCCGTCAGCGAGGTGAACAACTTGTCGGCTGTCAGCTCTGTCTTGGCCTTGTAGTCGTTGATGTCGTACTGGACGATGACGCGGCGCTCGGGCGCCTGCCCGGGCTGGCCGGTGCGCAGGATGATGCGGACGGTCTCGTTCTTGATTTCGTTGCGGATGTATTCGACCAGGTCCAGGCCCGCAACGTCGGTCTCCATGATGACGTCGAGCAGCACGGCGGCGACATCAGGGTTGTCGCGCATCAAGATGCGGCCTTCGGCCGCGGAATAGGCTGACAGGATTTCCAGCGTCGCGCCGTTGAGACTGTAGTCGCTGAGCGCAAAGCGGGTGCCCTCGTGCACCGCGGCGTCATCGTCGATGACGGCGATCTTCCACTTGCGCGCGGATGAGTCCTCCGGAGCCAGTCCGGTATCGTCGATCAGGTGGAGGACATCGTCCTGTTCGGCCATTGCGAAGTTCCGTCGGCTGCTGTCTGGTCTGTACTCGTGGATCCGCCCTTGGCGACTTTCGGCATGATAATGCGGAAGGTGGTGCCTTGTCCCAGCCTCGACTCCAGCATCATCCGGCCGCCGAGCTGTTGAGTGACAAGATTATAGACGATATGCAAGCCCAGTCCGGTGCCGCCCTCGTTGCGGCGGGTCGTAAAGAAGGGGTCGAATGCCTGCCGTTGCACGTCCGGCGTCATTCCGGCCCCGTTATCGGCAAAGATGATCTCGACATCGTCGCTGCCGCGCGCCCGGGCCGAAATCGTGATCGCGCCGGAGCGGCCATCGGCAAAGGCATGGTTGGCGGCATTGAGGAAAAGATTGGTTAATATCTGGCCGTAGGAGCCGGGATAGCCGTCGATGACGAGCCCTTCCGGCACCTCGACCGACAGCGTGATCGCCGCTTTCTTCAACACCGGCCGTAAGCTCGCGACGATCTGGTCAGTGGCCTCGCTCAGGCTGAATTGCCGGCGCTCTGCGTGCGAGCGGTCGACCGCCACCTGCTTGAACGACTGGATCAGCTCGCCGGCGCGATGCAGGTTCGCCACCAGTTGTCCTGCTGCGTCGCGCGAGCTCTTGACGAATTCGTCGAGCTTGGAGCGGCGGAGCGGCTCGGTGCGCAACTCGGACTCGAATGTTTCGGCCCGCCGCGCAAAGCTCGACGCCACCGTCAGGCTGATGCCGATCGGGTTGTTCACCTCGTGGGCAACACCGGCGACCAGCCCGCCGAGCGCCGCCAGCCGTTCGGCGTCGATCAGGTTCTGTTGCGCGGCGTTGAGCTCGAGCAATGCGCTCTCCGCTCTTTCCTTCGAGGCGCGCAGTTCGTCCTCTGTTTTGCGCTTGGCGATGGCGTTCTCGCGGAAGACGTCCACCGCGCGCGCCATGGCGCCGACCTCGTCCCGGGCGGTAGTGCCCTGTACGCGGCGATCGTAATTGCCCGACGTGATTGCATGCATCGAAGCCAGGATCTGCTGCAGTGGCAGGCGGATCGAGAGCGCGATCAGGACGCCGGCGGACAGGATGATGCCGAGGAACATCACGGCGATCGACAGCACCCGGCGCGAGATGCTCGATAACGTCTTGTCAAAAGTCTCCTGCGCCTTTTGCTCGCGCTGGCGCATCTTGACCGATAGCTCGTCGATCACCGCGATGGCCTCGGCCTGGCTGGCATCGATAGTGTTGCGCAAAAGTTCGGTCCGGACCGCGAGTTGTTCGGTCAGCTTGGCCATGCCCTCGCGCAGTGCCACCGTCCGCGCCTGCAGCCGCGTCAGCGCCATGCGCTGCAGATCATTATCGGCCAGATCGGTCATCGCGGGGATCGTCTTCTCGATCGTCTCGGTATTCCTGCGGGCGTCTTCCGCAGATGCCGAGGCCGGCGACAGGTAATAGGCGTTGGCGGCGACCAGCAGGGCCGTAAACGCCTCGCGTGACTTCCCGAGCGCGGGCCAGATCTGCGCGTCGCGATGCCCGGTGGCGCCCTCGATGATGGAATACAGCCCGGCCATTTCGCGGGCCGGCCCCAGCACCTGCTGCTCATAGGTCTTGGTGATGGTGGCCTGCACGGCGCGCAATTCACCGAAGCCGTTGAGGAAACGGTCGGTGACCTGTTCGAGCCGCTCGACTGACCCTGATAGCATCGGGTCGTTCGAGGCGCGCGTGGTCAGCGTACCGAGCACCGCTTCGCGCAGCAGCAGGATCTCGGCGAACAGCTCAGGGCTCGGCTGATTGATGTAGCGATGGATCAGGTTCTGCAGCCGGCTGGTTTCGCTTTCGAGGTGGGCCAGGATCTTGTCGGACTCCCGCACCTGCCGGACGTCGTCCCATGCAGAGCCCAGCACGTTGGCGCCGTTCCAGATCAAGACGGCGAGCACCATGACGACGGCGGAGTTCAGTCCCGCGATCGACAGAATGCGCCATCGGATCGGCACCGCGCGGAGCCATTGCACGATGCGAAAGCGCCCGCGCGCGGCGAAGCTCGCCGGCCGTTGCGCTGTTTGCTGCTGTTGCGGCGCGCCGGTCAAATCCACTCCACTCTACGAAGGCGCCCGACCAATAACGGCGCCACCGTCCCGATCAATGCAACGTTGGTACGGTGGAGATCGATCGCACCGGTCCGGGTCTGTCCGGGACGGTCCTGTTCCGCGCCGAACTGGTGGGAATGGAACATTTCGTCCCGATGCTTGCCGTTTCGGGGATCGGCGGCAGGAAATCCGCGCGCAAAAACGCTCATTGAGACCGCCGTTAGCAACAGCGCGACAACAAGCACAAAAGTCCGCGAAAGGCTGGCGCGGCGATACACAGGCGACAAATCCCCTTAGAGATGGAGTCTGCGGCGGAGAGAAAAGGTTCAACGCAATTTTAGCAGAATTTGCCGATGCTTGGCTATCAGGGACACGGCGGGGCGGCGGCTAGCCTGGGGTTATCCTCAGGCGCCGGTTACAATCTTTAATTGTGCATTGCGGCGATGTCGGCGGATTGAAACCGCGGTCGCAGGCATTTATGAGGATGCGGCGAACGGGTACATCGCTCGCGCGGCAGAGCAGGGTTGTCACCGGTGAAATCGGCCTTGAGGTTCTTGCAATTCGCAACGCTCGCCGCCGTGGCGCTTGCGTCCCCCGCCCACGCCGCCACCGAGATCATGTGGTGGCACGCGATGTCGGGGGAACTCGGCAAGCAGCTCGAGAAGCTGGCGGCCGATTTCAATGCGTCGCAGTCCGACTACCGGATCGTGCCAACCTACAAGGGCAACTACACCGCGACGGTGACGGCGGCGATCTTCGCATTCCGATCGCGAACCCAGCCGGCCGTCGTTCAAGTCAACGAGATCGCCACCGCAACCATGATGGCGGCAAAAGGCGCGATCTATCCGGTGTTCGAATTAATGCGCGACCAGTCGGAGCCGTTCTCGCCGGAGGCCTATCTGCCGGCAATCACTGGCTACTATGCCGACGTCGCCGGCAACATGCTCTCATTCCCGTTCAATGTCTCGACGCCGATTCTCTACTACAACAAGGATCTGTTCCGCGCCGCGGGCCTCGACCCCGAGGTGGCGCCGAAGACCTGGGTCGAGGTCGGAGCCGCGGCGAAGCGCCTGCGTGCGGCCGGCTCGCCCTGCGGGCTCACCACATCCTGGCCGTCCTGGGTCCATGTCGAGAATTTTTCCGCCTTCCACAATCTGTCGCTGGCAACCCGTGGCAACGGCTTTGGCGGACTCGATGCAGAACTGACCTTCAACAATCCGGACCTGGTTCGGCACATCGCGCAACTCGCGGAATGGCAGGCGACGAAAATTTTCGACTATAGCGGCCGCGGGCAATCGGCCGAGCCGCGTTTTCAAAGGGGTGAATGCGCCATCTTCATCGGCTCGTCCGGGACACGCGCCGACATCAAGGCCAATTCGAAGTTTGAGGTCGGCTACGGCATGATCCCGTACCGGCCCGACATCGCCGGCGCCCCGCAAAATTCGATCATCGGCGGCGCCACGCTATGGGTGCTGCGCGACCGGCCGCGCGCCGAATACACCGGGGTTGCGCGGTTCTTCGCCTATCTCTCCAAACCCGAGATTCAGTCCGCCTGGCACCAGAACACCGGCTATTTGCCGATCACCCGCGCCGCCTTCGACCTCACCCGCGCGCAGGGCTTCTACGATCGCAATCCGGGTACTGCGATCGGAATCGAGCAGATGACCTTGAAGCCGCCGACCGAGAATTCGAAGGGAATCCGGCTTGGGTCCTTTGTGCTGATCCGCGACGCCATTGAGGACGAGTTGGAGCATGTCTTCAGCGGCAAGCGGTCGGCGCATGCAGCGCTCGATGCAGCCGTCGAGCGCGGCAACCGCCTGTTGCGCCAGTTCGAACGCGCCAATCCGGATCAGTAGTCTCACTCCGTCATTGCGAGGAGCGAAGCGACGAAGCAATCCATCTGTCCTCGAGTTGAGCTATGGATTGCTTCGCTTCGCTCGCAATGACGGCGGAAAAGTTCAGTGCCACCATGACCGCATCACTACCGACACTCACAGACTACGAGCCCTTCCGCGCGTGGCGCGCCGATCCGGCGCAGTGGCTGCCGATCGCGCGCGATATCGCTCGCGGCCACGGCCTTACATGCGCGGCGCCGCACATTTTCTCCACCGGCACCAATCTCGTCGTTGCCCTCGACGAAAAGCTCATCCTGAAAATCTTCCCGCCATTTCTTCGCGCCCAATTCGTCTCGGAACGTGGCGCGCTGGCGCAGCTTCACGGACGGCTTCGTGTCGCGATTCCCGAAATCGTCGTCGAAGGCGAGCGCGACGGGTGGCCATATCTCGTCATCACGCGGCTATCGGGCGTGTTGGGCGCAGATGCCTGGCCTTCGCTGCCGGAAACGGACAAGGAGCGTGTGCTTGTCGAAATCGGCGAGACCATCGCCGAGGTGCAGCGCGTTCCCGTCGGGCCGCTCGGGCAGATCGAGCCGGGCTGGGACATCTTCATGCGCCGGCAGATCGAGGGATGCCGCGCCCGGCACGCGCGTCTCGGATTGCCGCAGAAATTTCTCGACGGCCTGGACGAATTGCTGCGCGATGCGGCCTGGCTGGTCGCGCTGGACACGCCAGCGGTAATCCTGACCGGCGAATATATCCCGGAGAATTTTCTCTTGAACCGGGGTGGTTCGGGCTGGCGGCTCGCGGGGCTAATCGATTTCGGCGACGTGATGACGGGGAGGGGCGAATATGACCTGCTGGGTCCGAGCGCCTTCATGACCGCCGGCATGCCGCGTCGCGTGCGAAGCCTGTTTGAGGGCTACGGATACTCAGCCGCGTATATCACGACCGACCTGAAGCGGCGGCTGATGGCGCTGATGCTGCTGCATCGCTTCGGCAACCCGGCCAAGCAAATCTGTATCGAGGGCTGGCAACAGAGGGCCGGCAATCTCCACGAATTGCAGGATCTGCTTTGGCCGGTTTGAGTGCGCCGCTCAGCAATAAAGCGTCAGAAATATCTGCATAATTTATGAGCAAATATGCATCTTTGTATGCAATCCGCAACGATGCCGCATCCCCGGGCGCCATTCGCTTTGGACGCATTCGCCCGCATCATCAATGACTTGGCGTGAAAGAAAGCCTTCCTTAAGGAATGGCACGAACCTTGCGATTCCAGTTCCAAAGCCGCTTTCCCCTCGGGCGTTGGAGCATCACCCATGAAGCGTCGCGATTTCCTGAAATCCGTCACCGGAGTTGCCGCGGGCGCTATGGTGCCCGCGCCGGCGATCTGGTCCTCCGCCAAAGCTCAAGCGCGATCGGAAACGCTGCTGATCGTCTCGGAAAGCGGGCCGAACAATCTCGACATTCACGGCGTCGGCACCAACGTGCCCGGCTATGAGGTGTCGTGGAATTGCTACGACCGGCTGATCAGCCACGAGATGAAGAGCGGTCCGGGCGGGGTGCCGTATTACGACCGCGACAAGTTCAAGCCCGAGCTCGCCGAGGACATGAAGGTCGGCGACATGTCGGTGACCTTCAAATTAAAGAAGAACGCGAAATTCCATGACGGTGCGCCGGTCACCGCCAAGGACGTCAAGTGGTCGCTCGATCGCGCCGTCAGCGTCGGCGGCTTTCCCACGTTCCAGATGGGCGCGGGCTCGCTGACCAAGACCGAACAGTTCGTCGTCGTCGACGACAACACGGTGCGAATCGATTTTGCCAAGAAAGACCGTCTCACCATTCCCGATCTCGCGGTCATCGTGCCGTGCGTAGTCAATTCCGAGTTGGTGAAGAAGAACGCCACCGAGAAGGATCCGTGGGGCCTCGAATACACCAAGCAGCAGACTGCGGGCTCCGGCGCCTACAAGGTGGTGAAGTGGACGGCTGGCACCGAAGTCATCATGGAGCGCAACGACGAGTGGGCCGGCGGTCCCTTGCCGAAGGTCAAGCGCGTGATCTGGCGCATGGTGCCGCAGGCCGGCAACCGCCGCGCGCTGCTGGAACGCGGCGACGCCGACATCTCCTACGATCTGCCGAACAAGGATTTCGTCGAGCTGAAGGACAGCGGCAAGCTCAACATCGTCTCGGTGCCCTATTCCAACGGCGTCCAGTATATCGGCATGAACGTGAAGATCGCGCCGTTCGACAACGTCAAGGTCCGCGAGGCCGTCGCCTGCGCGATTCCCTACCAGAAGATCATGGATGCGGTGCTGTTCGGCCTGGCCAAGCCGATGTTCGGCGCCGCAGCCGACAAGGCGACCGAGGTGGCCTGGCCGCAGCCGACCAAATACGTCACCGATATCGCCAAAGCCAAGGCATTGCTGGCGGAAGCCGGGTATCCCAACGGTTTCGAGACCACGCTGTCCTTCGACTTAGGCTTCGCCGGCGTCAACGAGCCGCTCTGCATCCTGGTGCAGGAAAGCCTGGCGCAAATCGGCATCAAGACCACGATCAACAAGATCCCCGGCGCCAATTGGCGCACCGAACTGAACAAGAAGGTGCTGCCGCTCTACACCAACGTGTTCTCCGGCTGGCTCGACTATCCCGAGTATTTCTTCATCTGGTGTTACGACGGCAAGAATTCGATCTTCAACACCATGAGCTACCAGTCGAAGGCGATGGACGAATTCATCCACGGCGCCGTCGACGCCGCGGCGATCGGCAACACCGCGAAATACGACGCAGATGTGAAGGGCTTCGTCGACCTTGCCTTCAAGGACATCCCGCGCATCCCGCTCTATCAGCCCTACGTCAACGTCGCGATGCAGAAGAACGTATCCGGCTATCAGTACTGGTTCCACCGCAGGCTGGATTATCGCGCGCTGGTGAAGGCGTGATGCGTCATGCTGCGTGCGGGCGAAACATTGGCTTGTTGCGCTCTCGTTGTGAGTGAGGGCCGCAGGGCTCTCTCTCCATTCAGTGAGGGACGCGCAACTCTCTCACTCCCTCCCCCCTTGCGGGGGAGGGGCGGGGAGAGGGGTAAGCCACACGCACCGCCGTTGCCGCCACCCCTCTCCCCAGCCCTCCCCCGCAAGGGGGGAGGGAGCCGAGCTGTGCAAGCGGCAGCGCTTTCTCCGATCATCAGGAGCGCCTCATGCTGACCATGATCGGCAAGCGGCTGATATTTGCGATTCCCTCTTTGATCGGGGTCGTGATCGTCACGTTCCTGCTGACGCGCGCGCTGCCGGGCGATCCCGCGGCCTACTTCGCCGGGCCTGCCGCCAGCAAGGAAGCCATCGAGCAGATCCGCAAAAAGCTCGGCTTCGACAAGCCGTTGATCGAGCAGTTCTTCCGCTACACCAACGATCTCGCGCATGGCGATTTCGGCAATTCGCTGACCACGGGCCAGCCGGTCGCGACCGAAATCCGCAACCGCCTGCCGGCGTCGGCCGAGCTGACGCTGCTTGGTCTCATCGTCTCGATCACGATCGCGATTCCACTGGGCGTGCTGGCCGCAACCCGGCCGGGCTCCTGGATCGATCATCTCTGCCGGATCACGACAACGGCCGGCGTGTCGCTGCCAGTGTTCTTCACCGGTCTCGTGCTGGTCTACGTCTTCTATTTCAGGCTCGGCTGGTCGCCGGCGCCGCTCGGCCGGCTCGACGTGTTCTACAGCGCGCCGCCGACCGTGACCGGGCTTTACCTGATCGATGCCCTGATCGCGCGCGAGTTCGAGACGTTTCGTTCGGCGCTGAGCCAGCTCATCCTGCCGGCGGCGACGCTGGCGATCTTCTCGCTGGCGCCGATCGCGCGCATGACGCGGGCCTCGATGCTGGCGGTGCTGGCCTCCGATTTCGTCCGCACCGCGCGCGCCAGCGGGCTTTCGCCGTCGACCGTGATCGTCACCTACGCGTTCCGTAATGCGATGCTGCCGGTCATCACCACGCTCAGCATGGTGTTCTCGTTTCTGCTCGGGGCCAACGTGCTGGTCGAGAAGGTGTTCGCGTGGCCCGGCATCGGTTCCTACGCGGTGGAAGCGCTGATCTCGTCGGACTTCGCGCCGGTGCAGGGTTTTGTGCTGACCATGGCGGTCATGTACGTGCTGCTCAATCTGATTATCGACATTCTCTACGGCGTGATCGATCCGCGCGTGCGGCTTGAAGGATGAGGTTCGAAGATGAGTAGCGTTGCGCCTGCCGTTGAGCCTGCTGCTCCCGCGCGTAGCTCGGGGTTCGCTGCGATGTTCGAGCACACCCGCTACGTGCTCGGCGAGAACCGCGTCACCGCCTTTGCCTTCGGTCTACTGGTTATCATCCTGTTTGCCGCGATCTTCGGCCCCTACATCGTGCCCTACGATCCGCTCGCCAGCGATACCGCCGCGGCATTGAAGCCGCCGTCCGCCGCGCACTGGTTCGGCACTGACCAATTGGGCCGCGATATCTTCAGCCGCGTCATCGTCGCCACCAGGCTCGATACCTTCATCGCGGTCGCCTCGGTGGCGCTGGTGTTCCTGATGGGCGGGCTGGCCGGCATCGCCGCCGGCTATTTCGGCGGCTGGACCGACCGCATCGTCGGGCGCATCGCGGATACCATCATGGCGTTTCCGCTGTTCGTGCTGGCGATGGGCATTGTGGCTGCACTCGGCAATACGGTGCAGAACATCATCATCGCCACCGCGATCGTGAACTTTCCGCTTTATGCCCGCGTCGCCCGCGCCGAAGCCAATGTCCGCCGCAACGCCGGCTTCGTCCAGGCGGCGCGGCTGTCGGGCAATGGCGAGATGCGGATCCTGCTGGTCCATATCCTGCCCAACATCATGCCGATCATGATCGTGCAGATGTCGCTGACCATGGGCTACGCCATCCTCAACGCCGCCGGCCTCTCCTTCATCGGGCTTGGCGTGCGGCCGCCGACGGCCGAATGGGGCATCATGGTCGCGGAAGGCGCCACGTTCATGGTGTCGGGCGAATGGTGGATCGCGCTGTTCCCGGGGCTGGCGCTGATGATCGCGGTGTTCTGCTTCAACCTGCTCGGCGACGGCCTGCGCGACATCGTCGATCCGCAGCGGAGGACGTGATGGCTGATTCAAGCTTCGCTCGTCTCTGCCCCCGCATGGGGGAAGGAAATGCGACAGGAGTGCTGATCGTTCTACTTTGCATGGGGTTGTTTTCGAGATTTTTGCGGAGGTCATCATGACAGCCCCGCCTCTTCTCGATGTCCACGACCTCACCGTCGAATTCACCACGCGGCGCGGCATTGTCAGGGCCGTGCAGCATGTCAATATTTCGGTAGCCAAAGGCGAAACGCTCGGCATCGTCGGCGAATCCGGCTCCGGCAAATCGGTGACATCATATGCGGTGATGCGGATCCTCGACCGCGCCGGCAGGATCGCCGACGGTTCGGTGATGTTCTCCGGCATTGACGTCAAGGCTGCGACCGAGCTCGAGATGCGCGATCTGCGCGGCCGCGAAATCTCGATGATTTTCCAGAACCCGCGCGCGGCGCTGAACCCGATCCGCAAAGTGGGTGATCAGATCGAGGACGTACTGCGCCAGCACGTGCAGAGCGCAGCCAGCGACCGCGGCGAGAAGGCGATCGAGGCGCTGGAGCAGGTCAAGATTGCCCGTCCACGCGAGCGCTATCATGCCTATCCGTTCGAGCTTTCGGGCGGCATGTGCCAGCGCGTTGTGATCGCGCTGGCACTGGCCTGCAATCCGCAGCTTCTGATCGCGGACGAGCCGACGACGGGACTCGACGTCACCACCCAGAAGGCGGTGATGGACCTGATCGTCGAACTGACGAAGCGCCGGCACATGTCGACGATCCTGATCACGCATGATCTAGGCCTCGCCGCCGCCTACTGCGACCGCGTGGTCGTCATGGAAAAGGGCCGGGTGGTCGAGACCGCGAAGTCGGCGGATATCTTTGCCAGACCCGAGCACGCCTACACGAAAAGGTTGATGCGCGCGACGCCAAGGATTGGGGTGTCGCTGCGGGATCTGCTTCCCGAAGACGAGGCGGCGGTCTCTGCCTCTCTCCGCACGCGGGGAGAGGTCGACGCGCGAAGCGCGGCGGGTGAGGGGGACTCTCCGCAGACTGCGCTCGCTGAAACAGCCCCTCACCCCGACCCTCTCCCCGCGAAGAGCGGGGAGAAGGAGCAGAAACCCCTCCTCCTCGTCGAAAAGCTGGTGAAAGAATACCCGCGCCAGGGCGCCACTGCCGTGCTCGGCAAGTTGTTCTCCCGCAAGCCGCCGGTGGAAGCGGAAGTCTTCCGCGCTGTCGACGGCATCAGTTTCACCGTCGGCCACGGCGAGAGCGTCGGTCTCGTCGGTGAATCCGGCTGCGGCAAATCGACGACGTCGATGATGGTGATGCGGCTGTTGGACCAGACGTCCGGGCGCATCAGTTTCGATGGCGAGGAGATCGGCGCCATCCTGCCGCAGGCCTTTGCGCGGCTGCCGCTGCGCAAGAGCATCCAGATGGTGTTCCAGGATCCGACCGACAGCCTCAACCCGCGCTTCACCGCGGCACGCGCGATTGCCGATCCGCTTCTGCAACTCGGCGACATCAGGGGACGTGACGCGCTTCGCGCCCGCTGCGAGAAACTCGCCGGCCTGGTCGGCCTTCCGATCGACCTGCTTGATCGCTTCCCGCACCAATTGTCCGGCGGCCAGAAAGCCCGCGTCGGCATCGCGCGCGCGATTGCGCTGCATCCCAAACTGGTGATCCTCGACGAGCCCACGGCAGCGCTCGACGTCTCCGTTCAGGCCGTCGTGCTCAATCTGCTACGGGACCTCAAGCAATCCATGGGCATGAGTTATTTGTTCGTGTCGCATGATCTCAATGTGGTGCGTCTGCTCTGCGATCGTGTCATCGTGATGCGGGCGGGGCGAATCGTCGAGCATGGTCCATCCGAACGCGTGCTCGGCGATCCGCAGGACGCTTATACTAAGGAATTGCTGACGGCGATCCCGCATCCGCCGTTGCCGGTTCACTAGAAACGCGAATGGAAACGAAATGGCCACCGATCCCCTGGACAATTACATCGACGCCGTCGCCAAGGCGCTGGCGCTGCTGGTCGAGGAAGCCTGGCGTCCCGCAGTGCGGGCGAACCTCGAAGTGTCGCTGAGGCTGGCGCGGCTGGTCGATGAATTCCCGCTGCCGGACGAGACCGAGCCGGCCAGCGTCTACACAGCGTGATAAGGTTATGACCGTGAACAGTGACGGGCTATCGGCCCAACAAATCGCGCAGGCCGTCGCGGGCGGAAAGCTATCCGCAATCTACGCGACCGAAACCGCACTGGCGCGAATCGCCAAATATGATTCCGTGCTGAACTCGTTTACCGACATCACCGCGGATCGCGCGCGCGCAAAAGCCCGCGCAGTTGATGCCGCCATCGCCGCCGGCCAGAGCGTGGGACCGCTTGCCGGCGTGCCGTTCGCGGTAAAGAACCTGTTCGACGTGAAGGGTCTCGCCACCCGCGCCGGATCGAAGATCAACCGCGATCTTGCCCCGTCACCGCGCGACGCCACGCTGATCGAGCGCATGGAAGCGGCCGGCGCCGTGCTGGTCGGCGCGCTCAACATGGGCGAATACGCCTATGACTTTACCGGCGAGAACGTGCATGACGGCCCGTCGCGCAATCCGCATGATCCGACGCGGATGACCGGCGGCTCGTCGGGTGGTTCTGGCAGTGCGGTCGGCGGCGCTCTTGTTCCGATCGCCCTGGGGTCCGATACCAACGGATCGATCCGCGTGCCGTCGTCGTTCTGCGGAATCTTTGGGCTGAAGCCGACCTATGGCCGGCTGTCACGCGCCCGCTCGTTTCCCTTTGTCGCAAGCCTCGATCATCTCGGGCCGTTCGCTCGCAATGTCGGCGACCTCGCGCTGGCTTATGATGCGATGCAGGGACTGGATGCCGATGACGCCGCCTGCACGACACGGCCGGTCGAACCGGTTGCGCCGCTGCTGGCCCAAGGCGTCGACGGCTTGCGAGTCGCGGTGGCCGGCGGGTACTTTCAGAAGAACGTCTTTCCGGAAGCGGTCGAGGCCGTGGCGCGCATCGCCAAGGCGCTGAACGCGACCAAGACAGTCGAGATTCCCGAGGCCGCGCGCGCCCGCGCCGCGGCTTACGTGATCACCACGACCGAGGGCGCATCGCTGCATCTCGATCGCCTGCGCAAGCGGCCGAACGATTTCGACCCCGCCGTGCGTGACCGCCTGATCGCCGGTGCCATGGTTCCGGCGCCGCTGGTCGACCGCGCGCAAAAATTCCGCCGCTGGTATCGGGCAAGAGTGCTGGAGCTGTTCCAATCGGTGGACGTGATCATCGCGCCCGCGACGCCCTGCATCGCGCCCAAGCTCGGGCAGGTCAACTTCGTGCTCGACGGCGTCGAACTGCCGGTACGCGCCAATATCGGCATCCACACCCAGCCGATTTCGTTCATCGGCCTGCCGGTGGTGGCGGTGCCGGTGCCGCTGGAGCCGATGCCGATCGGCGTGCAGATCATCGCCGCGCCCTGGCGGGAAGACATCGCACTGCGAGTTGCGCATGCGCTGGAGCGGATGGGTGTTGCGGCAGCGCCTGCGCCGAGAGGACTGTAGCCATGGAGATCGATCTTCCCGAGGTAGTGGCCGAAGTCACCGCGCAATTCCAGCGCTACGAAAAGGCGCTGGTGTCGAACGATGTCGCGGTGCTCGACGAACTGTTCCGCAACGATCCCCGCACGCTGCGCTATGGCATCGGCGAAAATCTCTACGGCTACGACGCCATCATGGCGTTCCGCGCCGCGCGCTCGCCGGTCGGGCTGATGCGGCGGACTGACAGGACCGTGATCACGACGTATGGCCGCGACACCGCCGTTGCCTCGACGCTGTTCTATCGCGACGGCGCGCCGGGAAAGGTAGGGCGGCAGATGCAAACCTGGATACGGTTTTCCGAAGGTTGGAAGATCGTCGCGGCCCATGTCAGCATCATCGACGAGCCCAAATCTTCTGAGCAAACGTCTTCCAAGCAAACGGATCAAAAGGCATGAGTCTGGAGGATCTGCCGGAAGCCACGGTTCGCCGCGTCGATCGCCCTTCGTCGCAGCGGGACAAGGTCACGCGCGCGGAAGAACTGCGGCTGCAGCTTGCCGATGAGATCGTGCGCGGCGTGTTGCCGCCGGGTTCAGCGCTCGATGAGACCGATATCGCCCGGCGCTTTGCTGTGTCCCGCACGCCGGTACGTGAAGCGTTGCGCCAGCTCGTGGCGAGCGGCTTGGTCGAGGCTCGCGCCCACCGTGGCGCCGTGGTGGCGCAGCCTTCGCTCGACCGCTTGACCGAAATGTTCGAAGCGATGGCGGAATTGGAAGCGCTGTGCGCGGGGTTAGCCGCCGAGCGGATGCCGCCGGGGGACCGTCAGAAACTGGAAGCGATCCACGAGGAATTGCGGGTGCTGAGCCATGCCGGCAATCCCGAACGCTTTCACGCGGTCAACGAGCGCTTTCACAACGCGATCTATGCCGGCTCGCAGAACAGCTACATCGCCGAGATGACGCTGGCCACACGGGTGCGCGTGCAGCCGTTCCGCCGCGCCCAGTTCCGCAATCTCGGGCGGCTGGCAAAGTCGCACGCCGAACACGACCGTGTGGTAGTCGCTATCATGCGCGGCGACAAGGCGGGCGCTGCGGCGGCGATGCGCGCCCATATCGAGCTGGTGCGCGGGGAGTACGAGATCTACGCGGTGTCGGTGTAGACGCTCGTCATTGCGAGGAGCGAAGCGACGAAGCAATCCATCGTTCCGCATACGTGGAGGGGTGGATTGCTTCGCTTCGCTCGCAATGACGGCTCAAGCCGTCGCCTTCTCCATGAACGCACGCCAGCCACCGTAGGCCGAAATATCTCGCGCGTCTTTGATCGCTGCGGGCTCGACGAGAAAACCCTTTACCCCTCTGCCGTCCGCGAGCCTTATGGTGCCGATGCCGAGCGGCGGCGGGATCGCGGCGACGAACTTGCCGAACGACGCCGCTGGCAAAGCCCATAGCTCCAGCTTGATCGAATGGCCCGCGCCAGCCTCCACGCGCAGCATGCCGGGCTTCGGCGGCATGGTATCGAGCGCGTAGAGCCTGTAGTCCGGCGCTGTCGTGGTCGCCTCGAGCAGGCGGGCGCCGAGCGCCTGCAGCTCGCCGTTGAGCGCCATGCCGGAAAGATGCGCGCCGACCACGGCGAGGGTGATTTCATCGCCGCCCGCCGCTGGCGGTAGCAAAGCAAGCGTTGGCTGGGTCACGCCCTTGGCTCCCATCTTCAGTTTTGTATCGGCATGAAACATGCGACCGATGCTGGCGAGTTGCGCGTCGCGTCCCGCAGGCGCCAATAGCGTGATACCGAACGGGATGCCGTCGGGCCGCATCGCGGCCGGCAGCGCAAGCCCGCAGAGATCGAGCAAATTCACAAAATTGGTGTAGGTACCGAGCCGGCTGTTGAGTTCGATCGGATTGGCCAGCACCTGCGCCGTCGAATAGGCGGTCGGCGCCGTCGGTAGCACCATCGCGTCGAAACTGGCGAAGGTTTGCTCAGCCGTGCGCCGCAGCGCCTGCAAGCGATAGAGCGAGGCGAAGGTATCGGCCGCAGTCAGCCGCGCGCCGGCCACTGTGATCTCGCGCGTCACCGGATGAATCGAATCCGGCGAGGATGCCAGGAGGTCGCGGATGACAAGGTAACGCTCGGCTACCCACGGTCCCTCATAGAGTAGCCGCGCGGTTTCATAAAAAGGTTCGAGGTCGAATTCGACCAGCGTGGCGCCGAGCTGCGTCCAGCGCTTGAGCGCCTCGCCATAGGCTTTTTCCGAGGCGCGGTCGCCGAAGAAAATCAATTGGCCATTGCGCGGCACGCCAAGCCGGAGTTTTTCGGGAAATGCCGACATCGGGCCGAGCGGCCGATCGCGCGAAAACGGATCGGCGCCATCGGGTCCCGCCATCGCGGCTAGTGCCATCATCGCGTCGTCGACGGTGAGCGAGAACACCGAAATGCAGTCCAGCGTGCGGCAGGCCGGGACGAGCCCGGCGTTGGAGATCAGTCCGAGGCTCGGCTTGAGTCCTACGATGTTGTTGAGCATCGCCGGCACGCGGCCCGAGCCCGCGGTGTCGGTGCCGAGCGCCAGCGGCACCAAGCCGGCGGAAACCGCAACCGCCGAGCCTGAACTCGACCCGCCCGGAACGAGATCAGCGCGGATCGGGTTGACGGGAATACCGTAAGGCGAGCGGACGCCAACCAGGCCGGTCGCGAACTGGTCGAGATTGGTCTTGCCGATGACGATGGCGCCAGCCGCGCGCAGTTTTGCGACGGCCGTGGAATCCTGTGCGGGCGAATACGAGAAGGCCGGGCAGGCGGCCGTGGTCGGCATGCCCCGCGCATCAATATTGTCTTTCACTGCCACCGGCACGCCGAGCAGCGGAAGCGATGCCGCATCTTTCGAGGCCAGCGCTTCGGCCTCGCTAAGCGCATCCTTCTCGTCGCGCAGGCTGATGAACACGGCGGGATCATTATGGTCGCGGATGCGCTGATAGCTGCGCGCGACGGTTTGCCCCGGGGTGATCGCGCCGGCGCGGTGCGCGGCGACGATGGCGGCAATGGTTTCAGGCGCGTCGGACCCCATGGCGGGCAAAACTCCAGCGAGCAAACGTTACCCCGACTGAAGCAAGCGATGTGCCATTGTGTACAATGGCTCGGTCAGGGTAGGTGTCAAAGATAGAAACCTAATTTCAGACACTTACTGTGCAACGGCGTGTGCTGTGCGAGGGCCGCGCAGTCGAGCGCGTGCCTAAAATTTGGGCGGAGAAGCCCAAGGCGCGGCGCCGGCCGTGATCAGGTGAAGTCCGAGAGAATCTGCAGCAGTTTCTCCCGGTTCTCCTTGCCGATCTTTTCGGCCACATGGCGCTCATGTTCGGCGGCAAGCCGCTTGAACTGCGCCAGCGCCGTCCGGCCGCGCGCGGTCAGGTGCAGCGCGTGGGAGCGCCGGTCGGTGGCGGATTTGACGCGGCTGACGAGATCGCGCTGTTCAAGACTGTCCAGGAGATGCACCAGCCGGGCGCGTTCGATGCCGAGCCGCTTGGCCACCGCCATCTGGCTCAGGCCCGGGTTGGCGCCGATTATCGTCATCACGGAATACTGCGTGGGCCGGATATCGACAGCGCCGAGCGTGCGAATGAAATCCTGAAAAATCCAGATCTGAAAGCGCCGCACCGCATAGCCGGCGTGGCCCGCCAGCGCGTCGAGGCCGATTTCGCCATTCATTAGATCGCTGTGCGCGTTGCCGTTTTCACTTCGCGCGCGGCCGGGGCGCGGCCGAATACCAGCGCGTGAGTTGGCAATTCTGGGTGCCTGACTGTTCCTCGCCATCGTTCCCTTCTAGCGCTTCACGCAGCTAAGGGGAAGATTGTTGTTGACGACAACAATTGTTGTGCTCAACATTAGCTTCAAGCCAGCCCTTTCGAGGCTGCAGGAGGAAGCCCATGACCATCGCCGCCATAAGCGGTGCCGATTCCCAAAATCTTTTCGCGACACCCGAGATCGTTGCCGATCGCCGGACCGATGGCAGCATCATCCTGAAATCGACCACGCCGCTGCGGCCGAGTGCGCGCTGCATCGGCGACTGGCTCGAGCACTGGGCGCGGCAGGCGCCGGACCGGATCTTTCTCGCCGATCGCGCGGGCGCGGATGCGCCGTGGTCGACCGTTACTTACAAGGGTGCCTTGAAGCAGGTGCGCTCGGTCGCCAGCTGGATTCTCGCGCAGGGACTAAGCGCCGAGCATCCGCTGGTGATCCTATCCGACAACAGCGTCGAGCACGCGCTGTTCGCGCTCGCGGCCCAGCATGTCGGCGTGCCCTCGGCCGCGATTTCGCCGGCCTATTCGCTGATGTCCAAGGACTTCGACAAGCTCAAGAGCATGATCAAGCTGCTCGAACCTGGCGCGATTTACGTTTCCAACACAAAACCGTTTGCCGCGGCGTTGGCGGCGATCTCGCCGCTGCATTCGGCCACCATCGTCAGCGGCAGTGCGGACGACGGCGACGCGATCTCCTTCCGCGCCATCACGGCAACGCCGGAAACGCCTGATGTCGAAAAGGCCTTTGCCGCGGTGACGCCGGACACCATCGCAAAATTCCTGTTCACCTCGGGCTCGACCGGCACGCCAAAGGCCGTGATCAATACCCAGCGCATGCTGACCTCGAGCCAGCAGGCCAAAGCGCAGACCTGGACGTTCCTCGAAGATATCGGCGAGGATCTCGTGATCCTCGACTGGCTGCCCTGGAGCCACACCTTCGGTGCCAACCACAATTTCAATCTAGTGTTGCGCAACGGTGGCACGCTCTATGTCGATGGCGGCAAGCCGGCACCGGGGCTGTTCGCGACCTCGCTGGCAAATTTGCGCAGCGTGATGCCAACCGTCTATTTCAACGTGCCGCGCGGCTTTGACATGCTGATCGCGGCGCTGCGCGGCGACGACGAGTTGCGGAAGAAGTTTTTCAGCGAGGTGAAGTTCGCTTTCTACGCCGGCGCAGCGCTGCCGCAGAATCTGTGGGACGCGCTGGAAGAACTCTCGATCAAGACGGTTGGCCGTGCGCTGCCGATGGTGTCGGCCTGGGGCTCGACCGAAACCTCGCCGCTCGCCACCGATTGCCACTTTCAGGCCAGGCGCTCCGGCAATATCGGCGTGCCGATCCCCGGGACCGAACTGAAGCTGGTGCCGTCAGGCGACAAGCTGGAGGTGCGGGTGCGCGGCCCGAATGTCACGCCCGGTTACTGGAAGGCGCCGGAATTGACCGCGCAGGCGTTCGACGAGGAGGGCTTTTACCTAATCGGCGACGCCGTGACCTTTGCCGATCCGGCGCGTCCCGAACTCGGACTGTTCTTCGATGGCCGCGTCGCCGAGGACTTCAAGCTCAATTCGGGCACCTGGGTCAGCGTCGGCACCTTGCGCGTCGCCGGCATCGCTGCGCTGGCGCCGCTGGCGCAGGACATTGTCGTGACCGGCCATGGCAGCGACGAGGTTCGCTTCCTCGTGTTTCCGAATATTGCGGCCTGCCGTGCCCACGCCGGTTTGCCCGACAGCGCCGACGTGAATGATGTGATTGGCCACGACAAGGTTCGAAGTGAGATTGCCCAAGGGCTCGCGCGGCTGAAGGCGCAAGCTGGCAATTCGTCCGGTCACGCAACGCGCGCGCTGCTTTTGGCCGAACCCGCGTCCGTCGACGGCGGCGAGATCACCGACAAGGGCTATATCAACCACCGTGCGGTGCTGACGCGGCGCGCGAGCGCAGTGGCAACGCTGGACGACGACGCCTCGGCCGAATGGATCGGCTGCGCCGGCTGACGCTAGAGCATGATGAAATTGGATTTGATTGCGACCACGAAGAAGGTGCGCTCCCTCTCCCGCTTGCGGGGGAGGGCTGGGGTGGGGGTGTCTCCGCGGGCGACACTGCCCGAGTGGAGAGAGCGCCCCCCACCCGGCGCTTCGCGCCGACCTAAGAGCGAGCTTCGCTCGTCTCGACCCCGCAAGCGGGAGAGGTGAAGCGCGTCTGCGGCCAAATCGATCTAACCAAAAATCATCATGCTCTAGGCGCGTCGGGATGCCGCGTGCTTGTGCGCCTCGACCAGCCGCACCAGCATCTGCAAGAAAGCCGTCTGCTCGGTCTTGCTGAGCGCGGAAAGCGTTTGCGCATTAAAGCTCTCGCCAAGCCGGCTGGCCTCGTCGGCGCGCCTCTCGCCCGCCGCGCTGAGGCTGAGCTCGACCGCGCGCTTGTCCCGCGCGGATCGCTTCCGCTTCAAGACGCCGGTCTCCTCCATCCGTGACAGGATTTTCACGAGGTTTGGGAGCTGCATCTTCAACACGGCGGCGAGTTCGCTCTGCGTCACCGTCTTGTTGTCCCGCACCGTAACCAGGATGGCGTATTCGAGCGGTGAAAGTTTTAAGGACTCGAAATACGGATAGAACGCCTCGAAGTTCTCCAACTGCAGGATCCGGATCATGAATCCCGGGGTCTGCTGCAGCGCGGTGAGATCGAGTTTTCGCGCCAAGTGCGGCACGGCCGGTCTGGCGGCTCCGTTGCCCTTGCGCATCGAAACTTTTCCGATTCGTTCCATGGGGAATAGCTCGCACGGCATCACATGAATTGACAATCCTCAAAATGCTTATAAGTTATAAGTAATTTCGAAGCGGTCGCGAAGGTCGCCTTTTCCATGCAGGAGGGAACGCATGCGAGAGTTTTGTCGCACAGGAATGCTCATGGTCGCGCTCGGCGGAATCTTCGCCGGCGCTTCCCAAGTCCAAGCCCAAGACCGCGTCCGGATCGGCGTGCTCAACGACCAGTCGGGCGTGTTCTCGACCTACCAAGGCATCGGCTCGGTCATCGCCGCGCAAATGGCGGTGGAGGATTATGGCGGCAAGGCCGCCGGCAAGGTGGTCGACGTGATCACGGCCGATCACCAGAACAAGACCGACGTCGGCGTAGGCATCGCGCGGCGCTGGTACGACACCGAAAGCATCGACGCCATCTTCGACTTGCCGAACTCGGCGATTGCGCTCGCCGTCGCCAATATGAGCGAGCAGAAGAACAAGGTCTTCATCGGCTCGGGCGCCGGCACCGCGCTTCTCACCGGCGAGAAGTGCACGCCGAATACCGTGCACTGGACCTACGATACGTATGCCTATGGCCGCGGTCTCGGCAAAGCCGTGGTAGCCCAAGGCGGCAAGAAATGGTTCTTCCTGACCGCCGATTACGCCTTCGGCCATGACCTGGAGAAGCAGGCGATGGAAGGCGTCAAGGCCTCCGGCGGCGAAGTGCTCGGCGCCGTGCGCCATCCGCTCGGCACCGCCGACTATGCTTCCTTCTTGCTGCAGGCGCAGGCCTCGGGCGCCGACATCGTCGGCGTCGCCAATGCCGGCGACGACACCATCACCTCGATCAAGCAGGCGGCGGAGTTCGGGCTGACCCGGAAGCAAAGGCTGGTCGGGCTGATCCTCGGCATGAATGGCATTCCCGCGCTCGGCCTGAAGGCGGCGCAGGGCGCGCAGATCATGAATCCATTCTACTGGGATTTGAACGACGGCACGCGCGCTTTTGCAAAGCGGTTCGCCGAGCGTCATCCGCAAAAGAATTATCCGAACGACATGCAGGCCGGCGTCTATGCTTCGGTGCTGCATTATCTGAAGGCCGTCGACAAGGTCGGCGGTGCCGCCGACGGCAAGGCCGTGGTGTCGGCGATGAAGGCGATGCCGACCGACGATCCGCTGTTCGGCAAGGGAACGATCCGCG
Organism: Bradyrhizobium sp. 157; assembly: GCF_023073815.1. NCBI lineage: Bacteria > Pseudomonadati > Pseudomonadota > Alphaproteobacteria > Hyphomicrobiales > Nitrobacteraceae > Bradyrhizobium > Bradyrhizobium sp. 157. The sequence goes on along the minus strand of NZ_JADPKF010000077.1, from coordinate 173,688 downwards.
CCGACGGGCGTAAGATTCATCCGCTGTTTCTGCTCGAGGTGAAGAAGCCTGACGAATCCACGTCGAAATGGGATCTGTTGAAGGTTGTCGCTACGATCCCGGGCGATCAGGCTTTTCGTCCCGAAAGCGAGGGTAACTGCCCACTGGTCAAAAGGTGACTTGACCGGCGGCGGCCGGCACGAACCGGCCGGGGCGAAAATCGATCGTCGAGGCTGGTCGTATATGTTGCCAAGGCAACCAGTTTATGCGAGCGTGTTTTCACAAAGCGGCCGATCGCAGAGCACGGAGATTGCCGGGCCGCACAGGGAGAAACGGATGTGTGGGCGTGTCGGGTCGCGACGCCATGCGATGTCGCGTGCGCAGTCGGGTGGCCGCGGCGTAGCTAATAGGCGCCGCTCAGCTCTGCGTATCGACTTCGCCCGCGCCTTTCACGGCGTCGAGATTGCCGTGCACCCGCAGCAGCAGCGCGATCAGGGTCTCCCGCTCCGGCTTGCTCAGGCAGGAGAGCAGGCGACGCTCGCGTTCGAGCGCTACCGCGATGACCTGGTCATGGGTGGCATAGCCCTTCGGGGTCAGCGAGATCGAGTGGGTGCGACCGTCCTCGCGGTCGGCCCTGATGCTGACCAGCCCGCGTTCTTCCATGCCGGCCAGCGTCCGGCTCACGGGTCCCTTGTCGAAACCGATCACGTGGCAGATCCGCGCCGCCGAAATTTCCGGCTCGATTGCGAGCAGCGACAGGATCCGCCATTCCGTGACGTTGACCCCAAAGCGCTTCTGATAGACCACGGTCGCACTGCGCGACAATTTGTTGGCGATGAAGGTGATGAGGGCCGGAACGTAACGGTCGAGGTCGAGCACCTGTTCGGCCCGTCCGCTCCTGCCTGCCGCGCCCGCACGGGGCGCGCGCGCCTGTCTGTTCCTGCTCATGCTTTTCCGATGCTGCTCCAGCGGTCCAGACATAGAGACAGCGCACGCCGCTCTGCAAGAACATTATGCAGGAGACCCACATGAGCGCGACATCCCGGATCGATTCTGCAACCCCGGAGCGGAGTGCGCCGGCCGGCGTGCCCCATCTGGACGTGGACCCGTTCTCGACCGAGTTTTTCGAGGATCCGCACCGGATCCACAATGTCCTCCGCGAGGCCGGGCCGGTGGTCTGGCTCGAAAAGTGGAGCGTCTATGGCGTCGCACGCTATGCCGAGGTGCACGCCGTCCTCAACGATCCCCTGACCTTCTGTTCGAGCCGCGGCGTTGGCTTGAGCGATTTCGCCAAGGAGAAGCCGTGGCGACCGCAAAGCATCATCCTTGAAGCGGACCCGCCAGCGCATACCAGGACACGCGCGGTGCTCGCTCAAGTGCTGTCGCCGACGGCGATGAAGCAGGTCCGTGAACATTTCACGGCGATGGCCGCGGCCAAGGTCGACGAATTGCTGGCGCGCGGAAGTTTCGATGCGGTTGCCGACCTCGCGGAGGCCTATCCGCTCTCGGTATTTCCCGATGCGATGGGCCTGAAGCAGGAAGGGCGGGAGAATCTGCTGCCCTATGCGAGCCTGGTCTTCAACGCGTTCGGGCCACCGAACCAGTTGCGCCAGGAGGCGATCGAGCGCTCCGCGCCGCACCAGGCCTATGTCGCCGCGCAATGCCAGCGTGAAAATCTTGCGCCCGGCGGCTTCGGCGCCTGCATCCACGCCCGCGCCGACGCCGGCGACATCACGGCGGAAGAGGCCCCTCTGTTGGTGCGCTCGCTGCTTTCGGCCGGGCTCGACACCACCGTCAACGGCATCGGCGCCGCCGTCTATTGCCTGGCGCGCTTCCCCGATCAGCTTGCGCGGCTGCGCGGCGATCCGACGCTGGCGCGCAACGCATTCGAGGAAGCGATCCGCTTCGAAAGCCCGGTGCAAACCTTCTTTCGTACCACGACGCGGGAGGTCGAGCTCGCCGGTCACCGCATCGGAGAGGGCGAGAAGGTTCTGATGTTCCTCGGCGCCGCCAACCGCGATCCGCGGCGTTGGGAAAATCCAGATAGCTACGACGTGACCCGCCGCACCTCGGGCCATGTCGGCTTTGGCTCGGGCATCCATATGTGCGTCGGCCAGCTTCTCGCCCGGCTCGAAGGCGAGGTGATGCTGGCGGCGATCGCGCGCAAGGTTGCAAGTATCGAGATATCAGGCCCGGTGAAGCGCCGCTACAACAACACGCTGCGCGGCCTCGAAAGTCTCCCCATCACGATTTCTCCGGCCTGACGGACCGCCCATGCCCAGCATCACGTTTGTTCACCCTGACGGCCGGGCGCAGCGCGTCGACGCCCGCGATGACGAAAGCGCGATGCAGGCTGCGACGCGCCACGATGTCGGTGGAATTCTGGCCGAATGCGGCGGCAACGCGATGTGCGCCACCTGCCATGTCTATGTCGAAGAGGGCTGGCTCGCCCGCCTGCCGGGCATCGGCGACGACGAGGACGCGCTGCTGGACGGCGCCGCCGCCGAACGGCGGACCAACAGCCGTCTGTCCTGCCAGATCAAGCTTGCTGCCGATCTCGATGGTTTGGTTCTCAATCTGCCGGACCGGCAATTGTGACGGCCTAATCGCCTGAACTGAAGTCAAACCCGGCGAAGTCCGGGAACGCTCAAGAGCCAATTCGAAAGGGAGAGAACAATGAGGGGTTTCAGGTTAGGTCTCGCGCTTGCCTTGTCTTGTGTGGCGTCGGGCGCGGCGCGCGCGGAAATTTCCGATAACGTCGTGCGCATCGGCGTGCTGAACGACATTTCCGGTATCTTCCAGGACACCAACGGCATGGGCTCGGTGGAAGCCGCGCGCATGGCGGCGGAAGATTTCAATGGCGGCGGCAAGGGTATCAAGGTCGAGATCGTCTATGCCGATCACCAGAACAAGGCCGACGTCGGTTCGGCGATCGTGCGCAAATGGCTCGACGTAGACGGCGTCGATGCCGTGGTCGACGTGCCGAATTCGGCTGTCGGCCTCACCATCAATTCATTGCTGCGCGATACCCGCATGACGTTCCTGGCGTCGTCCACCGCGAGCTCTGACCTGACCGGCAAGGCCTGCTCCCCCAACACAATCCAGTGGGTCAATGACGCCTGGGCGACCGGCAACTCGACCGCGGCGGCGATGATGGCGCGCGGCGGCAAGGAATGGTACTTCATCACGGTGAATTTTGCGCTCGGCCAGGGCATCGAGGCCGAGGCCACCAACTACATCGAAAAGCACGGCGGCAAGGTGCTGGGCTCGGCCAAGCATCCGCTAAACACGCCGGACTTTGCCTCGCTTCTGCTGCAGGCGCAGAATTCCAAGGCCAAGGTCATCGGCCTCGCCAATGCCGGCGGCGACACCGTCAATGCGGTAAAGCAAGCGGCCGAGTTCGGGCTTCAGCAAAGCGGACAGACGATGGTGGCGTTCCTGCTGTTCATCAACGACGTCCATGGCATGGGTCTGAAGGTAGGTCAGGGCCTGCAACTGTTCGAGGCGTTTTACTGGGACATGGATGAAAACACCCGCGCGTTTGCAAAGCGCTTCGCGGCGCGGCCGGGCGTGAACGGCAAGATGCCGAGCGGCAATCAGGCCGGCGTCTATGCCTCTACGCTCGCCTATCTCAACGCAGTGGCCGCGACCGGCAGCGACCACGCCAAGGATGCGGTGCCCGAGATGAAGAAGTTCAAGGGCAAGGACAAGCTGTTCGGCGATGTCACCATCCGCCAGGACGGCCGCGTCATCCACCCGATGTACCTGTTCGAGGTGAAGAAGCCGGAAGAGTCGAAATATCCCTACGATTACTACAAGCTGATCTCGACCATTCCGGCCGACCAGGCCTTCCGCCCGCTTGCCGACGGCGGCTGCTCGCTGGTGAAGTGAAAGGCACTGCTGCGCCCTTTCCCGCTTGCGGGAGAGGCATAGGCGGCCTGTGGCCGCCGTTCTTCAGAAGGACGCCGATGCGGAGCATCGGCTATGGGTGAGGGTGTCTCCGCATAACCGATGTCAGACGCGAGGCAGGCACAGCGCAATCTTATTTCGATTGACGTCCGCACGGCGCGAACCATTGTTGGCCTGACGGCCGGCCGAAAAACGCGGCTGCAGGACGATAGAGTGGAGGAAACGATGCAACGCCACAAGTTCGATATGCGTGCGTGGGTTCAGTTGGCTGCGCTGGCCGCTGCGAGTTTGTTCTTCGCCGCGAATGCGATGGCCGCGAAGATGACCGGCGATCCCGCCGCGACCTGCAGCGATCTTATCCGGCCGACCGACAATGCCGTGCGGATCGATTCTGCGACCATGGTCGCGCCGTCGCCGCTCGCCGTCGCCGAAAGAGGACCGACACCGGCAGCGCGCATCACCCCGGCCAATCCGGAATTCTGCAAGGTGCTCGGCCAGATCGCGCCGGCCGATCCCAAGGCGCCGCCGATCAAATTCCAGGTCAATCTGCCCGTGGAGTGGAACGGCCGCTCGCTGCAATATGGCGGCGGCGGCTTCAACGGCGTGCTGATCACCGGCCTTGCCTTGCCGCCGGCTTATCCGTTCGGCGCGCCGTCGCCGCTGGCGCGCGGGTTCGTCACCTACGGCACGGATTCCGGCCACGAGACCAAGCCGGGCGAGCCGCCGCAGACGTTTGCGCTCAACGACGAAGCCTTTGAGAATTTCGCCCATCGTTCCTACAAGCGCGTGCGCGACGCCGCGGTTGCCCTGATGGTGCGTGCCTACGGCAACCCGCCGGCCAAGCTGTATTTCATGGGATCGTCGGAAGGTGGCCGCGAGGGGCTCACGATGGCGCAGCGCTATCCCGACGATTTTGACGGCATCTTTGCCCGCGTGCCCGTCATCAACTGGGTCGGATTGCAGCATGCCGGGACGCGGTCGGGGCTCGCAACGATGGGCGAGGGCTGGATACGCCCTGCGCAGGTCGAACTCGTTGCCAAGGCGGTGCTTGCTGCTTGCGACAAGGCCGACGGCGCCGAGGATTCCCTGGTGCTGGACCCGGTTGGCTGCAAGGCGAAATTCCAGCCGGACACATTGCGTTGCGCGGCGGGCCAAAGCGGCGATCAGTGCCTGAGCGAGGCGCAGATTGCGGCAATCAAAACGCTGCATTCGACGTACAAGTTTTCGTTTCCGCTGGAGAACGGCCTCGACGACTATCCGGGCTGGGGCGTCTCCGGCGAAAACATTCCTGCCTTCGGTCCGACCGGCGGCTGGGTCGCCTGGTGGCTCGGCAAAGCGGCGCCGGCGCAGCCGCCAGTGCCTGCGAACGGCATCGCCTGGATCTACGGCGCGGGCGGCATTCAATATGTGTTCGCGCGCGATCCGAAGCTCGACGTCATGACCTACAGGCCCGAGGATCACAAGGAGCGGCTGCTGCAGGTATCGCGGTTGATGGACTCGACAATCCCGACTTGAGCCGCTTTGCCGCGCGCGGCGGCAAGCTCGTGATTCTCGAGAACATGGCCGACTATGCCCAGAGCCCTTACGCGGGGATACGCTACTTCGAGAACGTGCAGCGCACATTGGGCAAGGAAAAGACCGCGGAGTTTGCCCGCCTCTACACGGCGCCCGGTGTCGACCATGTCGGCTCCGGCGCGCCCGCCAATGTCGACATGCTGGCCGTGCTCGTCGATTGGGTCGAGAACGGCAAGGCGCCTGGCGATCTCGAAGTGATCGAGCAGAAGGTCGAAGCGCCGGCGTTCGAGACGACGCGTTCGCTGCCGCTTTGCCAGTGGCCGGCATGGCCGCATTACAAATCGGGGCCGACGAGTAGCGCGGCCAGTTTTGCCTGTGCGCCGTGAGGGGCTCCGCCCGCACGATCCCTGCGAGGCGAAACCTATCCCGTGACCTTGCTCGAACCCTGCGTGATCAGCCGCGCGGCGCGCTGGTCGCGGGCGTGGATCCACAGCCAGCTCAAGGCAACGCTGAGCCGGTTGCGCAGGCCGATCAGGAAATAGATGTGGGCGATGCCCCAGATCCACCAGGCGAGGTTGCCGCGCAGTTTGATGCGGCCAAAATCGATCACCGCCTTCTTCTTGCCGATCTGCGCCAGGCTACCGGCATGCTTGTAGCGGAACGGCGGCAGCGTGCTGCCGGAGAGGCGTGCCTTGATCAGCGCCGCCACGTAGCGCCCCTGTTGCTTGGCCGCCGGCGCGATGCCGGGCACCGGATTGCCGTCGGGGCCTGCGATCGTCACCGTATCGCCAATGGCAAAGACATCGGGATGGCCGGGCACGGTCAGGTCAGGCTCGACCTTCAAGCGATAGGCGCGATCGGCCGGCGCCTTCATCCATTCCGCCGCGCGCGAGGCGCGCACGCCGGCCGCCCACACAATGGTTCTGGCCTCCAGCCTGTTGCCGCCATAGACCACGCCGTCGATGGCGCACTCGGTGACGGGCTGCCCTAGCACCACCTCAACCCCGAGCTCCTCAAGCGCGCGCTGCGCATAGGCGGAGAGATCCTCGGGAAAGCCGGCGAGCACGCGCGGGCCGGCCTCGATCAGGACAACGCGGGTCTTGTGGGTATCGATGTTGCGAAAGTCCGGCGGCAGCGTGTCCCTGGCGAGGTCGGCAATTGTTCCAGCCATTTCGACGCCGGTCGGGCCGGCGCCGACGATAACGAAGGTGAGTAGCGCCGCGCGCCGCGCCGGATCCTTCTCGCGCTCGGCGCGCTCGAAGGCGACGAGGATGCGCCGCCGCAACGTGGTGGCATCCTCCAGCGTCTTCAGGCCCGGTGCGAACGGCTCCCATTCATCGTGGCCGAAATAGGCGTGGCGGGCGCCGGTGGCGAGGATCAGCGTGTCGTAGGAAATCGTATCGCCGTCTTCGAGCAGCACGCGCTTTCCCTCGGTATCGACGCCATTCGCGTTGGCGAACAGCGTCGTCACTTCGGGGCGGTCGCGCAGGAGATAGCGGATCGGCCAGGCAATTTCCGACGTCGCCAGCGAAGCGGTCGCGACCTGGTAGAGCAGCGGCTGGAACAGATGATGGTTGCGGCGGTCGATCAGCGTGATCCTGACCGGCGCACCGGCGAGGCCAAAGGCGGTCTCCAGACCGCCAAAACCGGCGCCGACGATCACGACGTGATGGGGTTCTTTCGGCACTGTTGTCATGGAACGCGACCCCGGTTTCAGATGTCTCAACGCATTGGATTATGTAGCCATTTTCGCCTGCGGTCCAAACGCCTTTGCTAATCGGCCGATAACGAAAGTGCATCGCGGACGACGAAAAGATTTTTTCCGGGACCGCATCCTTTGCCTGTTCCGAAACGTCCTTGGGGTCGAGATGGCCGCAGAACAGGAGGAAACCATGAGACGGACCGTAATCAGGTACAAAACCAAGCCGGAAATGAGCGACAGGAACGCCGAATTGGTGGCGGCGGTGTTTGCCGAATTGCAGGCGGCGCAACCGGAAGGATTCCGCTATCTGTCGCTGCGGCTGGAGGACGACACGTTCATCCACTTCGTCGAGACTGAAGCCGATGACGGATCCAGCGCCTTGCCGAAACTGGCGGCGTTTCAGGCGTTCCAAAGCGGCATTCGCGAGCGTTGCGCCGAACCGCCGCTGCCGAAAGGCGTGACCATTGTCGGCAACTATCGCATGTTGCGCGAGACCGAGAACGCGCTTGCCGGAGTCTGAATGACAGTGGTTCCCGAGACGTCCGCCGCCTTCGACATCGAGCGCCTGCTGGTGGCGATGCGGCCCAGGCTGCATCGCTATTGCGCGCGCATGGTGGGCTCCGTCATCGACGGCGAAGACGTGCTGCAGGACGCACTGATCAAAGCGGTGGAGGCGCATGCCTCCGCCGGCACGCTCGGCAATCCCGAAGGCTGGCTGTTCCGCATTGCGCACAACACCGCGTTGGATTTTCTGCGCCGGCGCAACCGCCAAGAAGCGTTCCGGGGACCAGCGGAGGTGGACATGATCGTTGACCAGCTCGATGCCGTGGCAAGCCGCCAGATCGCCGCGACCTCCTTGCGCACGTTCATGCGGTTGCCGGTGCCACAGCGTGCGAGCGTGATCCTGATGGACGTGCTCGGCTGCTCGCTGAAGGAAATCTGCGAGGTGATGGATTGCAGCCTGCCCGCGGCCAAGGCTGCGCTGCATCGCGGCCGCGCGCAGTTGCGTGAGATTGCGGATGAGCCGGACGACGCGCCGCAACAAAAACTATCCGACGCCGATCGTGAGCGGCTCGGCGCTTATGTCGCGCATTTTAATGCCCGCGACTTTGATGCGATCCGCGCCATGATCTCGGACGATGTCAGGCTCGACCTGGTCAGCAGAACCCACTTGCGTGGCAAAGCCGAAGTGTCCCGCTATTTCGGCAACTACGACAAGGTCAGCGACTGGCATCTGGTGCCGGGGCTGGTGGAGGGGCGCCCCGCCATCCTGGTGTTCGATCCCAGTGAAGGCGATGCCAAGCCGAAATATTTCGTGCTGCTGGGCTGGGCGGCCGGCAAGGTTGCGACCATCAGGGATTTCCGCCACGCGCCTTACGTCATTGATGGCGCTGAATACCTGATCTGAACGAGCGCTTCTGGAAGTTGCGTCATGACGCTCGTCACGGCGCGCCGCCCAACTGCAACAGTCGACCCATCAGGCTCCCCGGCCCTCAAAACCGCGACAATTGTTGCCGGGGCAACCGGCATTATATTTCTTGCCATCCCCGCCATCCGCGAATTATGGTGCAGGTGGCTTAAGCATGCGCCGAAGGTTCTAACCGGAGCCTTGGGTTCATGCTTGCCGCTGACCGGCGATTTCGCGCACAAAATACCTCACAGATAAGAGGCGCGCGGAGAAGCGTTGCCGGTCGCCCGGTTGACCGGGTTTTGAGTGATAAACAGGAGGGGAGTGATTATGAAAAAGGCATTCTGGCTGGCTGGCGCAACAATTCTGGCGCTGGCGCAGCCCGCGCTCGCGGGCGACACCATCAAAATCGGCTTTGTCTCGACCTTCAGCGGCCCGACCGCTGTGATCGGCAATGACATGCGCAACTCGTTCGAACTGGCGCTCGACCATCTCGGCCGCAAGATGGGCGGCAAACCGGTCGAGGTGATCTATGAGGATGACGGCCAGAAGCCCGATGTCGGCAAGCAGAAGACCGAAAAGCTGATCCAGTCCGACAAGGTCGATTTCATCGTCGGCTATATCTGGTCAAATGTCTTGCTGGCCTCGCTGAAGACCGCGGTCGATTCAAAAACCTTCCTGATCACGGCCAATGCCGGCCCCTCGCAGCTCGCCGGCGAGCTCTGTTCGCCCTACGTGTTCTCGACCTCCTGGCAGAACGACCAGACCCCGCAGGCGGTCGGCACCTACATGAACCAGAAGGGCGTCAAGTCGGTGTTCCTGATCGGCCCGAACTACGCCGCCGGCAAGGACATGCTGGCCGGCGTCAAGAGCACCTTCAAGGGCCAGGTCGTCGGCGAGGAATATACGGTATGGCCAAGCCAGCTCGACTTCTCCGCCGAACTGACCAAGGCGAAGAACTCCAAGGCCGAGTCGATCTTCGTGTTCTATCCGGGCGCGGCCGGTGTCCAGTTCCTCAATCAATACGCCCAGGCCGGACTGAAGGGGCAGATCCCGCTCTATACCGCGTTCACGATCGACGAATTGTCGCTGCCGCTGCAGAAGGAAAACGCGATCGGCGTGCCCGGCGCGCAGCAATGGGTCAACGATTTGCCGTTCCCCGAGAACAAGAAGTTCGTCGAAGACTACCGCAAGAAGTACACCGGCCTGCGCCCGACCTTCTACGGCGCGCAGTCCTATGACGCCGCAAACCTGATCAACAGTGCGGTGGTTGCGGTGAAGGGCGACACCTCGAAGAAGGACGAGATGAAGGCCGAGATGGAGAAGGCCAACTTCAAGTCCGTGCGCGGCCCGTTCAAATACGGCAACAACCACATTCCGATCCAGAACTTCTACCTGCAGGACGTGGTCAAGGATGCCGACGGACAGCTCTCGCTGAAGACGGTGGCGACCATCGTCGAGAACGACCAGGATCGCTTCCACGACAAATGTCCGATGAAGAAGTGATTGTTGGCATGGCCGGTGCATGATCGCCGGAGCGCGCCCTCGGGCTTGACCCGAGGGCGGTTAACGACAGATCATCCGCCCAACAAGAAAAATGGCGGCGGCGCAGATGTGCTGCCGCTGTTTTGTTAGGGCATGATCCGGACCCGGAGGGCCACGTTAGTGCAAAGTGGGAGCCGGTTTTCCGAAAAGATCATGCTCAAAGCATAGACATCGAGCGGGATGACGAGTCATCCCGCTTTAGGCCCAGAGTTTAAGGATTCATGCTCGTCCTCGTTGAACAATCGCTGAACGGTTTGCAGTTCGGCCTGCTGCTGTTTTTGCTGGCAGCCGGCCTGACGCTGGTGTTCGGCATCATGGACTTCGTCAACCTGGCGCACGGCTCGCTCTACATGATGGGCGCCTATTTCGCAGCCACCTTCGTGGCGTGGACCGGCAGTTTCGTGTTCGGCATCCTGCTCGCGCTCGGCGCCACGCTGCTGCTCGGCATTCTGCTTGAGTTCGTAGCGCTCCGGCATCTCTACGGCCGCGACCATCTCGATCAGGTGCTGGCGACCTTCGGGCTGATCCTGTTCTTCAACGACGCTGTGCGGCTGATCTGGGGCCCCGCCGGCCTGTCGCTGCCGCTGCCGGCCTGGCTGACCGTGCCGGTGCAGATCGTCCCCGGCGTGTTCTATCCGGCCTACCGGCTGTCGATCATCGTGGTCGCGCTGGCAGTCGCAGCCCTGCTTTATATCGTGGTGATGCGGACCAGGATCGGCATGCTGATCCGCGCCGGTGCCTCCAACCGTGAAATGATCGGCGCGCTCGGCATCAACATCAAGCTGCTGTTCACGCTGGTGTTCGGGCTGGGTGCGGCGCTCGCGGGCCTTGCCGGGCTGATGCAGGCGCCGATCCTCACGGTGCAGATCGGCATGGGCGAGAACATCCTCATCCTTGCCTTCGTTATCATCGTGATCGGCGGCATCGGCTCGATCCGGGGCGCCTTCATGGCCGCGATCTTCGTCGGCATGATCGATACGCTCGGCCGCGCCTTCCTGCCCGATCTCCTGCGCACCGTGCTGAGTTCCGCCGCCGCCTCCACCGCGGCACCCGCATTATCGTCGATGCTGATCTATCTGCTGATGGCCATCGTGCTGGTGGTGCGGCCGGAGGGGCTGTTTCCGGCCGCCAAGCGATGAAATCTCACATCAACGCCCGCAACGTCATCGTGGCGCTCGTCGCGCTTGGCCTCACGCTGCTACCGGTCTATTCGGCGCTGACCGGCAACATCTTCATCCTGACGCTGTTCACCCGGATCGTCATCTTCGCGCTGGCTGCCGCAAGCCTCAATCTCATCATGGGCTATGGCGGCATGATGAGCTTTGGCCACGCCGCCTATCTCGGCATTGGCGGTTATGCGGTGGGCATCCTCGCCCACGAAGGCATCGGCTCCGGCTTCATCCAGTGGCCGGTCGCGCTGGCGCTGTCGGCGCTTTATGCGCTCGTGATCGGTGCGCTCTCACTGCGCACCCGCGGCGTCTATTTCATCATGATCACGCTCGCCTTCGCGCAGATGGCCTATTACATCGCCTCGGGTCTCTCTCGCTATGGCGGCGACGACGGCCTCACCATCTACAAGCGCAGCACTTTCGGCGGCCTGATCGACCTGTCGAACCGCGTGCAGTTCTACTACCTCTGCCTCGCCTGCCTGTTCGGCGGCGTCTATTTGATTTGGCGTATCATCAATTCCCGATTCGGCATGGTGGTGCAGGGCGTCCGCTCCAACGAGCAGCGCATGCAGGCAATCGGTTTCCACGCCAATCGTTACAGACTCGTCTGCTTCGTCATTTCGGGCACGATCTGCGGCCTGGCCGGCGCGCTGCTCGCCAACAACACCGATTTCATCAGCCCAGCCGGGATGTACTGGACCCGCTCCGGCGAACTCATGGTGATGGTGGTTTTCGGCGGCATGGGCTCGCTGTTCGGTCCCGTCCTGGGCACCATCGTGTTCCTCCTGCTGGAAGAAGTCCTGTCGCAATTCACCGAATATTGGGCGCTGATCATGGGCCCGCTGTTGCTGCTGATCGTGCTGTTCGCGCGCGGCGGCATCATGGGCCTGCTCGGGAGGTTGAGCCGTGGCTGATTCTTTGGCTGATCCTCTGCTCCGCGTAGAAAACCTGGTCCGAAGTTTTGGTGGCATCAAAGCCACCGACAATCTGTCGCTCGATGTCGTGCCGGGCGAACTGCATGCCATCATCGGTCCCAACGGCGCCGGCAAGACCACGCTGATCAGCCAGTTGACCGGACAGTTGATGCCGAATTCCGGCACCATTCACTTCGCCGGCCGCGAGGTTACGCGGCTCCCGCCCTATCAGCGCAGCCGACTTGGCCTTGCGCGCTCGTTCCAGATCACCTGCCTGCTGCCGGATTTTACCGCAGCCGACAATGTCGCGCTCGCAGCCCAGGCCCATGACGGCCACTCCTTCCGCTTCTGGGGCAACGCGCGCAAGGAGAGGCATCTGCGTGAAGCAGCGCAGGCGGCGTTGACGCGAGTAGGGCTCGCCCGGCGCGCCGACGTGCTGGTGTCGGAGTTGAGCCACGGCGAACAGCGCGAGCTCGAGCTGGCGGTCGCACTCGCCACAAAGCCGCAATTGCTGCTGCTCGACGAGCCTATGGCCGGCCTCGGCACCACCGAATCCGCGCGCATGGTGGCCTTGCTGAAGGAGCTGCGGAAGGAAGTCACCATCGTGCTGGTCGAGCACGACATGGAGGCGGTGTTCGCGCTCGCCGACCGCATCACGGTGCTGGTCTATGGCCGCGTGATCGCCTCGGGTGATCCCGACGCCATCCGGAATAATGAGGAAGTCAAGCGCGCCTATCTCGGCGACCAGCATGTGGTGGTTAGCCATGGCTGAATCGAAAGCTGCCGAAACCCTGCTCGAAGTTGAAGGAATCGAGACCTGCTACGGCCTAAGCCAGGTGCTGTTCGGCCTGTCGCTGAAAGTGCGCGCCGGCGAGATGGTCGCCCTGATGGGGCGCAACGGCATGGGCAAGACCACGACCATCCGCTCCATCATGGGCATGACGCCGGCCCGCGCGGGCAACATCCGCTTCGCGGGTGAGCAAGTGCGCAGCCTGCCGTCCTACAGAATCGCAAAACTCGGCATCGGCCTGGTGCCGGAGGGACGCCAGATCTTTCCGAATCTGACGGTGTACGAGAATCTGGTGGCGGCCTCGGGCAACCGCGCCGGCAATGCCGATCCCTGGACCATCGAAAAAATCCACGCGCTGTTTCCGCGGCTCGCCGAGCGCAGCAGCAACATGGGCGTGACCTTGTCGGGAGGCGAGCAGCAGATGCTGGCGATCGGCCGCGCGCTGATGACCAACCCGAAGCTTCTGATCCTCGACGAAGCCACCGAAGGCCTCGCACCGCTGATCCGCGAGGAAATCTGGAACTGCCTGTCGATGCTGAAGGGCCGCGGCCAATCGGTGCTTGTCATCGACAAGAACGTCGCCAACCTCTCCCGCATCGCCGACCGCCACTACATCATCGAACGCGGGCGCACGGTATGGACGGGGACGAGCGAGCAGTTGATTGCCGAGCCGGATTTGCAGCACCGGTATCTCGGGATTTGAATTCACTGTCATTCCGGGGCGATCCGGTAGCATCGAACTATGATGCGCAATTGCGCATCTGAGAATCTCGAGATTCCCCGGTGTGCAATTGCACACCTGAGGTCTGGTCCTTTGGACCATCCCGGAATGACGGGCTCTTAAATTGCTTCGTCGCTTCGCTCCTCGCAATGACGGCGGAGGGGTTTACGCCCCTCAAAACATCTCGAAATATTCGCGGTGCTCCCAGTCCGACACTTCGGCCTGAAAACGCTCGATCTCGGCATTCTTGATGTGGACGTAATAGTCCACGAACTCAGCCCCGAGCGCTTGCCGGAAGAACGAATCGTCCTGCAGCGCGAACACCGCTTCTCGCAGGCTCGTTGGCAACAGCGCCGCCTTGGTCTCGTAGGGCGTATCCGCGGACGGCCCGGGATCGAGCTTGCGGTCGGCGCCGTCGAGACCGGAGAGAATCTGCGAGGCCATGTAGAGATATGGGTTCGCCGCGGGCTCGCCGATCCGGTTCTCCAGCCGCGTCGCGCTATCGCCCGCGCCGCCGAGCACCCGGATCATGACGCCGCGGTTATCGCGGCCCCAGATCGCGCGGTCCGGCGCCAGCGAGTAGGAGCGGTAACGTTTGTAGCCATTGATGGTCGGCGTCGTGAACACGGTGGACGCGCGGGCGTGTTCCAGCAGTCCCGCGAGATAGGCCCGGCCAAACGGACTCAGCACCTCGCCTCTGTCGCCGGCCATGAACGAGTTTTCGCCGCTCGCGCGCGAGACCAGCGATTGATGCAGGTGCCAGCCGGAGGCGAAGACATTGGGCAGTTTCGGCCGGCACATGAAGGTCGCGTGATAGCCGTGGCGGCGTGCGATCTGTTTTACGGCCGATCTGAACAGCACCATGTTGTCGGCGGGCACCATCCCCTTGGTCGGCTGGAAGGTGAATTCGCACTGGCTCGGCCCGAACTCGACCTCGATCGAACGCAAGGGAAGGCCGAGCGCCAGCACATCGCGGCGGATGATTTCCAGCGCCGGCTCCATGTGGTCGTAGCGCTGCTCGGTGAGATACTGATAGCCGTGCGACAGCAGGCTGACCGATGGCGGCCGACCCGGCTGTCCGGCATCCTCCGGCGCCATATGCGGGTCGTCGAGCTTGAAGAGATGGAATTCGACTTCGAGCCCAGCCACGAAATCGTAGCCGCGCTGTCCGAGCTGATCGATCACCTTGCGATAGAGATGTCGCGTCGCGAACGGCACCGGACGGCCATCGTTGAAATAGAGATCGCACAGCAGCCAGCCGGTGGTCGGCACCCATGGCAGCACGCGAAAGGTAGTGGGGTCGGCGACCATCAAGACGTCGGCGGCGCCTTCCATCTCCTTCATGCCGAAACCGCCGCCGGCGGTGAACACGGGGAATACCGTCTTGTGCGAGGTATCCTTGGCGAGCATGGTCGTGGTGATGGAGCAGCCGCTTTCGAGCGAGGCAGTCGCTTCGCTGGCCACCAGCGTCTTGCCGCGCAAAATGCCGTGCTGATCGGGGAATGATAGGCGGATGACTTCGAGCTTCTGCTCTTCGATAATTTTGCGCAGGCGGCTGGCCGCCTCCTGCTGCTCCCTAGACCATAGCCCGTGACGTTCCACAAAACTCAACGCGTCACTCCCCCGAGTCTGAACTGAATAATTGAAATGGCGCTATCTCGGCCGCCATTGCGAGCCAACGGGTCGCGCGAATGCGCGCCCGATGACAGGCTCCGCGAAGCAATCCATGGCACCGCAAGCGTTGGCATGGATTGCTTCATTGCTGCGCTCCTCGCAATGACGGAGGAGAGACCATCACTCCGCTGCCGTGAGGTGGGGGACCTTGCCGGCAATCTCCGTCGGCACCGGCGCGGCCCACGGCGCGCCGCGGCGGCGCTTGACGTCGATTTCCATCCAGTAGATTTCCCAGCCCTGCGTGGGTCCTATGCCGTCCATCGTTGCCGGGCCTTGGATGCTCCGCGCGTGGGCCGCGTCGAGGAACAGCATCGGCTTCTCGCCGCCGACAACCTTCTCGATCTCCTGCCGCAGCAGCCGGCGATACTGCACGATCGCCTTGTCCGATTGTCCCAGATGCTCGTTGGTGCGGTCCTGGATCGCGCCCATCGATTCCACCGCCCACTGGTCGTGGACGTTGATGTCGGTCCCCATGCCGGTATAGGTTTCCGTGGCCTGTTCGTGCGGATCGAAGCCGTAATCGTTGCTCTTGTTCTTGCGCGACTTGTAATCCGGCAGTTCATAGAGTTCGAGGCGCTGGTCGCGCATCTTCTTCTTGTCGACCGGCGTCGTATAGCTGGTGAAGATCGCGTACCAGTAGCAGTTCTCGTCATCGATAGGCACGTGCCACTGCGTGATCGTCATCTCCGTGCTCATCGGGATGACGAAGCCGTGCGGGAAGAGCTGGTTGGTGACGCGCACATGCGTGCGCTCCGCATCTAACTCGCGCAGCGCGATCAGGCGCAGGCCATACTCGGTATGTTCGACATTGATGATCGGGTTGTCGTATTCGCGCAAAATCTTCGTCATCGGCATGTCGCTGCCGGCGGACGCGCCGCGGAACTGCTTGCCGTAGGCGGTGGAAGCGTCCTCGTCCTCGAAGAAGCGGTGCAGGAACGAGGCGTGCGCCGGATCGATGCCGACTTCCAGCGCCTGCAGCCAGTTGCAATTGATGTGGCCCTTGAATGCAAAAGTATGGCTGTCGGGCGCCACAAAGCAGTCGATCTCCGGAAACGCCGGCGGTTCGCCTTCGCCGAGAAAGGCCCAGAGGATGCCGCTCTTCTCGACCACGGGATAGGAGCGCTGCTTGATGCCCTGGCAGAGCTTTGAGTCCTTCGGCTCGGCCGGCGTCTCCAGGCACTGGCCGGAGACATCGAACAGCCAGCCATGGAAGGCGCAACGCAAGCCGCCGTTCTCCAGCCGTCCGAAGGCGAGGTCGGCGCCGCGATGGGCGCAGTGGCGGTCGATCAGGCCATAGCGGCCTTGCTCGTCGCGAAACAGCACGAGGTTTTCGCCGAGCAGTTTTACGGGCCGCACCGGCCGCGGGCCCTGCAGCTCATCCACCAGCGCCGCCGGCTGCCAGTACATCCGCATCAGCTTGCCGCAGGGGTCCTTGCGACCGGTGCGGGTGATCAGGTCGTTCGCTTCCTGGCTCATCATGGCGAGAATCTCCGGTGGTTGGATGTTCGCCTATTGAACTTTTGTGCGATTTTAACGTAGGCTGGGCGTGAGGCAAGCGGATTATGGAGGCAGTAATGCCCAAGCTGAAGCGCGCGGTGGGCGCAGACAACCGCGGCGCCACCGATTTCATCGAAAGCCTCGACCGCGGCCTGCGTGTGCTCGAAATATTTGCCGGCAGCCGGCAGCCGATGACGCTGAGCGACCTTGCCAAGGCCGCTGAGCTGCCGCGTGCCACCGCACGGCGCATCCTCTTCACGCTCGAACGCGCCGGTTTCGTTGCCACCGACGGCAAGCTGTTTCGCCTGATGCCGCGCGTGCTGGTGCTGGCATCAAGCTTTCTCGCTTCCAACCATGTCGTCTCGGTGCTGCAGCCGGCGCTGGATCGGCTGTCGAGCGAGGCGCAGGAAACCTCATCGATGGCCATCCTCGACGGCAATGAGGTCGTCTTCATCGCGCGCGCCAGCCCGACGCGGATATTTTCGTCAGGTATCGACATCGGCTACCGGCTGCCGGCATTCTGCACCTCGGTCGGCCGCGTGCTGCTGTCGCGGCTGGCCGACGACGAACTGGCCGCCGCGCTCGACGGAATGGAGCTTGCGCCACTGACGCCGTTCACCGTCACCGACAAGAAGCTGCTCCTGAAGACGATCATCGCCGATCGCGCGCAAGGCTATTCGCTGGTCGATCGCGAAGCCGAACCGGGATTCCGCTCGGTCTCCGTGCCGGTCCGCCGCTACGACGGCGCCATCGTCGCCGCCATCAACATGGGCGCGCATGTCGATCGCGTGTCCGCGGCCGAGATGATCGAACGCTTCCTGCCGCGTCTGCGCGAGACGGCAGAGTCGGTCAAGTCGATGCTGGTCTGACGGGAGCCTCACTATCTCCGCCGTCGTTGCGAGGAGCGAAGCGACGAAGCAATCCATTCTATCCCGAGTCGCGCGATGGATTGCTTCGCTGAGCCTGTCATCGGGCGCGCATTCGCGCGACCCGTTGGCTCGCTATGACGGAATCAGGACCCGAGGAAGTTTGCCACGTCGTCTGATCAGTCCCGCTTAAGACGGCGGCAAGCGTTTGAATGCGGCTTCGATCGCTTCGAACTTGGCGACGATCTGCGGTGTCACCAGATAATGCAGCGTCGCCGCGACCGACAGGCCGACAATCATCGCGATGATCGCGTACTGCGTCATCAACGCTAGCAATATCGCCCGCAGCCGGCGCCGCCGGATCTTCGGCGGCTTGGCGGCAGGGAGGAGGACGTCTTCGCCTTCAGCCGTGCTCATGCGGTCGTACCGGACAACATCGCGTTCTAATGCTCGGACAGAAGCTGATCGAGGCGCGACTGCAGCCGCCGGTTGGCCCGTTCGGTCGCGCGCAGCTTGCGGGCCCATTCCAGCGGAATGACGTCGCTCGTCTCTTCGACGTCTGAAAATACCAGCCCGGCCGCGTTGTGGTCGCGCCAGACCAGGCGGGCGAGGCAGGAGAGGCCCCTCCGCTCGATTTCGAAATCGATCCGGTCGGGGATGATGGCCGAGTTCTCGAATTCGACCTTCGCGCCGCGCCTGCTGAAATTGCGCACGACACAGGCAAGCGTCGAATTGCGCGCGTTGAATGCGACCATCCCGCCGTAATAGACGCGGGTTCTTTGGTGTTGACGGCGCTCCAGCATCATTGGTCCTCTATGCGATTAACGCTTTAGTAACACTCCCTCAGCGTGTATTACAGTCGCCGCTCGCATGGAACTTGTGCGGTGGTTAACGGTCGCGCTTGCCGTCGGATGCAACCGTCGGCTTGGCCGGAAATCAGCCGTTTACGAACGGCGTGGAAGCGATCAGGAGGCCGCGCTGCGCAGGCCGAACGCGTGCTTGTCATGCAGCACCGGCGCCACCGCATCGCTCAGCCGTGCGGCGGCGGCATCCACCGAAAGCCCTGCGGTATCGACCACGGCGGAGGCGCGGGCGTAGAGCGGTTCGCGGCTGACCAGGATGTTGCGCAGCTCCGCCATCGCGGAGCGATCGTCCGCCATCGGGCGCAAATCGCCTTGACGGCGGACGCGGGCCATGTGGTCTTCCGGCTCGGCCTTCAGCCAGATGGTGTAGAACGACGACAGGATCACGTCGAAGGTGAGTGGCTCGGAGACGATGCCGCCGCCGGTCGCCAGCACCATCAGCTCCTTGCGCGCCAGCAATTGCGAAAGCGCCGCCTGCTCCATGCGCCTAAAGCCTTCCTGGCCGTAGAGCGCGATGATCTCGGCGACTGATAGTCCGTTCTGCGCCTCGACCTCTTTGTTGAGCTCGACGAACTTCCAGCCGATCTTCTTCGCCAGCATCTTGCCGAGCGTGGATTTGCCGGCGCCGCGCAGGCCGATCAGAGCGATGCCGGCGAACGAGATCCGCCGCTGCGCCGACAGGCCGCCGCCGGCCAGCGCATCCTTGGCCTGCGCGATCTGGGCCGGCGTTGCCTTGCGCAGCAGATCGCGGATCACAGCCCAATCCGGCGCGGGCTCGGCTGAGGGAATCAGATCTTCGAGATGCGCGCCCATCGCGTTCGACACACGCCTGAGCAGCACGATCGAGACGTTGCCCTTGCCGCTTTCGAGCTGCGCGATATAGCGCTCCGAAATGCCAGAAACCTTGGCGAGCACTTTTCGCGACATACCGCGAAGGGCGCGCATGGTGCGCACACGCTGGCCAAGCTGCTCGAGAAAGCCGGATTCGGGGTCACTGGCCTCGGTCATTTCCCTCGTTCGGGCATTGCGTCGGGGTGAATGGATTTCGGAAACATAATGCCGATGAGGATTGACAGCAAGCGCAGCCGGTGTCTTTGTATGAATTATAATTCTTAAAACTCAGGGGAGATGCGTCGTGAGCGGCACGTCCGGTTCGTACAATGCGGTGACCTGGCTGCTCGACCGCAATGTCGAGGAGGGGCGCGGCGCGAAGCTCGTCTTCACCGACACCGTCACCGAACTCACCTATGGCGAGCTGCAGCGGCAGACCCGCCGCGTCGCCAACATGCTGCGCCGGCTCGGCGTCCGCCGCGAAGAGCGCGTGGCGATGATCATGCTGGATACGGTGGATTTCCCCTGTGTGTTTCTCGGCGCGATCCGCGCCGGCGTCGTGCCGGTACCGCTCAACACGCTGCTGACGTCGGAGCAGTACGCCTACATTCTCGGGGATTGCCGTGCGCGCGTCCTGTTCGTCTCCGAAGCGCTGCTGCCGGTCGTCAAAGATATCGTCGCGCAGATGCCCGACCTCGAGCATATTGTCGTGTCAGGCAGGGACGCGCACGGCCACAAGAAACTTTCCGATCAGCTGGCGCGAGAGAGCGATACGTTTGCGACCACGGCGACGCATCCGGATGAGCCGGCGTTCTGGCTCTATTCCTCGGGCTCGACTGGCATGCCCAAGGGCGTGCGGCATCTGCATTCCAACCTCGCCGCAACGGCCGACACCTACGCCAAACAGGTGCTCGGCATTCGCGAGGACGATGTCTGTCTCTCGGCAGCAAAACTGTTCTTCGCCTATGGCCTCGGCAATGCGCTAACATTTCCGATGTCGGTCGGTGCGTCCACGATCTTGCACACGGAACGGCCGACGCCGGCTGCGATGTTCGCGCTGATGAACAAATACAACCCGACCATCTTCTACGGCGTGCCGACGCTGTTCGCCGCGATGCTCAACGACGAGGCGCTGAAGGACGCCCGCGCCGGCAATCGCTTGCGCATCTGCACCTCCGCCGGCGAAGCGCTGCCGGAATCGGTCGGCAACGCCTGGAAGGCGCGCTTCGGTGTCGACATCCTCGACGGCGTCGGCTCGACCGAACTGCTGCACATCTTCCTCTCCAACGCGCCCGGCGACATCAAATACGGGTCATCGGGGCGTCCAGTGCCCGGCTACAAGGTGCGGTTGGTCAATGAAGCCGGCGCCGAGGTGGCCGATGGCGAGGTCGGCGAATTGCTGGTCGATGCGCCCTCGGCCGGCGAGGGTTACTGGAATCAGCGTGCCAAGAGCCGTTCGACCTTCGAGGGCCACTGGACCCGCACCGGTGACAAGTACATTCGCGACGCCGACGGCCGTTACACCTTCTGCGGCCGAAGCGACGACATGTTCAAGGTTTCGGGCATCTGGGTCTCGCCGTTCGAGGTCGAGAGCGCGCTGATCACCCATCCGGCCGTGCTCGAGGCCGCCGTCGTGCCGGAAGCCGATCCCGAAGGATTGTTGAAGCCGAAAGCCTTTGTCGTGCTGCGCGCCGGCGCGAAAACCGATGACCTGCATGAGGTGTTGAAAGAGCACGTCAAGCAGAAGATCGGTCCATGGAAATATCCGCGCTGGATCGACGTGGTGGAATCCCTTCCGAAGACGGCGACAGGGAAGATTCAGCGGTTCAAGCTGCGGGATAGCGAGACGGCGAAGGCATGATGGACTTGTCGTTCGAAATGCAAAGCGTTGCCGCAAGTGGCGATCGTTCCCTCCCCCCTTGCGGGGTCCGAGGCGAGCGAAGCTCGCTCTCGAGGCTAGGGAGAGGGGTGGCGGCAACGGCAACGGCGGTGTGTGTGGCCTACCCCTCTTCCCAACCCTCCCCCGCAAGGGGGGAGGGAGCTCACCGCGCCGTGTTGTGAGGGGAGCGGTTACAATGACAACCCTTACCTCCCAGGGCTTCCTCACCGTCGGCGCCTCGCATCTCGAATATCGCATGATCGGCCCGTCGCCCGAGCACGCGCCTGTTATCGTGATGCTGCATGAGGGGCTCGGCTCGACCGGACTGTGGGGCGACTTTCCGGACAAGCTGCAGGCCGCGACCGGCGCCGGCGTGTTCGTCTATTCGCGCGCGGGCTACGGCGCATCGACGCCGGTGAAATTGCCGCGCCCGCTCGACTACATGCATGTCGAGGCGCTCGACGTGCTGCCAAAGCTACTCGACAAGATCGGCTTTCGCCGCGGCCTGCTGCTCGGCCATTCCGATGGCGCTTCGATCGCCGCGATCTATGCGGGCTCGCATCAGGATCACCGCGTGCAGGGGCTTGCATTGATCGCCCCACATTTCATCGTCGAGGATATTTCGGTGGCCTCGATTGCGGAGATCAGGAGCGCCTACGAGACCACGAACCTGAAGGGGAAGCTCTCGCGCTGGCACCGGGACGTCGACAACGCCTTCTATGGCTGGAACGGCGCCTGGCTCGATCCGAAATTCCGCAACTGGGATATTTCCGAATACCTCGCCTATATCCGCGTGCCGGTGGCGATCCTGCAAGGCGTGGATGACCAGTATGGGACCATGCGCCAGGTCGAGATCGCCAGGGAAGAGTGCTACTGTCCGGTCGATGTGACTGTGATTCCGGGCGCGGGACATCAGCCGCATCGCGAAGCGCCGGAGGCGACGCTCGATGCGATTTCGGAATTCGCAAAGGCGGTGTTGCACGTGCAGGACGGCTCGCAGGGACGGGCCGCGTAACGCATTCTCTTCTTCTGTGCTTGCCGAGGCGCTGTTCCGATGACTGCGCCGCCCTCAGGCATCGGACATCTGCCGCTGCCGCGATGGGCTTATGTGCCCGGCCAGTCCAAGGAAGTCGCCGCCGATTACGAAACGCTGGCCCAAATCGCCACTCAGGTGCCGGCGCGCTTTCAGGGCTACGTGCCGGCGCGCCACCCGGCGCTGCGCTACGGCATGGCGCTCAACGACCATGGCTACTTCTGGGAATCGCAAGAAATCCTGGAAGCGGTATGGGCGGCGGCGCCGCAGGGCGGCCGCGAGCGGATATTGTTGCGCGCCTGTATCCTGATTGCGACCGCCAATCTGCGGCTGCACATGCAAAAGCCGCACGTCGCGGTGCGGCTGTTCGGTGAAGCGCTCGGCGAACTCGAGGCGCTGGGCATGCGGAATGCCGGTGGCGACGGCTTTGCCGACAGCTTTCCGGTTGCGGCCCTGGCGGGCCGCATCAAGGCCAAATTGGAGCAGCCGCAGCTCGCCAAGGCCGATTGGGTGGCCTTCGCGGCCGCCGGCCGAACATGAAGCAAAATGCATGTTCCGGCGTTTTTAGCTAGACTCAATCAAAAACATGCACTATTGTGCATCTAACGAACCAAGCAAATCCTGAGAAAACGACAGAGGGTGGCTCATGGCCGGTGAAGATCGCGTCCTCGCAGGCGGCGCGAAGTACATCGATTTCCAAACCGATCCGTCGCGCTACCGGCACTGGAGGCTGGCGGTGGAGGGCGAGGTCGCAACCCTCACCATGGACGTCGACGAGAATGCCGGCTTGTTCGAGGGCTATCAGCTAAAGCTGAATTCCTACGATCTCGGCGTCGATATCGAACTGGCCGACGCCGTGCAGCGGCTTCGGTTCGAGCACCCCGAAGTGAAAGTGGTGGTGATGCGTTCCGGCAAGAACCGCGTGTTCTGCGCCGGCGCCAATATCCGCATGCTGGCGGGCGCGACCCACGCCCATAAAGTCAATTTCTGCAAATTCACCAACGAGACCCGCAACGGCCTGGAAGATTCGTCGGAAAATTCCGGGCAGCGCTTCATCACTGTCGTCAATGGCACCGCGGCCGGCGGCGGCTATGAGCTGGCGCTGGCGACCGATCACATCATCCTGGCCGACGACGGCGCCGCCGCAGTCGCTCTGCCGGAAGTGCCGCTGCTCGCGGTGCTGCCGGGCACCGGCGGACTGACGCGCGTGGTCGACAAGCGCAAGGTGCGCCGCGACCATGCCGACTTCTTCTGCACCATCGAGGAAGGAATTAAGGGCAAGCGTGCGGTTGCCTGGCGGCTGGTCGACGAGATCGCGCCGAACAGCAAGCTGGAGGCCAAGGTCGCCGAGCGCGCAAAAGAATTCGCCGCCAGTTCGAAGCGCAACGGCAGCGGCAAGGGCATCACGCTGACGCCGCTCAACCGCACCATTGACGACAGCGGAATCCGCTATGGCTTTGTCAACGTCGACATCGACCGCGCCGCGCGGATCGCCACCATTTCGATCAAGGCGCCGGACGCCGCGCCGCCGGCCGATATCGACGGCCTCATCGCGCAGGGCGCGTCGTTCTGGCCGCTGCAGGTGGCGCGCGAGTTGGACGATGCGATTCTTCACCTGCGCATCAACGAACTCGAAATCGCGATGCTGGTGTTCAAGTCTCATGGCGATCCCGCCAATGTGGTGGCCTGCGACGCCTTCCTCGAAGCCAACAAGGCGCACTGGCTGGTCAACGAGATCAGGCATTACTGGAAGCGGGTGCTGAAGCGCATCGACGTCACCTCGCGGACGCTGGTGACGCTGGTCGAGCCCGGCTCCTGCTTTGCCGGCACGCTCGCCGAACTCGTGTTCGCCGCCGACCGCTCCTATATGCTGATCGGCTCACGCCAGGGCGACAACCGCCCGCCGCCGGCGATCCAGCTCACCGCGCTGAATTTCGGTCCCTATCCGATGAGCCACGGCCTGACCCGGCTGCAATCGCGCTTCCAGGCCGATCCGGCCGATCTGGAGCGCGCGGAAGCCACCATCGGCACCACGCTCGACGCTGAGGAAGCAGAAGAGCTCGGTCTGGTCACCTTCGCGCTCGACGATATCGATTGGGACGACGAGGTGCGGGTGTTCCTGGAAGAGCGAACCTCCTTCTCTCCCGACGGCCTCACCGGCATGGAAGCAAATCTGCGCTTCGTTGGTCCCGAGACCATGGAATCGAAAATCTTCTCGCGCCTCACGGCGTGGCAGAACTGGATCTTCCAGCGCCCCAACGCGGTCGGCGAAGAAGGCGCGCTGCGCCGCTACGGCACCGGCCAGAAGGCGCAATTCGATATGACGCGGGTTTGAGTCCGTGTCCCAGGCGCTGCGCGGCACGCTTGTGACGCGGCTCGCAGCACCGGGACCCACCTCAGCCACCGAAATAGGTCCCGGCTCTGCGGTGCATCGTGAAGAACGCTGCACCGCGTCCGGGACACGAGAGCGAACCACGGGAGCCCCCAATGAACTTCATGAACGTCGACTATTCGACCAAAATCCCAAACAACGTGAATCTCAGCGAAGACCGCCAGGTGCTGAAGGCGCTGGAAGGCTGGCATCCCGGCTACATGGACTGGTGGGGCGACATGGGGCCGGAAGGTTTTCAGCAGTCGCTGGTTTACTTGCGCACCGCCTATTCGGTCGATCCGCGCGGCTGGGCCAAGTTCGACTACGTCAAGATGCCGGAATACCGCTGGGGCATTCTTCTTGCTCCCCAGGAAGAAAACCGCGTCATTCCCTTTGGTGAGAATTACGGCAAGCCGGCCTGGCAGGAAGTCCCCGGCGAACACCGTGCCACGTTGCGCCGCCTGATCGTGATCCAGGGCGACACTGAGCCCGCCTCCGTCGAGCAGCAGCGCCATCTCGGCAAGACCGCGCCTTCGCTCTATGATTTGCGCAACCTGTTCCAGGTCAATGTCGAGGAAGGCCGCCATCTCTGGGCGATGGTCTATCTCCTGCAGAAATATTTCGGCCGCGACGGCCGCGAGGAGGCCGACGATTTGTTGCGGCGCCGCTCGGGCGATGCGGATTCCCCGCGCATGCTCGGTGCCTTCAACGAGGCGACGCCGGACTGGCTGTCGTTCTTCATGTTCACCTATTTCACCGATCGCGACGGCAAGATGCAGTTGCACTCGCTCGCGCAATCCGGCTTCGATCCGCTGTCGCGCACCTGCCGCTTCATGCTGACCGAAGAGGCGCATCACATGTTCGTCGGCGAGACCGGCATCAGCCGCGTCGTGCAGCGCACCTGCGAGGCGATGAAGGCGGCCGGCATCACCGATCCGACCGACATCGCCAAGGTCCGCGCGCTCGGCGTGATCGACTTGCCGACCATCCAGAAGAAGCTGAACCTGCACTATTCGCTGTCGCTTGATCTGTTCGGCTCGGAAGTATCGACCAACGCGGCGAATGCCTTCAACGCCGGCATCAAGGGCCGCTACAAGGAAACCCAGATCGACGACGACCACCAGCTCAAGAACGCCACCTATCCGGTGCTCAAGCTGGTCGACGGCGTGATAAAGCGGGTCGACGAGCCGGCGCTGACCGCGCTCAACATGCGGCTGCGCGACGACTACACGCAGGATTGCGTCAAGGGCATGCTGCGCTGGAACAAGGTGATCTCGACCGCGGGCTATCAGTACAAGCTGACCCTGCCGAACGTCGCGTTCCACCGCCAGATCGGCGAATTCAAGGATGTGCACGCGACGCCCGATGGCGTCCTGATCGACGACGCCACCTGGAACCAACGCAAGGGCGAATGGTTGCCTTCGTCGCAGGACGGCGACTTCATCGCCTCGCTGATGAAGCCGGTCACCGAAGCCGGCCAGTACGCCTCCTGGATCTCGCCGCCGAAAGTCGGCATCGACAACAAGCCCGGCGATTTCGAGTACGTGAAGATCGAGACCTGAACCACCCCGCATCGGGGAGCAGCACATGGACCCCGACAATGACCTCGAAGCAATGGACCGCGACCAACTGGTCGCGGAGGTGAAGCGTCTAAGGGCAGGCATCCGCACGCACCGCGACAGTACCGGTCACGATTTGTGCTGGCATCATCCCGACCTCTGGGGACTGCTGCCCGAGCGTGTCGCGCCGGAAGTGGCTGTCCCGCCTTGGCCGAAATTCCTGCGCGGATGCCTGCGATACCGTGAAGCGCTGGAGCGTGAGTTGCCCAACGCGCCGCAGGCTGATTTCGAGTATGATAAGGACGAGCCGTGAGGGAAGCGCAAACGGCATCCTCAATGCACGCCGTCATCACCCGCGAAGGCGGGTGATCCAGTAAACACCGGCATCAATTGCAGAAACGCCGCGGTCAACCAGTTGAAGCCGCAGCGTACTGGATACCCTGCTTTCGCGGGGTATGACGGCTGTGGGGCTACCCTGCAATTTCGCTGCCCGCCGTGGCATACACCACGCCGCCGTCCACCGCGATCGTATTGCCGACGACATAATCACCCGCACGCGAGGCGAGGTAGATCGCGACACCCGCCATATCCTCGTCCGTGCCGACGCGCCGTGCCGGAACGCGCTTTGCCACTTCATCGGCGTGATCGCGCGCGGCGCGGTTCATGTCGGACTTGAAGGCGCCCGGCGCAATCGCAGTGACGTTGATATTGTCCTTGATCAGCTTGGTCGCCATGCGCCGCGTCAGATGGATCACCGCCGCCTTGCTTGCCGCATAGGAATAGGTCTCCATCGGATTGACGAAGATGCCGTCGATGGAGGCGATGTTGATCACCTTGGCGGGACGATCGGGCGAGGCGGCTGCGCGCAGCGGCTTCGCCAGCGCCTTGGTCAGGAAGAACAGCGACTTGACATTGAGGTCCATGACCTTGTCCCAGCCGTTTTCGGGGAATTCGTCGAACTCCGCGCCCCATGCGGCTCCTGCATTGTTGACGAGGATGTCGAGCTTCGGCTCCAGCTTGATGATTTCGCCAGCCAGCTTGTCGCAGCCTTCGACCGTCGAGATGTCGATCGGCAGCGCGATGCATTCGCCGTCATAGGCGGCGGTGAGTTCTTTGGCGGTCGCCTCGCAGGGACCTGCCTTGCGCGCGGTGATGTAAACCTTCGCCGCGCCCTGCGCGAGAAAGCCGGCCGCGATCATCTTGCCGATGCCGCGCGACCCGCCCGTCACCAGCGCGACGCGGCCATTGAGCGAGAACAGATCCTTGAACATTGCGTTCCTCCATTGTCTTGCCGCCGGTTTTGGGCGGGGGAGGGCGACGAGTCAAGGAAGGGAAATGGACCCGTAGCCCGGATGGAGCGAAGCGCAATCCGGGAAATCTAGCCACTTGCGAGAGGTCCCGGATTTCGCTTGCGCTCCATCCGGGCTACGGCGCTACGAATTGTATCTACGCCGCGTCGATGCGGCGAAAGCCGTTCCACATGGCGGTGGCGGCGCCGGAGGTCAGGATGGGGATGATCCGTTCGTCCTGGTAATTGCCGTTCAGCGAGATTCGCTGCAGCGCCGTCAGGTGGTCGGCGCTTTCCGGAAAAATCATGCCCGGCCGCGTCGTGACTGCCGTCTTGAATCCTGCCGCCTTCGCCAGGCGGAATTCGCGCTGGCCCGCGGCGGTCCGGTCGCCATAGGGATAGGCGAGATGAAGCACCGGCCGCTGCAACGCCGCTTCGATCCGCGCGCGGCTTTCGGCCAGTTCGAACGAAGCGGTTTCTTCGCTCTGCCGCGCCAGATTGCAATGCGTAACCGTATGCGCGCCGATCGTCACCAGCGGATCGTCCGCGAACGCCTTCAGCTCCTCCCAGGACATGCAGAGATCGCTGGCGATGAGATACTCGTCGACGTCATGGCGCGTGCATAGCGCGGAGATTTCGCGCTGCAGGTCGTGTTCGCCCGGCAGTCGGCGCAGCCAGTCGTGCACGCGGTCGAAGGTGGTCTGTTTGGCTACCGGCGTCGAGGCATCGAGGCGGATTGCTGTGCCGCCGATCGGGACTTCGATCGAGGAAGCCTTGGCGATCACCTTTTCGAGCGCGACCCACCACAACCTTCCGGTGCCTTCGGCGAAATCGCTCGTGACATAAACGGTGAGGGGCGCGTCAAACTCACGCATCACCGGCAGCGCGTAATCGCGGTTGTCGCGATAGCCGTCGTCGAGAGTGAAGCAGGCAAAGCGCCGCGCGAAACTCGGCTTCTGGAGTCGCTGATGCACGTCGTCCATGGTGACGATATCGACGTCGAGCGTGCGAAGATGCGCCAGCATCGCACGCAAGAACTCCGGCTCGACTTCGAGATGATGATTGGGCTGAAACTCACCGTCGCGGCGCGGACGGACGTGGTGCAGCATGAAAATGGCGCCGATGCCTGCGAAGATTGGTCGCAGCAGGTAGTGCGCTCCGGAGAAGTACAGCGCTTCCAGCCCGGCGCGAATGACGGTGTTGCGAAGCAGTTTCATCGAGATACAGGGCTGCCCGGTTAATTACCGGGACGAAACTAGCGACAGAGCGCTGAAGAAACGGTTAGCCGGACCGATTTCCTCTCGTTTCTCGCCTGCGACATTTCGGGTTTGACAGCCTCGCAAGGGTTTGTTTTCTCTCCGTTCCAGACCCGGCGGGAACTCGAATGCGCGGACTTTTCAGGTGGAGTAGCAAATGGTGGCCGGGTGTCATTCCGCTGGTCATTTGTTGGGCTATCGCGGCCTGGACGAGCACAGAACCACTGGAAGTTGACTTGGCGCAGCGTTCGGCCGCCGCGCTCAAGGGCACCATCCTCGATAAACGGCGGATCTCGGTCGAAGGCCGCGACGTGACCCTGGCCGCAGACGCATTCTCGGAAGACGGCCGGCAGAGTGCGGTGGCTTCTGTGGAAGCGGTGCTGGGCGTGCGTTTGGTTAACGACGAAACCCGGCTCGTTCCCGAAGCCAAGCCGTTCGTCTGGTCTGCCGAACGCGACGTCGTCCGGGTAACGCTCTCGGGCAATTCGCCCCTGCCGGCGAGCAAGAGCCGGTTGATGGAGGCGGCGCGCGTCAATCTCGGCGGTGTCGAAGTGGTCGACCGGATGAATTTGTCGCGCGGGGCGCCGCCGCATTTCGACAATGCCGCGCTGTTGCTGCTCGACCAGGTCGGCAAGCTGAAGGAAGGCAAGATCACGCTGTCGGACACCAAGGTCAGCCTGTCCGGCATGGCGCGTGAACTCGGCGGCCGGGAAGCCGTCGCCGCGGCGCTGAAAAATCTGCCCGAGGGTTTTTCGGTCGCGGCCAACGACGTCAAGGCGCCGCCCTACATCTTTCAGGCCTATAAGGATCCCGTCGCGGTAACGCTGACACTGACCGGCAACGTGCCCGACAACAACGTCCACGCCACGCTGGTGGCGGCTGCGGGGCGCAAATTCTTCAGCGAAAAAGTCGTCGATAACCTCAAGACGAGCATCGGCGCGCCCGCAGGTTTCGCCAACGCGGTGGTATCAGCGCTAGGTGCGCTGTCGCGGCTGTCGACCGGTACGTTGGTCGTCTCCGACCGCGAGGTGAAGCTGTCGGGCGATGCGCTCTATGACGCCGCCGCCAGTCAGATCCGCGCCGGCCTCGGCAAGGACTTTCCGCAGGGCTGGCAGTTCAAGCCGGAAATTTCGGTCAAGCCGGCCGCCGCGCCGGTGGACGCGACGGTCTGCCAGCAATTATTCACCGAGCTGCTCGGCAAGGCCCGGATCCGCTTCGAACCCGGCAAGGCCGACATCGTCGCCGATTCCGCCGGTCTGCTCGACCGCCTGATCGAAACCGCGTTGCGCTGTCCGGCCGCCAATATCGAGATATCAGGGCATACCGACGGCGACGGCGACGAGGCGGCCAACCAGGCGCTGTCCGAGAAGCGTGCGCAGGCGGTCGCCGACTATCTGGTTAAGGCGGGATTACCCGCCAACCGGTTCA
Organism: Bradyrhizobium sp. 157; assembly: GCF_023073815.1. Classification (NCBI taxonomy): domain Bacteria; kingdom Pseudomonadati; phylum Pseudomonadota; class Alphaproteobacteria; order Hyphomicrobiales; family Nitrobacteraceae; genus Bradyrhizobium; species Bradyrhizobium sp. 157. Next base: position 143,491 of record NZ_JADPKF010000077.1, on the reverse strand, counting down.
GTGCGGTCGGCTATGGTTCGACGCAGCCAATTGCGGGCAACGAGACCGACCAGGGCAAGGCGCAGAACCGCCGCATCGATTTCGTGGTGAAGTGAGCATGGCGTATCTGACCACATTCTACTGGGGCTGGCTCTTGGCATCGGTGCTGCTCGGCTTCGCCATGGGCTGGATATCCGTGGTTCAGCACGGCGAAGGCATCTCGCGAAAATGGCGGTGGGCGCTTTCGGCTTTGGTCGCGGCGCTGGTCGCAGCCGCGCTCGCGCGCGTCGTGCCCGGCCGTTTCGGCTACTGGCTCGATCTCGGCCTGATCATGTTCGCACTCTACCTCTGCGGCTGTGCGGTCGGATCATCGTTGCGCGACTGGGTGGTCTCGCGCAGTGCGCCCCCGGCCTGACTGCATGATGCGCCGGCCCGTTTTACCGCCGTTACCGTCACGGGTTGTTGACCAGTCCAGGCTATGGTCCGGAACCCCCATCGGGCGGCGGAATACAGCAAAACTGTGCTACCGCCGTCATCAACGGCGCCTAATATGTTGAAGAAGCGCGTTTTATTGTCGTCCGGCGAATTCCACTTCGGCCCAAAACGCGCTACCAGAGGGGCAAGGGAGCCGCGTAGCGGCGGCGGGGTTCGCGCCAGCGCCGTCGTCGCAGAAGCGCAATTCGAGGTGTAGATGCTGGAAGCAATACGCAGGGCGACTTCGTTTCTGCGCCAGAAACAGGTCCTGCATAAGCTCGGGGTCGTTATCAGCATCACGGTCATCGCCGTTGCGTGCTACGTGCTCTATCACATGCTCCGCGGCATCGACACCAACGAGGTGATCGAGGCCATCAAGGGCACCGAGCCGCGCCGGATCGCGCTGGCGGCCCTGTTCGTGGCGGCGGGCTATTTCACGCTCACCTTCTATGACTGGTTCGCCGTCCGCGCCATCGGCCAGCACCACGTACCCTACCGCATCAACGCGCTGGCGGCCTTCACCTCCTATTCGATCGGGCACAATGTCGGTGCCAGCGTCTTCACCGGCGGCGCGGTGCGCTACCGGATTTATTCGGCCTGGGGGTTGAACGCGATCGACGTGGCCAAAATCTGCTTCCTGGCCGGGCTGACCTTCTGGCTCGGCAATGCCGCGGTTTTGGGCCTCGGCATCGCCTACCATCCGGAAGCCGCTGCCGCGATCGATCAACTGCCGGCCTGGCTCAACCGCGTTGCAGCGTTTGGAATCATCATCGCCCTGGTCGGCTATGTCGCCTGGGTCTGGGCCCAGCCGCGCAGCGTCGGCCGCGGACCGTGGACGGTCACGCTGCCGGGCGGCCCGCTGACGCTGCTGCAGATCGCTATCGGCATCGTCGATCTCGGCTTCTGTGCGCTCGCGATGTACATGCTGGTGCCGGACGAGCCCGATATCGGCTTTGTCGTCGTCGCGGTCATCTTCGTATCGGCGACGCTATTGGGTTTCGCCAGCCATTCGCCGGGCGGGCTCGGCGTCTTCGACGCTGCCATGCTGGTCGGCCTCTGGCAGATGGACCGGGAGGAACTGCTCGCCGGCATGCTGCTGTTCCGCGTCCTCTATTATATTGGCCCTTTTGTCATATCTGTAATCTTGCTGACGCTTCGGGAGATTATCATCGGCGCGCGATCGAAGCGCCTGCGCCATTTGGCGCCTGCCGCCGACCCCGAGCCGAGGCATGAGGCCCCCGTCTATGTGCGCGAGCGTGGAGACACCGGCGCCTGATGATGCGGCGGGCGCCTCGCGAACAGCGGAAGAAAAGCCTGCGTCCATGGCGATAGACGATTCGAACTCCTCCTTCTTTGCGCCGTGGCCGGATCGGCTGCGGCATTCGGCCATCATCCTGTTGGCCGCCGGGCTGGCGCTTTGCGCGCTGGTGCTGCTGGCCGATCTCTCGTTGGCGCGTGCGGTTGCGGTCTTCATCTGCATCGCCGCCGCAGCGCTGGTGCCATGGCGGCTGCATGACACCGTCGGTTCCCGCGAGGATGTCCGCGCCGTCAGTCCGGTTGAATCTGCTGCCGTTAGCGCCGTCGTTGCCGGCATGCCGGACCCGGCCGTGCTGCTCGACCGCGCCGGCCGCGTCATTCACCTCAATGCGGCGGCCGCCCAGCTCGCGCCGGCGTTGCGCAAGAACGAACTCGCCCAGTTCGCGCTGCGCTCTCCCGAGATCATCACCGCATTGCGCGAGGCGATCGCGACCAGCGAGCCGCGCCGCGCCAACTATCTCGACCAGGTGCCGGTCGACCGCTGGATGGAACTGATCATCACGCCGGTACCGGTGCCGACGCTGTTCGGCGGCACCGAACGGTGCATGCTGATGACCTTCCACGACCAGACGCCGTTGCGCCGGGTCGAGGAAATGCGCGCCGATTTCGTCGCCAATGCCAGCCACGAGCTGCGCACGCCGCTCGCCGCTTTGTCGGGTTTCATCGATACGCTGCAGGGCCCGGCCAAGGATGACGCCAAGGCGCGCGAGCGCTTTCTGTCCATCATGCATACGCAGGCGACCCGGATGGCGCGGCTGATCGACGACCTGCTGTCGCTGTCGCGGGTCGAGCTGTCGGCGCATGTCCGCCCCGAAGCTTGCGTCGATATCGTGCCGATCATTCGCCAGGTCGCCGACGGGCTGGAGCCGCTGGCCAGGGAACGCCAGGTGGCGATCGAGATCGATCTGCCGGAGACGCCGGTCGCGATTGCGGGCGATCGCGAGGAACTGCTGCGGCTGTTCGAGAACCTGATCGAGAACGCGCTCAAATATGGCGCGTCCGGCGGCAGGGTGATCGTGTCGCTGAACCAGGTCGCCGCGGGAGAGGGCGCGCCGGAAGTCCGCGTCATGGTCCGCGATTTCGGCCCCGGCATCGCGCCGGAACACCTGCCGCGACTGACCGAGCGGTTCTATCGGGTCGATGTCGGCGACAGCCGGGCGCAGGGTGGAACCGGGCTCGGTTTATCCTTGGTGAAACATATTCTTAACCGCCATCGCGGCCGTCTTTTGATCGAAAGCGTGCCGAAAAACGGCGCCACCTTTACTGCCTGTTTTCCTCCGGCGAAACCCCCGACGACGGCATAAATACAAGCAATTTCAATCGCTTGGATATGTCATCCAACTGTCATCGAACCTTCGTAAAAGCTCTATCGACCGCGCCTACACGGGCGGCATGAGCGCGATCGGACGCAACAGCGCTTCGCTCAGGAGATGGAGATCAACCATGAATTTCGTCAAGACAATCGTCGCCGCCGGCCTGGTCGCCGCGTCGACCTCGGCGTTCGCTGCCGATATCACCGGCGCGGGCGCCACCTTCCCGTTCCCGCTCTATTCGAAGTGGGCCGACGCCTACAAGAAGGAGACCGGCAACGGTCTGAACTACCAGTCGATCGGCTCCGGCGCCGGTATCAAGCAGATCGTGGCTAAGACCGTGACCTTCGGCGCCAGCGACATGCCGCTCAAGCCGGAGCAGCTCGAAAAGGACGGCATGATCCAGTGGCCGCAGGCGATGGGCGCCTTAGTGCCGGTCGTCAATCTTGAAGGCATCAAGCCGGGTGAACTGGTGTTCTCGGGCGAACTGCTCGGCGACATCTATCTCGGCAAGATCAAGAAGTGGGACGATCCCGCGATCGCCAAGCTCAATCCCAAACTGAAGCTGCCGAGCGAGGCCATCACGGTGGTTCGCCGCTCGGATGGATCGGGCACGACCTTCCTCTGGACCGACTATCTCTCCAAGACCAATGCCGAATGGAAGGCGAAAGCCGGCTCCGGCACCGCCGTGGAGTGGCCGACCGGCGTCGGCGCCAAGGGTAATGAAGGCGTCGCCGGCAATGTCAGCCAGACCAAGAACTCGATCGGTTACGTCGAGTACGCCTATGCCAAGCAGAACAAGCTGACCTATGGCGCGGTCATCAACAAGGCCGGCAAGACCGTGCAGCCGACCATCGGTGCGTTCCAGGCCGCAGCCGCCAATGCTGACTGGGCCGGCGCCAAGAACTATTACGTGATTCTGACCGACCAGCCCGGCGAAGCCTCGTGGCCGATCACCGGTGCGACCTTCATCCTGATGCACCGGGAGCCTGTGGACAAGGCGGCCTCGGCCGAAGCCATCAAGTTCTTCAAGTGGGCGTTCGAGAAGGGCGACAAGATGGCTGAAGAACTCGACTACATCCCGATGCCGGACTCGGTCGTCAAGCAGATCGAGAAGACCTGGACCTCCGAGATCAAGAGCTGAAGCAGACGTTGAGCACGTCGCGCCCCGTCATTCCGGGGCGCGACGAAGTCGCGAATCCGAAATCTCGAGATTTCTGGCCCTTCGGACCATCCCGGAATGACGCCGGGTAAATCGTCAAGAAGATCGCCTCAAAGCAGAAGCGACATTTTTCGGGCGTTGAAGTAAAAGACAGGGGACCAGCGTGGCAGAAATGGCGGTTGAAAGCGACGTAATGGAAGCTGCCGGACCCTATGACCGCGCCCGGGCCCTTGGCGCTTTCAAGTTTGGCGATATTACCTTCTACTGGATCACGCGCGCCTGCGCGATCTCGGTCCTCCTGATCCTCGGCGGCATCATCCTTTCGCTGATCGTCGGCGCCTGGCCCGCGATCCGGGAGTACGGCGCAGCATTCCTGTGGACGCAGCGCTGGGCGCCGTCGGCCGATCCACCGGTGCTGGGTGCGCTCGGCCCGATCTACGGCACGCTGGTCACCTCCGTGATCGCGATGATGATCGCCATTCCCGTCGGCCTCGGCATTGCGGTGTTCCTTACCGAGATCTGCCCGCTCTGGCTGCGTCGTCCGATCGGCCTTGCCATCGAACTGCTCGCCGGCATTCCCTCGATCATCTACGGCATGTGGGGCTTCTTCGTGCTGGGGCCGTTCCTGGCCAACAACTTCCAGCCGTTCATGATCAGCGTGTTCGATGGCGTCCCGGTGCTCGGCACGATCTTCGCCGGCCCGCCGTCCTATCTCAGCCTGTTCAATGCCTCGCTGATTTTGGCGATCATGGTGCTGCCCTTCATCACCGCAATCTCGGTCGACGTGTTCAAGACGGTGCCGCCGGTTTTGAAGGAGGCGGCCTACGGCGTCGGCTGCACCACCTGGGAAGTCGTCCGCAACGTCGTGATCCCCTATACCCGGGTCGGCGTGATCGGCGGCATTATGCTGGCGCTCGGCCGCGCGCTCGGCGAGACCATGGCGGTCACCTTCATCATCGGCAATTCGTTCAAGATCCAGTCCTCGCTCTTCGCGCCCGGCACCACGATCTCTGCTGCGATCGCTTCCGAATTCGCCGAGAGCGACGGCCTGCACCAGTCCGGCCTGATCCTGCTCGGCCTGTTGCTGTTCATTTTGACGTTCTTCGTTCTTGCTGCCGCAAGGCTGATGCTGATGCGGCTGGAACAGAAAGCGGGGAACTGAGATCATGAACCCGATTTACGTATCTCGCCGCCGCAACAACATCATCGTCAAGTACCTGTGCATGGGCGCCGCGCTGTTCGGCGTGACCTGGCTCGCTTTGATCCTGTTCACGCTGTTCTTCAATGGCCTTTCCGGCATCAATTTCGCCGTCTTCACTCAGGATACGCCACCGCCCGGATCGACCGACGGCGGCCTGCGCAACGCCATCATCGGCTCGATCATCATGACCATGGTTGGGGTCGGCATTGGCGCGCCGCTCGGCCTGTTCGCCGGCACCTACCTCGCCGAATACGGCAAGCACGACAAGCTCACCTCGGTGATCCGTTTCATCAACGACATCCTGTTGAGTGCGCCCTCGATCATCATCGGCCTGTTCATCTACGGCGCCATCGTGGTGCCGATGGGCGGGTTCTCGGCGTTCGCCGGATGTCTCGCGCTCGCCGTGATCGTGATCCCCGTGGTGGTCCGCACCACCGAGGACATGCTGGGATTGGTTCCCAATCCCCTGCGGGAAGCGGCGTCCGCGCTCGGCATGCCGCGCTCGCTGGTGATCCGGCGCATCGCCTATCGTGCCGCGCGCGCTGGCCTGATCACCGGCGTCCTGCTCGCGACCGCCCGGGTCGCCGGCGAAACCGCGCCGCTCTTGTTCACCGCGCTCTCCAACCAGTTCTTCAGCCTGGATATGACCAAGACGATGGCGAACCTGCCGGTGACCATCAACAACTTCGTCCAGAGCCCCTATGCCTACTGGAAGCAACTCGCCTGGGCCGGTGCCCTGTTGATCACGCTCACCGTATTGGCCCTAAACATTGGCGCGCGCATTCTTGGCGCCGAGAGGATATCCAAATGACCGAACTCTCCGTATCCGTGAGTAACGCGAGCGGCCCAGTTCCGCAGGTGGCGCTGCCGGAGGCCGCACCCAAGGTGACCGCCCGCGGCCTGAACTTCTACTATGGCGAGCACCACGCGCTGAAGGACATCAATCTCACGCTCGGCACCCATCGCGTCACCGCCTTCATCGGCCCGTCCGGCTGCGGCAAATCCACGTTGCTGCGGATATTCAACCGGATGTATGATCTCTATCCGGGTCAGCGCGCCACCGGTCAGCTCTTGCTCGACCAGACCAACGTCCTCGACCCGAAGCTCGACCTCAATCTGCTGCGGGCCCGCGTCGGCATGGTGTTCCAAAAGCCGACGCCGTTCCCGATGACGATCTACGAGAATATCGCCTTCGGCATCCGTCTCTATGAGAAGATCTCGAAGTCCGAGATGGACGGCCGGGTCGAGAAGGCGCTGCGCGGCGGCGCGCTATGGAACGAGGTCAAGGACAAGTTGAACGCCAGTGGCCTCTCGCTGTCCGGCGGTCAGCAGCAGCGGCTATGCATCGCGCGCACCGTTGCGGTCAGGCCCGAGGTGATCCTGTTTGACGAGCCCTGCTCGGCGCTCGATCCGATCTCGACCGCCAAGATCGAGGAACTGATTCAGGAACTGGCGGAGGACTACACCATCGCCATCGTCACCCATAATATGCAGCAGGCGGCGCGCGTCTCGGACAAGACCGCCTTCATGTATCTCGGCGAGCTGATCGAATTCGACGATACCAACAAGATTTTCACCTCGCCGCGCGATCGACGTACCCAGGACTACATCACGGGGCGGTTTGGTTAAGGAGATAACAGATGGCTTCTGAGCACACCGCCAAGGCATTCGACAGCGACCTTCAGGAATTGACGCGCCTTGTTGCCGAGATGGGCGGCCTGGCTGAGCGCATGATCACCGAATCCGTCGACGCGCTGGTCCGCCGCGACGTCGCGCTCGGCAAGCACGTCGTCGCCACCGACGTCGAGATCGACCGCCTGCAGCATCTGATCGAGGAGCGCGCGGTGCTGACCATCGCCCGCCGTCAGCCGATGGCGATCGATTTGCGCGAAATCGTCGGCTCGATGCGGGTTGCCACCGATCTGGAACGGATCGGCGACCTCGCCAAGAACATGGGCAAGCGTGTCGCGGCGCTGGAGAACGATTTCCAGCCGCTGAAGCTGATGCGCGGCCTCGAACACATGACCGACCTGGTACAATCGCAGGTCAAGTCGGTGCTGGACGCCTATGCCGCGCACGATCTGCCGGCGGCGATGGCGGTGTGGAAGGGCGACGAGGAAGTCGACGCCATCTGCACCTCGCTGTTCCGCGAACTCCTGACCTATATGATGGAAGATCCGCGCAACATCTCGTTCTGCATCCATCTGATGTTCTGCGCCAAGAACATCGAACGGATCGGCGATCACGCCACCAACATCGCCGAAACCGTGTTCTACATGATCGAGGGTCAGCAGATGCTCGACAAGCGCCCGAAGGGCGACATGACGACCTTTGCCACCGCGGTTCCGAATAGCTGAGGGATACGAGATGAGCGCGCGCATTATGGTGGTCGAGGATGAGGAAGCGCTGACCACGCTGTTGCGCTACAACCTCGACGCTGAAGGCTATGAGGTCGAAACCGTCGGACGCGGCGACGATGCGGATACGCGGCTGAAAGAGCGCGTGCCCGATCTCGTCGTGCTTGACTGGATGCTGCCGGGGCTCTCCGGCATCGAGCTGTGCCGCCGCCTGCGCGCCCGGCCGGAAACCAAGCAATTGCCGATCATCATGCTGACGGCGCGCGGCGAGGAGAGCGAGCGCGTGCGCGGGCTTGCGACCGGCGCCGACGACTACATCGTCAAGCCGTTCTCGGTTCCGGAACTGCTGGCGCGGGTGAAGGGCCTGTTGCGGCGGGCAAGCCCCGAGCGGCTCGCCACTGTGCTGACCTATGGCGACATCGAACTCGATCGCGAAAAACGCCGCGTCGCGCGCTCGGGCCGTCAGATCGATCTCGGTCCGACCGAGTATCGCCTGCTGGAATTTTTCCTGGAGCATCCCGGCCGCGTCTTCAGCCGCGAGCAGTTGCTCGACAGCGTCTGGGGCCGCGACATCTACATCGACGAGCGCACCGTCGACGTCCACATCGGCCGCTTGCGCAAGCTGCTCAACCCCGGCCGCGAGCAGGACCCGATCCGCACCGTCCGCGGCGCCGGTTACGCGCTGGATGACCGATTTGCGAAGGTGGAGCCGTAAGGCTCCATCGTTGTCCGCGCGAAAGCGGGGACTCTCTCATCGTCATTGCGAGCGAAGCGAAGCAATCCATCGTGCGGCAAAGCAAGTATGGATTGCTTCGCTACGCTCGCAATGACAGTGGAACGCGTAGCCCGGATTTCGCTTCGCTCCATCCGGGCTACGACGAACCGCGACTTACCTTGTCTGCTTCGGCTGCTGACGGCGGCGGTCGGCGGCGGGCTGGTAGGCGATGCGCGAGTGGTGGGCGCAATAAGGCAGGCCAGTGAGCGCTTTGCCGCCGCAGAAGAAGAATTCCGGGCTTGAGGGATCGCCGACCGGCCAGTGGCAGGTCGCCTCGTTCAGTTCGAGCAGCGACAGCCGCTGGCTCATCGGCACGACATTGTCGAAGGCGATCGGATCCGGCTCCATCTCGACTTCGAAGGCGTGCGCGAGCGCGGTATTGCCGCGCGAGACCGGGCGCGACACGCGCATCATCGGCTGGGCGGGACGTGCCTTGCGCTGCCGCGGGGCGGCCGAGGAGGGGCTCTTGGCACGGCCGGAGAGACCCAGCCGGTGCACTTTGCCGATTACGGCGTTTCGTGTCACATTTCCGAGTTCCGCGGCGATCTGGCTTGCCGACAATCCGGCTTCCCAGAGCTTCTTAAGCTGCTCGACGCGATCGTCGGACCAGGTCAAAACCGTCATCGTAATCTTCCCTTCGCATCGCGCCGGCCAATCGGGGCGGCGCTGGCGATGTCATCGTCTCAAAAATCCCTGCGGTCAGAATCCCTTAGCCCTCGCCGGGCGCGCTAACCGCGCCCGAACGTTTACGCCTGCACAAAAGGACTCCAGGGATCAGAACTGCCGCACGAGATGTCGTATCCGACAGCCCAAACGCTACAATATGGCGTGACTCCGGCGCAAGAGTCCGGGCCCGAGCGTCCACATGTTCTGACATCTAGGCATTTCACTGCGTGTTTTCCACCACACCGCAATCCTACGGATTTCAGCCCCTTGCACTGCAGGAAAAGCCGTTCCGTGGCGTGTTGACAGCGCTCCCCGCCCACATAGAATGCCTCTCACGTGCCGCCCTTAAGAGGCGGCACGTTTCGTTTTCGCAAGACCGGCTGTTGCCGCGTTCGCGCCAATGCACGCCCGCGGCAGGTCTCAAAGGCAGGTCTCAAACCTCAGTGATTGCCATGACCAATAGCGCCACGTCGCATCTGCTCCCCGTCTTCGCCAGGGTCGATCTCGGCTTCGAACGCGGCGAAGGCTGCTGGCTGACCGCCACCAATGGCGAGCGTTATCTCGACTTCACCTCAGGCGTCGCGGTGAATGCGCTCGGTCACTGCCATCCGCACCTGATCAAGGCGTTGCAGGAACAGTCGACGAAGCTCTGGCACATGTCGAACCTGTTCAAGTCGCCCGATGGCGAGAAGCTGGCCGCGCGGCTCTGCGAGCAGAGCTTTGCCGACCTGGTGTTCTTCTGCAATTCCGGCGCGGAGGCGATGGAAGGCGTGATCAAGGTCGTGCGCCGCTATCAATTCTCCAAGGGCCATCCAGAACGCTATCGCCTCATCACCTTCGAGGGCGCGTTCCACGGCCGCACGTTGGGCACGCTCGCGGCCACCGGCTCCGCGAAATATCTCGAAGGCTTTGGGCCGCCGATGGACGGTTTCGACCAGGTGCCGCATGGCGATCTCGAAGCGGTCAAGAAAGCGATCGGCCCGCAGACCGCGGGCATCCTGATCGAGCCGGTGCAGGGCGAGGGCGGCGTGCGCTCGGCGCCGCAGTCTTTCTTCAAGGCGCTGCGCCAGCTCTGCGACGAGAAGGGCCTGTTGCTCGCGTTCGACGAGGTGCAGACCGGCATGGGCCGCACCGGCGATCTCTTCGCCTACAAGCGCGTCGGCGTGACGCCGGATGTGATGTCGCTGGCAAAGGCGCTGGGCGGCGGTTTCCCGATCGGCGCGGTGCTGGCCACCGCCGAAGCGGCGAGCGGCATGACACCGGGCTCGCACGGCTCGACCTTCGGCGGCAATCCGCTGGCGATCGCTGCGGCCAATGCCGTGCTCGATGTGATGCTCAAGCCCGGCTTCTTTGATCACGTGCAGAAAATGTCGCTGCTGTTGAAACAGAAGCTGGCCTCCGTCGTCGACCGCTATCCCACTGTTCTCTCGGAAGTGCGCGGCGAGGGGCTTTTGGTCGGCGTCAAGGCCGTGGTGCCGTCGGGCGATCTCGTCAATGCGTTGCGTGACCAGAAGCTGCTGACGGTCGGCGCCGGCGACAATGTGGTGCGGTTTCTGGCGCCCCTGATCGTGACCGAGGCCGAGATCGACGAGTCGGTCCAGATGCTGGAGCGAGCCTGCGTCGTGCTGTCGAGCTCGCAGTTGAAGAAGGCGGCGGGATGATGAGCAAGTCCGTCCGTCACTTTCTCGACATCAACGAACTGCCGTTAGATGAATTGCGCAGCATGCTGGCGTTAAGCGCCACCATGAAGGCGAAGCTGAAAGCGCATGAGAAAAGCAAGAAGCCGCTCGAAGGCAAGACGCTGGCGATGATCTTCGAACGCCCCTCGACCCGCACCCGGGTGTCGTTCGACGTCGGCATGCGCCAGCTCGGCGGCGAGTCCATCATGCTGACCGGGGCCGAAATGCAGCTCGGCCGCGGCGAGACCATCGCCGACACCGCGCGCGTGCTGTCGCGCTATGTCGATGCGATCATGATCCGCATTCTCAACCACGATGCGCTCCTGGAGCTGGCCGCGCATGCCACCGTGCCCGTGATCAACGGCCTGACGCGGCGCTCGCATCCCTGTCAGGTGATGGCCGACCTGATGACGTTCGAGGAGCATCGCGGCCCGATCGAAGGACGCACCGTGGCCTGGACCGGCGACGACAACAACGTGCTGGCCTCGTGGGCGCATGCGGCCGAGCGTTTCAAGTTCAAGCTCAACGTCGCAACCCCGCCGCAGCTCGCGCCGAACAAGGCGATGAAGGACTGGATCAAGGCGACGCAGGCGCCGATCGTGCTCGGCACCGATCCCGAAGCCGCCGTGCGCGGCGCCGATTGCGTCGTCACCGACACCTGGGTCTCGATGGGCGACAAAGACGGCGAACATCGCCACAATGTGCTGAAACCTTATCAGGTCAATGCGAAGCTGATGTCGCTGGCCAAGCCGGACGCGATCTTCATGCACTGCCTTCCCGCGCATCGCGGCGAAGAAGTCACCGATGAAGTGATCGATGGCCCGCAATCGGTCGTGTTCGACGAAGCCGAAAATCGCCTGCATGCGCAAAAGGGCATTCTGGCCTGGTGTTTTAACGAAGTGGCGTGAGCCCTAGTTGCGTTCCCCGGACGCTGCGCAGCGCGTTAGCGGTGCGCTGCAGAGCCGGGGTCCACACCACTTGCAATTGGGTCCCGGCTCTGCGGAGCAGCGTTGCACGCTGCACCGCGTCCGGGACACGGATCACCCCTTTCGTTTTGCATTCCGAGCCCCCAGATAAGGCGCCATGGATTCACAATCAGACATCAAAATCACAACCGAGGCGCCGATCCGCGCGCCCTCGTCCGTTCCCGTCGATGACGCAGTGCTGCCGTTCGAGGTCGCTTCGCTCGATCTGCGCGGACGGTTGACCCGGCTCGGCCCCGCGCTCGATGACATCCTGGCCAAGCACGATTATCCGGCTCCGGTTGGAAAACTGCTTGGCGAAGCGATCGTGCTGGCGACGCTGCTTGGCTCGGCGCTGAAGTTCGACGGCCGTTTCATTTTGCAGACGCAGACCGACGGTCCGGTGTCGTTTCTGATCGTGGATTTCCAGTCGCCGGATCGGCTCCGCGCCTATGCGCGCTATGACGCAAGGCGGCTGAAGGACGGGCAGGATTCAGGCGCCCTGCTTGGCAAAGGCCATCTCGCGATGACCATCGATCAGGGCGCGGACATGAGCCGCTACCAGGGCCTAGTGGCGCTCGACGGCGGTAGCCTCGAGGATGCCGCCCATGAATATTTCCTGCGCTCCGAGCAGATCCCGACCCGCGTGCGGCTCGCGGTCGGCGAAGAATGGCGCGGCGGCGACGGCGGCAAGCATCGCTGGCGCGCCGGCGGCATGCTGCTGCAATTCCTGCCGAAGTCGCCCGAGCGCGCGCGGCAGGCCGATCTGCATCCGGGCGATGCGCCGGAAGGCGCGGTGACGCATACCGTCGCCGAGGATGATGCGTGGGTCGAGGGGCAGTCGTTAATCGGCACTGTCGAGGACGTCGAACTGATCGATCCCGATCTGTCGGGCGAGCGACTGCTGTATCGCCTGTTTCACGAGCGCGGCGTGCGCGTGTTCTCGCCGCTGACCTTGCGCGCACAATGCTCCTGCTCGCGCGAGGCGGTCTCCGCGATGCTGAAAAGTTTTGCGCCCAAGGACCGCGCCGAGATGGTCAAGGATGACAAGGTGATGGTGACCTGCGAGTTCTGCTCCTCGGTCTACCAGTTCACCCCGCACGAAGCGGGCGTGGAGGAGTAGGGCGATCGCCGGGTGTGAAGGCGTTCGCCGCAACCAACCGGATTGCCGGATTGGGGTATAGCGTTTTCGCGCGAAGTGGATATCGCTTCGCGTGAGGGAAACGCGTCAAAACAAAATCTAGAGCGTCGGTTCTGATTCAATCGGAACCGATAATGCATTAGCTCAACAACGTGCGGACCTGGGTGGCAGCATCATAGATTTCGATCTGGAGCATCGGATAAGTCGATTTCAGTTTCCGGCCCGCTGCTTCGGCAGCCTCGGCAGTGTCGAACTTTGACTTGAAATGGCCGTCGACAACCATCACGAAGCCCTCGGTAGGAAGCCGGTCGGCTCGCGGTGCTTTTTTCGACTCCGGTTCGTCAATTGAGAGAATGGGCTTTTTCATCCTTGGTCCTTTGGCTCGTTGCGATATTTAAGGCGATCTGGATCGCGCGGGGCGCTGGCCGTGCTGCCAGCGCGGCACATTGCCGAAAATCGTGCTGATCTTGTCAGACATCGTAGGGCCTCGTTTGGCAGACCCGACTCAACCCAGCCTGAGAAACTCCGGCGGCAAGGGCAGGCGTACAAGGCCCCCCAGGTCCAGGGCCTCGCCGCTTTCCGTGATATCCGAGAACAGCACCTCGACATAGGGATGCTGGCGGTTATAAGCGGCGCCCCGTTGGTATTTCGCTTTCACGATCCGCTCAATCGCCGCAAGATTGCGCTTGCCCAACGCGTTGTACTGATCGCGGAACAGACTCTGCCGTCCTCCCCGGTGCTCGATGGATTCGACCCAGACGTCCATCACCTTGCGGCCTATGAACGCTTCGACCCGTTCAGTTCCGTCGCGCGCGAAAAGCCGTAGCCCGTCCATGTTGTGCGGGCCGTCATCGATGCCGAATTTTGTCAGTGACATGTTTTTACGTGACATGGGGTATCCTCCTGTTGCCGAAATTGGTTCACCTCGGCAGTCCGTCGGGGACTGCGCCTAGCTCATCGTCCCATCGCGACAGAGCCGCGGCGCGCGATTTCGCGTCGCGATGCGTATCCTCCGTCGAAGCCGTTTTGTGGACCGGCATGGTTCTTATGCTTGTGCAGATTACGCGTTACTCTTTGAATCAGGCGAGCGCAGCCACCGGCTCATGTGCGCGCCAGTTTCCGCCTGCTCAGCCCGCCTTAGAATCGCCTCGCGCACGACACCAGGGGGAAGCGATTTAGCTTCATCGCGCAGCCGCGTCGCATGTTCAATTAGCCGCTCTTCAAGAGGCTGCGTCTGTGTGAAACGGTGTCGGTACTGTGTGAAACGGTGTCGTCGTTTCTGCATCGCTCTGCGCCCTCTTTCGAGTAAGGCGGGAGCGCAACTGTCTCTCAGTCACCGATAGATGCCACGTAGGGGGCGGCGATGATATGAAGATGGGTATCCTGTCCGTCGAATATAAGAGCGCTAGTGCATATAGTCTGAGTTTAATTCGAGGACTTGGACATCTGCCGAGCTCCGCAAGCGGTAGCCCGCCCTAAGCTAACTGGATCGGCTTTGCCGGGTGCGCCGTTTAGGACGATCGTGCAGGTACGAAGCCAAATAGTTTAGAATTATAACGTCCTCCGCCACAGCCGTTTCGAAAAGGTTCTCTTGCACGTCGCGAGGCTAGTCCGCCCACAATGCGAGGGCGGCCTTCCCCAATTAAACGTTCAAATTGGCGCACCCTTACGTGGGCGCTTGCAGTTGTCCGCGAAGCCATGTGTGGGTTCTGAGGGACTTCATCGGGTCGATTAGTAGTTCGACCACAGTCTGATGGAGGTGACTGCACGCAGGGCATTCGAACGTCCGGATGTCGAAGCCGATCGGGCCGGGTGTAACCCGCGCCAACATGGTTCTTGTTTGGCAGAAGAAGTCGCGGCGTTAAGCGTCTATTTTGGGAACGATTGAGCATCCTGTTACTTGAATACCCAAATATCTTAGAGGAATCCGATGAATATACTGCCAGTTGATCGCGCGCTGAATATTTATGGGGCCCTCGCCGACCGCTCCGAGTTGGAAGGTGTGCGGGAGCGACTGTCCAAGCATCTTATGAAAAGGTATATCGAAGGAGAACGAGACGAGCACCGTCTGACCGTGGAAGGCCTATCATATTTGCGAACCCTTTATCGCGAACTGGATTCTCGAAAATAGAGATGAGCCGTTTGCTCTTCGCGCTGTTTCTTGAGTGATCGGCGCCGACTTATCTCTGCTTTCGCAGCGAGCACGGCGTCATTTCTATTTGTTTGTTTTCGGATTGTTGAAGTGTCGCAATGTCCTCCTGCTGTGGGCATTAGAGGAAGCGCCGCACAAATCGTGAGGTGCTGACTAGTTTGAGTGCTCATCGGCCCAACACACGTTTTCTGATTTTTTGTAAGTGGCATGGATATCCTCCAGTTGCCGAAATTGGTTCACCTCGACAGTTCGTCGGGGACCGCGCCACCACATCATAGGTCACCGGGTACGACCCGATAGGGCGCGTGGGTGCTGGCGCCGCGTGACGAGCTTTCATCGCTGATAACCGTTCCTGACGAATACGGGTTGCAACTGTTGTCGCCGGGATCGTTTGATTGGGGCGACCGGATGCCATACCCCTTGGTATCCGATGAATGACGGCCTCAGTACGCCCCTGTGCTGGGGCCGTTCTTTCCCAAATACGATTTGGCTTCCGCAGTACCCGAGTACGAGCTTATGCGGCCGCTGAAGTCAGAGAAGCCATCGGCACGTCGAGTGCGTAGACGAAACCGGTCGGCGCATAGGTCAGCCGCACGTCGCCCCGGAGCTGCCTGCCGAGCGTCTCGATCAGCCGTGTCCCGAAGCTGCGCTTTTCGGGCGGGCGGACCGCCGCACCGTTCTTCTCGGCCCATGTGAGGTGCAGGCGCTGCGACTGTTGATCGAGCGTCCAGTTGATGTCGACTCGCCCTTGCGGGACCGACAGGGCACCAAATTTCGTGGTGTTGGTGCAAAGCTCGTTCAGTGTCATCGCGATCGCAATGACGGCACCAGACGTCATCCGGATATCGGGTCCCGAAATCGAGAACTTCGGCTCGTCGGGATTATCGAAGGCTTGGGTAGCGCTGCGGACGATCGTGCCAAGGTTCGCGCTGGTCCATCTTGCCTGCAAAAGCAGATCGTGCGCGCGTCCGAGCGCGAGCAGCCGGCCCTCGATGGCGTGCTGCGCGTGCCCGGCTTCGGGCAGATCGCGCAGGCTCTGCGAGACGATGGCGCCGACGGTTGCAAGCGTATTCTTGATGCGGTGGTGCAACTCCTCAAGGATCAGCTTCTGCAGCTTGTCGGCCGCCTCGCGCTCTCTGGCGTCGATGCCTGCCGTGGCCAGCAAATTCTGCGCATTGATCTCAGCCTGCGCGAGCAGAAGCCGCAGGCTGACATTTTCTGCCGCCAGATCGTCCTGGTATGATGTTGCGCTGCTTGCAGGACGCGGGTCGGTTCGGAGGTCGGCTTCAGGCATCGCCGATTGTATCATCATAGGCTGGGTACCGCACTGATCTTCGGGGGCTGGGTTTCTGCCGCAATCTCGCGCTTTGGGCCGTATCGGAGTGAAAAGCGCTGGCGTCTCAGGCGTAGCCGATCATGTCGCGCATTTCGGCTATCACTTCCTCGGCATTGAGTGGCTTGCCGAGAAACCTGCTGCGGGGAGGAAGATCGAGGTGCGGCAGGTTCAATTGCCCCGATACCACGATGATCCTGATGGTCGGCCAACGCTCATGCACGGCATGCGCAAGTCCGACGCCGTCCATTTGGCCAGGCATCTGGATATCGGTGCACATCAGTACGATGTCGGATCGGGATTCCAGGATGGCGACGGCCTCGGCGGCATCCAGCGCCTCGAGCGGCGTGTATCCGGCGTCTTCAACAATATCGACCGCGCGCATGCGGAGCACCATCTCGTCCTCGACAATGAGAACGACAGCGGGAATGCATGAATGATCAAGTACCATCGTAAGCGCTCGCGGGGGGAACGGCCGTCGACCGGACAGGCGTTCGATTTGGGACAAGCATCTCGCTGTCCATATGATCCACGCTGGCTCAACAATGACGCAATAAAGTCGCCGTCAACACTCGCGATTCGGGCGATTGATCGCCAACTCTCCACCGGGCTTCCGCTCTGAAAAAGAGCGTTCCAAAAGCCACCCCAGCGGTGTCGTTATTCGGCCGGTCTGTTGCGCTTGCCGCAGAGCAGTTCGTGAATCTCGACGGCATTTCGAAGGACGATTGCTTTGTGAATCGCCTCGGTGCGCTCATCCCCCGGCGACATCTCGCGAGCCTCGTCCATGGCGATCACCGCCCTGGCATCCAGATCGCGCGCAAGCGCCGATTGGGTTTGTTTGGTCGGAGATAGCCCGCCCCGCAGTGAAACCGCGCTACGCTCGATCACCATTGAATAACCATCGCAGCGGCGACCAGCAGCACAAGAAAGATCGGCATCAGTACTGGGGGTACCAGCCACTCACGAAGATTGAATGCGGGGAATTTTGGCATATGACCGCCCTTTTGGTTGAGGCGGGAGCGCAACGCTCTCAGTCACCGATAACAGCCCGGGGCGCGCGGTGATATCTTACATATAGCCACTGTCTGCCGAATAGCGAGGAGAATCGCAAATTTGTTTTCCGGGGGCTGCCCGGCAGGCATTGTAATGCGGCATTGAATAGCCATCTGAATGCCAGCGCCATCGTATGCTTCTGCATCGCCCTTACGGCAGCGCGAAGCTTAGCCACGACAAATCTTGTCAGCGACATTGACCAACCGCATATCGCTTCGCTGTGCGCGTCCTGGTTTGAACGAAGCCTCGACACAGGTCGTGCAAGAGCCGGTGAGGCGCGTTGTTCATCCGCTGTTAATCCAATCGGTACCATCCATGATTGAGTTTCCAAATCATAGCCGCTCATATGATCAAACCCGGCGAGCCGTGCGGTTCTGGGGGCACGACAGTGCGCTGGAAGCGACATTCTTCATAGACGAGGGCGCATTGAGGCGGATTCAGCCAGATGCCCGCCCCGACGAGTCCGGTTTCCTGAATGCGTTCGATTGCAACCGTGATGTGATATGCGCGGCGGCCGCGAAGGTTTACGTCCGTGGAAGCCGGGGCTCTTACGATCTGGTCGCGGGAAATTTTTGAAACGAGCGCTTTTTTTAAGAAGCGCCGCAGCGAGCAAACGCCCCTCACGTGTGAAGACCGGCCAAGTTGAGCGCCGCATGTCGGAGCGCCGGCTCGACGCCGGCTGAACACCCATTCCGAGCGATTCGTTCGCATCCGAAAAAGCCGCGGATTTCTCCGCGGCTTTGCTCGTATTCAGACTGTTTCGGCTTTCTCAGTAGCGATCGGTGCCGATTCCGACGCTGACGCCGGGCGCGCGGATGCCAATGCCGCCACGTTCCTCATAGCCGCGGCGCTCGATGTAACGCTCGCGACGGGGAGCATACCCGTATGAATGACGGTGCTCACGGACAATGACACGGCGTTCACCACGTTGGCGCCAGCACTGGCCTGCGTCATTGCAAACCATGCGGACGTTCTGAATGTTGCTCTCCGGAGCGACTGATACATTCGGGGAAAGCGGTGCCGCGGAAGCGGCCGTCACGAGAAGGGCACTTGCGCCGGCTGCCAGATAGATCGCGAGGTTTTTCATAATGTCTCTTTCCAAAAAGTAATTGTGTCAGGAGACCAATAGCCTCGCGAGGCAATGGTTCCAGGAGCTAGCTGTAATTGTCATTGATCGCAGGTGGTGGATTTCGTCGATGCTGAAAGGTTTGCCGGAAAAGACTGCTGCCGGGATGGTCAAGGACGGCAAGGTGGTGGTGACCCTGCGAGTTCTGCTCCTCGGCCTACCAGTTCGCGCCGCATGAAGCGGGCCGTGGAGGGAGTAGTGGCGCCATTGCGGTGCAGGGTGGGCAAAGGCGCGAAAGTCGTGCCTACCATCTATCAGCGATCACACTTCTCGATGGTGGGCACGCTTCGCTTTGCCAACTCTACGACTACCAACTGGCATATGTGATCTCTTGCGTGACTGCCCGACGGGCAAATCACTAAAACCTGTCCAGCCCTTCGCGCAAAAATAAAAAGCCATTGCGCAGGGAAGGCCGGGATGCTCCCGCTGTACCTGTATGCTCGTGTGCGCGTTCTTAGTGCGCAAATTGCACACGAGACCGCGGGTGCGGCGCGCACCCGGTCTTCCCTGCGCCCTCTGAACAGGAGGGCGGAAGGCTATGATGCAAGCCTCGGGCGAAACATGCCGCGAGAATGCGAAGTCATGCGGCAAACACATACGTCATGCCCGGGCTTGACCCGGGCATCCATCACTTTGAGAAAGACTCATGCAAAGAAAGATGGATCACCAGGTCAAGCCGGGTGATGACGAGCGAGGACGCTCGTCAATTCAACACCCGCTTATTATCCGGGCTGTCCAGCGAGAACGTCGGCACGTCGATCTCGAAACGCTCGCCGCTTTCGCTGACCATTTGATAGCGCCCGGTCATGAAGCCCGACGCGGTCGGCAGCGGTACGCCGCTGGTATATTCGAAGCGCTCGCCTGGCGCGAGCACCGGCTGCTCGCCGACCACGCCCTCGCCGCGGACTTCCTGCTTGCGGCCGGTAGCGTCGGTGATGATCCAGTGCCGGGTACGAAGCTGCACGGTCTCGGCGCCAGTATTGGTGATGACGATGGTGTAGGACCAGAAATACTGGCCCTTGTCGACCGACGAGCGTTCGGGGAGGAAGTTCGGCTCGACGGTGACTTCGATCTGGCGGGTGACGGCGCGGTACATGCGGGCAAGCTTCCGGAAATCCTGTTCGCATCATAGCCGGGAATGCCGGGGGAACCAATCTCCGCTGCGCCGGGTTGCCGCTTGCTTCATCGCGGTTTCAACATAGTTCCGTTCTAGAGCGCAGCCGCGCTGCCCGGCCCCGTACCTTCCGCTTGCGTATCCCTTGCGTATCTGGCGTGCAAGTTGCGGGCCGATATTATCTTTCCGGACAGTGCGCGCGCAAAAGCTCAACTGCCCAAACGGTGCCAGATGTCGTCCATTGCCGATCCAGTCGCCGGAACGCCTCGCAGCGACGCCAAGGCCGCCGCTGCATCTTCCGCACCGGCGATTGCGCTCCCGGTGGCCGGCGAGCGCGAATTGCGACTCGACCTGTTTCGCGGCATGGCGCTGTGGCTGATCTTCATCGACCATCTGCCGACCAACATCCTGACCTGGTTCACCATCCGCAATTACGGATTTTCCGACGCCACCGAGATCTTCATCTTCATCTCCGGATACACCGCCGCCTTCGTCTATGGCCGCGCAATGCTCGAGGCCGGCTTCGTGGTGGCGACCGCGCGCATCATGCGGCGCGTGTGGCAGATCTACGTCGCCCATGTGTTCCTGTTCACGATCTTCCTCGCCGAAATATCGTACGTCGCCACCCGTTTCGAGAACCCGCTCTATAGCGAGGAAATGGGCATCATGGATTTCCTCAAGCAGCCGGATGTCACGATCGTCCAGGCGCTGCTGCTGCGATTTCGGCCCGTCAACATGGACGTGCTGCCGCTCTACATCGTGCTGATGCTGTTTCTGCCGGTCATCCTGTGGCTGATGAAGTGGCGGGCCGACGTGGCGCTGGGGCTATCGGTGCTGTTGTACGCGCTGACCTGGCACTTCGACTGGTATCTCACGGCCTATCCGAGCGGCTTCTGGATATTCAATCCGTTCTGCTGGCAGTTGCTGTTCGTGTTCGGTGCTTGGTGTGCGCTGGGCGGGGCGCAGCGCATGTCCCGCATCTTGGCATCGCCGGTGACGATGTGGATCTGCATCACCTATCTGGTGGCCGCATTCTTCGTTACGCTCACTTGGCACATTCCGCAGCTCAGCTTCCTGATGCCCAAGCGGATCGAGCAGTGGATGTATCCGATCACCAAGACCGACCTGGACGTGCTGCGGTTTGCCCATTTCCTGGCGCTGGCCGCGCTCACCGTGCGCTTCCTGCGTAAGGACTGGTCGGGCCTCAAATCGCGCTGGCTGCGACCATTGATCCTGTGTGGCCAGCATTCGCTTGAGATATTCTGTCTCGGCGTCTTCCTGGCCTTCGCAGGACACTTCGTGCTGGCCGAAATTGGTGGGGGTGCCCTGACGCACGCCCTGGTCAGTCTTGCCGGTATCCTCATCATGTGGGGCATGGCGTGGGTGATTTCGTGGTACAAGCATTCGGCCGACAAAGGAGCCTCGAAGACGAAAAGCACGGCAATCAACGCCGACATGGCGGGAGGAAGCGCATGAGGCCCGGCTCGGGAGCTGTGCTGGTCCTGACGCTGCTTGCGGGCCTTGCAGCGGCCGGATCGGCTCGTGCCCAGGATGCCGCCTCCCAGGCTTGCGAAGTTCCCTCCCATCTCCTCTCCACCGAGAGCACGCTTCCGAAGGTGGCCGAGGCCGTCAAGAATGCCCGGCCGCTGACCATCCTGGTGGTGGGGAGCCGCTCATCGACCATCCTGTCCTCCGAAAACAGCGCCTATCCGGCCAAGCTGCAGGCGGCGCTGAAGGAGAAGCTGCCCTCCACCCCAATCAACCTCTCCGTAGAACTCCAGACCGGCAAGACCGCCGAGGAGGTCGATCCCAGCCTCGTTAAGCTGGTGGAAGCAAAAAGGCCTACTTTGGTCATCTGGCAGACGGGAACCGTCGATGCTATGCGATCCGTCGATCCCGACGATTTTCGTGGCGCCATCGACGACGGCGTTGCTGCGCTGCAAAATGCCGGAGCCGACGTGGTTTTGGTCAATCTGCAATACAGCCCGCGCACGGAAACTATGATTTCCGCACCGCCGTACCTAGATAATATGCGCGTAGTGGCTCAGCAGCATAATGTTCCGCTGTTCGATCGGTTCGCTATTATGCGTCATTGGAACGACGCCGGAGATTTTGACCTGTTCAGTACCTTTCATGGCACCGACATGGCCAAAAGGGTTCACGCCTGCCTCGGCCGCGCGCTGTCGAAATTCGTGCTCGACGCCGCCCGCCTCGACCAGGCGCAGCAGAATTAGGGACTAGCGTTAATGAGTTCTCACTGCCCTTTTCGTTTGTCGACATTGCTGACTGTCACGGCCGCGGGCCTCGCGCTGCTGATGCCTGCCTCGGTGTTGCCGCTGAATGCCCAGACGGCTTCGCAACAAACCGGCCAGCAGGCGGCACTGTCCGATAACCCCAAAGCCGAAAGCAACCCGGAAAAGAAACCCTCGGCTGAAAGCGCCCCGCCGCAGGCCGCACCGGCGGCCACCGGCAATCCGGCCGCGCAGAAGGGCGTCACCGGCAAAGCGATCGACAAGGTGAAGGAAGTCGCGAAATCGGCCGGCGACATCTTCAGCCGCGTTCCCTGCCTGCCGCCGAAGGGCGCTTCCAAATCGATGGGATCACTGCCGCGTGTCGCGAGCAAGCTCGTCGCGGGCCAGCCGGTGGTGATCGTCGCTTTCGGATCGTCATCGACCCAGGGGTACGGCTCCAGTTCACCGGAGTTTACGTATCCGAACAGGCTCGCAGCGCAGCTACGCCGCAAATATCCGACGGCCGACATCTCGGTCATCAATGCCGGCAAAGGCGGCGAGGACGCGCCGGAAATGATGAAGCGGCTGCAGACTTCCGTGATCGACTTGCATCCTGACCTGGTGATCTGGCAGGTCGGCACCAATGCGGTGCTGCGCAATCTGGATCCCGCCGAGACTGCCAAGCTCATCGACGAAGGCATCACGCGCATTCAGGCTGCAGGCTCCGACGTCGTGCTGATCGATCCGCAATATTCGCCGCGGGTCAACGAGCACGCCGAAAGCGCCGGCAAGTTGATGAAGCTGCTGAACAAGACGGCCGAGCTTCGCAAGGTCGGCGTCTTCCCGCGCTTCGCGGTGATGAAGGACTGGCACGAGCGGCAGGCGATTCCGATCGAGAATTTCGTGATCGCCGACGGCCTGCACATGAGCGACTGGGGCTATGCCTGCTTCGCCCAACTGCTCGGCGACGACATCATCAAGTCGGTCGGCCAGATCAAGCTCGGCGTCGCCGTGCCCTCGGACGTGCGGGCCTATCGGCCGATGTGAGGTGATGTGGGGACGCCGTCATTGCGAGGAGCGTTAGCGACGAAGCAATCCATTGCTCCCGTAGGAAAGATTCTGGATTGCTTCGCTTCGCTCGCAATGACGACGGAAGCACCGTCCATTCGCCTGCTCACGCCTTCTCCAGCGCCTGCGCAAAATCCTCGATCAGATCATCGGCGTGCTCGAGCCCGGCCGAGAAGCGGATGAAGCCCTCGCTGATGCCGAGTTCGGCGCGCGCCTCCGGCGTCAGCCGTTGATGCGTCGTCGTCGCAGGATGCGTGACTAGGCTCTTGGCGTCGCCGAGATTGTTGGAGATCTTCGCAAGCTTCAACGCATTGAGGACGCGGAAGGCGGCGGCCTTGCCGCCCTTGACCTCGAAGCCGATCAGCGTCGAGCCGCCGCGCATCTGCTTCTTCACCAGCTCCGCTTGCGGATGATCGGCGCGGCCAGGATAGATCAGTCGCGAAATCTTCGGATGGCTTGCTAACGCCTCGGCGATTTTCGCCGCGTTGTCGGTCTGCGCGCGTACCCGCACTCCCAGCGTTTCCAGTCCCTTGAGCAGGACCCACGCGTTGAAGGGCGAGAGCGATGGCCCGGTCTGGCGCATGAAGTTGTGAATGTGCTCTGCGATGAAAGCTTCGGACGAGAGAATAATGCCGCCGAGGCAGCGCCCTTGACCGTCGATATGTTTAGTTGCGGAGTAGACCACGACATCGGCGCCGAGCGAAAGCGGGCTCTGCCAGATCGGCGTGGCGAAGACGTTATCGACGACCAGCCGCGCGCCGCCCTTGTGCGCGATCTCGGCAATCGCCGGAATATCGAGCACATCGAGCGTCGGGTTGGTCGGGCTCTCCAGAAAGAAGGTCTTGGTGTTAGGCCGCAATGCGCGCTGCCATTGGTCGAGATCGAGGCCGTCGACCAGCGTCGTTTCGATCCCGTAGCGCGGCAGGAGGTCCTGCACGACATAAAGACACGAGCCGAACAGGGCTTTGGAGGCTACCACATGATCGCCGGCTCTGAGCGGTGCAAGGATCGCGGTCGTCACCGCGGCCATGCCGGTGGCGGTGGAGCGAGCAGCTTCCGCGCCTTCAAGCTCGATCATGCGGCGCTCGAACATTGAAATTGTGGGATTGGAATAGCGCGAATAGATAAAGCCGGGATCCTCGCCCTTGAAGCGCGCCTCGCACTGCTCCGCGCTGTCGTAGACATAGCCTTGGGTGAGAAACAGCGCTTCCGACGTCTCGCCAAATTGCGAGCGCAGCGTCCCGCCATGGACAAGCCGGGTTTCGGGACGAAAACGCTTGGTAGAACCAACTTCAGACATGTGACCTCCGCCGTGACCACCGGAAAATGGTCACAAAAAACCGGCCTGGAATAATTTCCACAGGCCGGGATCACACGTGTCCCCGGCCTGTTTAGCGATTTATTTAACGTGGCTGCAAGCCGGCCGGCTCAAATCACCACGGGATAAGTCATGCTGATATTCGCTTGCGCTCTTTCAGTCAAGGCGGCCATCGGATAACCCCTAAAAGCCCATATTTATGAGGTTTGGATGACATTTGGCCATCCAGGGCCACCTCAGAGGACCCGCGCCGTGTCGTTCACGCTTCCGCCCGACGGTAACGGAATTCTACCCGACCGCATGATCGCGGCGATGGCGGATGCGGGCCTGATCCTGCCGGCCTATCCGTTTGTCGAAAGCCAGATCCAGCCGGCGAGCCTCGATTTGCGCCTTGGCGACGTTGCCTACCGGGTACGCGCGAGCTTCCTGCCCGGTCCCGGCGCGACCGTCGCCGAGCGCATCGACGAATTGAAGCTGCATGAAATAAACCTCTCCGACGGCGCGGTGCTGGAGACTAATTGCGTCTACATCGTGCCGCTGCTGGAAAGCCTCGCGCTGCCGCCGGAGATCGTGGCCGCGGCCAACCCGAAGAGTTCGACCGGACGGCTCGACGTTTTCACCCGCGTGATCGCCGACGGCACCCGCCGCTTCGATATGATCGGCGCCGGCTATCACGGCCCGCTCTATGCCGAGATCAGCCCGAAGACGTTTCCGGTGCTGCTGCGCGAGGGCTCGCGGCTATCGCAAGTGCGTTTCCGCACCGGCGACGCCATCCTCGATGCCGACGAGCTCGACGCGCTGCATGGCGCCGAGCGATTGGTCGATATCGACGATGCCGATCTCGCCAATGGCGTGGCGCTGTCGGTCGATCTCTCCGGCGAAAATACGGGCAGCTTCGTCGGCTACCGCGCCAAGCGCCACACTGGTGTGGTCGATATCGACCGCCGCGGCGGCTATGCGGTCGACGAATTCTGGGAGGCGATCCCGGCTCGATCGGACGGCAGCCTCATCCTCGATCCCGGCGAGTTCTACATCCTGGCCTCGAAGGAGGCCGTGCAGGTGCCGCCGGATTACGCCGCGGAAATGGTGCCGTTCGATCCGCTGGTCGGCGAATTCCGCGTGCATTACGCCGGGTTCTTCGACCCCGGCTTCGGTTATGCCGGCGCCGGCGGGCAGGGCGCGCGCGCCGTGCTCGAAGTGCGCTCGCGCGAGGTGCCGTTCATCCTCGAGCACGGCCAGATCGTCGGGCGTCTGGTCTACGAGAAAATGCTGTCCCGGCCGGATGCGCTGTATGGGCAGCGCATCGGCTCGAACTATCAAGCCCAGGGATTGAAGCTCTCCAAGCACTTCCGGGTGTGACGCCTGCGCCGGACCGCCCTCAGTCGCGCACCTCAGAGATAAACTCGCCGATCTGCGCAATCGCCTGACGGGCCTCCGGCAACACCGGCACGAACAATTGCCAGACGTGCGGCATACGCCGCCAGATCTCGAGTTTGCTGAGCGAATTGTGCGACCGAAGCTTCTCCGCCATGCGGACCGCGTCGTCTCGGAGAATTTCATCGCTGCCGACCTGAATAAGCACCGGCGGCAATCCGGCGGGATCGCCGTAGAGCGGCGAAGCATAGGGCGTGCGCGGATCGGCTCCGCCGAGATAGAGTTTCGCCACACCGGGAAGATCCTCGACATTCAACATCGGATCGGCCGCGGCATTCGTCTTCAGCGAGGCGCCCGTAAGGGCCAGATCGGTCCAGGGCGACAACGCGACGGCCGCGGCAGGAAGCGGTTGGCCGTCATCACGCAGTCTCAACAGCAAACCCAGCGTCAGGCCGCCGCCAGCCGAATCTCCCGCCACGAACAACTGGCGGCTATCGGGCGTGTTATCGACGAGCCAACGATAGCCCTCCACGGCATCCCCAAGCGCTGCCGGAAACGCGTGCTCCGGAGCGAGGCGGTATTCAAGCGCCCAGACGCGGGCTTGCAAGGCGTCGGCAATCCGCCAGAGGAAGTGCCGGTAATAGACCGGCGCGCCGGACACATAGGCGCCGCCGTGGAGATAGAGCACGTTCCGTTCGGGTCGGGATGCTGGCGTGATAACCCGGTGAAACCGCACCCGACCGGCCTCGATCTCGACCGTTGTGCTCCGGGCGGGCGGATGCGGCACAAACCGCTCCATCGCACGCATGTTTCGCCGCCATTCCTCGACATCGAGACTTCCGCCGCGCCGCTTGAGCAACATGCGAATGCCCAGGCGCAAGAGTTCTGCCCGCAGGCTCATGGCGGCCCTGACCTCAGACCCTGAGCGGCACGGCTGTGGGCATGCGCGGTCGGTCGGTACGCTCTTGCACGATAAGACCGTCCTCGATCTCGACGATGCGATCGGCGAAGGGGACCACGCGCGGATCGTGGGTGACGACTAGCACCGCCCGCTCACGCTTATGGGCGGTATCGGCGAGAATACGCATGATGCTCTGGCCGTTTTTTCCATCCAGTGCGCCGGTCGGCTCGTCGGCAAGAACGACAGAAGGGTTTGCGACGAGCGCGCGCGCGATCGCGACCCTCTGCTGCTCGCCGCCGCTGAGCCCGCCCGGCAAACTGTCCACCTTCTGCTCGAGCCCGACCATCGCAAGGGCCTCCCGCGACTTCTGCGCCGCCCGCCTGCCGTGCTCGTCACGAATATCCAGCGCCAACTGCACGTTCTGGGTCGCGGTCAGCGTCGGGAACAAATGATAGGACTGGAATACGAAACCGACATGCTCACGCCGAATCCTGGCAAGTGTTTCCTTGTCGGCGTTCGCTGTCGGCGTCCCGCATACGGTGACGCTGCCCGAATTCGGCGTCAGCATGCATCCGAGCACCAATAGCAGCGTGGTCTTGCCGCTCCCCGAAGGGCCCATCAGCAGTGTCAGCTCGCCCCGGCGCAGCGAGAGATCGATGCCGCGCAGCGCCTGCACCTCGCCGGCGCCGCGACCCAGCGTCTTCTCGACCGACTTGGCTTCGACCACATAGTCATTCATCGCATGAACACCGTTGCTGGATCGATACGAACGACACGGATGATTGCCCCAATGCCGGATGCTACGCACATCACCACCGTCAGCGCGAACAGTGCCGCCATCAGCCACGGCGTGATGACTATCGGCAACGCGCTTTTGGCGGTCATCTGAACGACGATCGAGCCGATCCCGGCGGCGATGGCAAATCCGATCACCGCGTTGATGAGTGCCTGATAGATGATCACGGTGTAGATATAGGCGTTCGAGGAACCCATCGCGCGCAGGGTGGCGAATTCGTTCAGATGATCCTTGGTGCTGGAGTAAAGCGTTTGCGCGACGATCACGGTGCCGACGATCACTCCTAGCAATGCGCCGGCAAACAGCGCGGCTCCGGCCCCCGTGCCAAACAGCCAGAACGACCGGCTGCGGCTGCGGAATTCGTCCGAAGTAAGAACCTCTGCATCGCCGACCTGCGCGCGAATGTCGCTGAGTGCCTTCTCCCGATCGGCATCGCTTTTCAGCCGGACCAGAACGCTGCTGGCGCGATCGCGCGGCGTTCCGGTGTAGTTGCGCGCGTTTTTCAAGTCCACAAATATGTAAGGCGTCGTGGCGAACGAGCGGATGCCGTCCGTGACGGCGACCACGCGCACCTTGCGGCCGCGGATCTCGGCGGTCGAGTCGACGCCGCTGACACCGAGCCGGTCAAAGTAGGAGCGGTCGACCACAACGTTCGCGCCTTGCGTCAACGCCTGCACGTTGCCCTCTACGACGTTGAACGGTTGCAGGCTGCCCTCGCGCAGGTCGGCTCCCACAATGAAGACCGGCGTCAATTCACCGCTTTCCAGGCGCCAGTCCGAAAATCCGATCACCAGCGGGACCGCAGAACTCACGCCGTCGACGGTCGCGACGCGGTCGCGCAGCTTGACGTCGAGCAGCGAAGGATCCTCGAAGCATTTGGCGCCCTTGGGCAGGATCCACAAATCGGCGGAGGCATGGTCGATCATCGTCGTGACCATTCGGCCGAACCCAAGGAACAGGCCCATCTGGATCATGACGAGGACGACCGAGAAGACGATTCCAACCATGGTCGCGACGAAGCGAAGCCGATCGTGGAACAGGTTGCGGGACGCAAGTGTCAGTACCAGCGACATGTCGGCATCCGTTATCGCGGTTGATTGGCGATGGCTCTCTCGTCTCGTGGCTCGGAATGGCGCGAAACGAGAGCTCTCACGCCAATTTTCATTCCAGCGCTCGCAGCCAGACTTGCGGCGAGCGCAGCGGCAAAAACGATCGTCGCCTTGCCGATCGCATTGAGATCGACATCCAACAACGCGTATTGCAGCCACACGACCACGACGTAGTGCAGCAGATAGATGCTGTAGGCATTGCTGGAGAGGCTATCAAGCAGGCGGTCGCGCGATTGCAGCAGCCGAAGGCAGATCGCGAGCAGACACAGGGCGGCGGCCGCGGAAGCAACTGGAAACGCCAGCGCCGAAGCCAGGCGAAAGAGCGGTGCGCTTGCCCACCACTCCGGCATCGTCAACGATGTGAGTCCGCCCCACGCGGACATGCTAGCGATGGCGGCCGCAAGCCAGGCCAGCCAATGACGTGCAAGCGGACCATCGGAACGCAGCAAGCTGTGCTCGGGCCGATAGCTACCTATCGCAAATCCAGCAAAGAAATAGACGACATAATGCAATGGCCGGCTGAGCTGAAATGAAAATGGGCCGAGAAAGGTCCATTCCCACGGCGTGAAGACCATCGCCAGCGGCACATAGGCCAGCGCAGAGAGCGCCGCCAGCGCGAGGAAGAACAAAAGCGGGCGATCAGCAATGCGCGCCGTGAGCGCGCTAAATGCCCTAAGCCAATGCGGGGCAAACGCGTGGAGAGCGGCCGCAACGGCGCCCAGCAGAAAGATCTGCCACAAGAACCATTGCGGCCCGGCAGGCCACATCGGAAGCGCGCGCCAATGTTGCCAGAAGGCGCTGAAGGAGGGATCGGCCGCGGTCAGCCGATAGGACGCGAAGTAGGCGAGAGGGCTGAGAACGCCGACGGCAATAACGAACGGCAGGCCGATCCGCCACGAGCGCTCCAAGGTGTAGGTGCGAGGCCCCTTGCGGCCGAGGCTGGATGGTGTGAACAGACCGGCCAGCAGAAACATCAGCGACATCAGGCTGACATCCTGCCACGCGCAAAACAGGTCGAAGCCGAACCAGCGTTGATTATCGAGGATTGGGAATGCGATCCAGCGATAGGGCGGTGCGTCGAACGGAAATGGATCGGCCGGTTGCGATGCGAGGTACGGCAGCACGGAGTGAAATGCGACCACGATGACGATGGTGATCGCGCGCAAGTTGCTGAGGGGCACATTGACCTGTGATGACACGGCCATTCGTCCACGCTGCCATCCCACCGATTTGGGAACCGGCAGGGGTTCAACGTGAAGCCGGCGGGCTCGTTCCTGTTAACGGGCGGAACTCCGCGCCCCCTTCGGGAGCGTGGTCTCCCAGCCGGGTCGACCCCCGGGAGATCGTGTTGCTTTTACCGCGATGCCGACCTCGCCGCCGGCGTCACGCGCCAAATCGTGTTGCCGACATCATCAGCCACCAGCAGCGCGCCCTGCTTGTCGAGCCGCACCCCGACCGGGCGGCCCTGCGCCTGGCCCTTGTCGTTGAGGAAGCCGGTGAGCACGTCCTGCGGCGGTCCGGATGGCTTGCCATCCTTGAAGGGGACAAAGATTACTTTGTAGCCGGAGGGGGGCCTGCGATTCCAGGAGCCGTGCTGGCCGATGAAGGCGCCGCCCTCCATCTCGGCCGGAAACAGCTTGCCGGTGTTAAACGTCAGCCCGAGGCAGGCCGTGTGCGCGCCCAACGCATAATCCGGCGCCATCGCCTTCTGCACGAGATCAGGCCGTCGCGGCTCGACGCGGGTGTCGACATGGTCGCCAAAATAGCTGTACGGCCAGCCGTAGAACGCGCCGTCCTTCACCGACGTCATGTAATCAGGGACCAGGTCGTTGCCGATCTCGTCGCGCTCGTTGACAACGACCCAGAGTTCGCCGGTGTGCGGATTCCAAGCGGGGCCGTTCGGATTGCGCAGGCCCGAGGCGAACACGCGCCATTGACCGCTGGCTCGATCGACTTCCAGTACCGCCGCGCGGTCCTTTTCGGCATCCATGCCGTTTTCACCGACGTTACTGTTCGAGCCGACTGTTGCATAGAGCTTCGTTCCGTCGGGGCTGGCGGTGAGATCCTTGGTCCAGTGATGATTGAGCGTGCCGGCAGGCAGGTCTGCAAGCTTGACGCCGGGTCCGCTGACCGTGGTGTCGCCTTCGCGATAAGGGAATTTCATGATCGAATCAGTATTGGCGACATAGAACTCGTCGCCGACCAGCACCATGCCGAACGGCGAATTCAGCCCGCTGATGAAGGTGCTTCTCAACTCGGCGACGCCGTCGCCGTCGGCATCGCGCAGCAGCGTGATACGGTTGGCGCTGGGAACGCCGGCGCCGGCCCAGTTCTGCGCCTGCTTGTAGATAAAGCCCTTGATGCTCATGCCGCTGCCCTCCCTCGGCGGCGCGTTGCTCTCGGCGACCAGCACGTCGCCGTTCGGCAGCGTGTAGACGGTGCGCGGATGGTCAAGATCGAGGGCAAAGGCGCTGACCGTCATGCCGTTGGCGGCGGTCGGTGTGGCGCCGTTCGGCCAACGCCTGACAGTTGCGATGTCCACCGTCGGGATCCAGGAATGCTCTGGCGGGGGCAGGTTGGGCGAAGGACCATAGCTCTGCGCCACGGTCGCGGTTTCCTTGGGGTCGCTACAGGCGGTCAGCGGCAGCGCCAACGCGCCGATGCAGATGGCCAGGAGGAGGGTCTTGCGCATGGCAGGGTTCTCCGGGATATCGCCCGTACAATGCAGTGCCGGCCCGAACGTTCGTGTTCCGGCATGAATTCCCTGTGAAACGGCCGGCCGAAGGCCCGCCACGCAATCCCGCAGGCCCCCATTGCGCCTCGCGCACGTGGAATCAGCCTCCGCCATGCTAGGAAGCAGCGCGACGCAGGCGACCAAGTCCGCGCGCGGGAGCAGAAATGTCCGATCTCGGCGTTGCCGAAATTCCCGTAGACGAGAACGAGCGTCCGCTTCCGCCACCGGCGGCGCCGGCGAAAAACGCGCTACTCGACGGCCCCATTCTGCGCACGCTGCTGTGGCTGGCCTGGCCGAACGTGATCGCGCTTACCGCGGGCACCTGCGTGGTCATCGCCGAGACCTCCTACATCGGACGGCTCGGCGTGGAGTCGCTCGCCGCGATGGCGCTGGTGTTTCCCACCGTGATCCTGACCATGACCATGTCGGGCGGCGCCATGGGTGGGGGCGTGGCGTCTGCGATCGCGCGTGCGCTCGGCGCCGGAGAGCTCGACCGCGCCTCGACGTTGGCCGCGCACGCGCTGCTGATTGGCCTTTGCTTCGGGCTGGCCTTCATGCTGGGCATGCTGATCTTCGGGCCAAAGCTGCTCGAACTGCTCGGCGGCCGCGGCAACGTGCTGACCCAGGCGGTGGCCTATACGCAAATCTTCTTCGGCGGCGCGGTCGTGCCGTGGCTGATGAATACGATGGCCGGCATTTTGCGCGGCACCGGCAACATGAAGCTGCCGTCGCTGTTGATGCTTTCGTCGGCGATTTGCCAGATCATTCTCGGTGGCACGCTTGGCTTGGGTCTAGGCCCGATCCCGCAATTCGGCATGCGCGGCGTCGCGGCCGGCTCGCTGATCGCTTACCTGATCAGCATCTCCGTGATGTCCTGGTATCTGTTTTCCGGCCGCGCGCGCGTCGTGCCCAAGGTCAGGGGCCTTCGTATTCAGTGGTCGATGTTCATCGACATCCTGAAGGTCGGGGCTATCGCCTGCTTCTCGCCGCTGCAGTCGGTGCTGACGATCAGTATCTTCACTTACATGCTGGCGAGTTTCGGCACCGAGGTCCTCGCCGGCTATGGCATCGGCGCGCGGCTCGAATTCATGCTGACCTCGATCTCATTCGCGGTCGGCATCGCCTCGGTTCCGATGGTCGGCATGGCCGTCGGCGCGCAGCGCATCGCGCGGGCCCGCAAGATTGCCTGGACGGCGGGGCTCGTCGCATTCGCCTCGGTCGGCACGTTCGCGACCTTCATCGCAATCTTCCCCGACATCTGGGTCAACCTCTTCACCGACGATGCGGCCGTGCGTGCCGCGAGCCGTCAATATCTTTCGACGGCAGCGCCTATGTACGCCTTCCTCGGCCTTGCCACGGCGATGTATTTTTCGTCGCAGGGCGCGGCCAAGGTGATCGGCCCAGTGATGGCGCAGACCGCGCGGCTGTTGTTCATCGGCGCCGGTGGCTGGTGGCTGTTGACGCACGACGCCACCGCGCAGAACTTCTTCATGCTCGCCGCTGCATCGATGGTGCTGCTCGGCGTGCTGTCGTGGACCAGCGTGGTGCTGACGCGCTGGGGGCCGAAGCAGCGGGTGCCCGTGGTTAGGCCTGTGCTGTCGTGAGGATTGTCATTGCGAGCCAACGGGTCGCGCGAATGCGCGCCCGATGACAGGCTCCGCGAAGCAATCCATCTTTCCACTCGCGGAGATATGGATTGCTTCGTCGCTTGCGCTCCTCGCAATGACGGTGACGACTACCGCCGCCGGTGACGCTTGGCCGATCGGCCGCCGCCGACGTTGGCCATGCGCATCAGTTGCGGGACCATGCTCATCAGCTCGCCGCCGTCAGCGCCGCCGAGCATGCCCATGAAGTCGCCGCCGCCCGAGCCGCCCAGATTCATGCTCCCAGCGTTCACGCCGTAACCCTCGGGCACATAACCGCCGCCAAAACTGCCGGGGATGCCGCCGCCCATCCCGCCGATTCCGCCGCCGCCCTCCATCATCCGGCTCATCATCGGGCCCATGGTCTGCATCATCATGGCGAAGCGGCGCTTGCCTATCTTCGCCTTCATCATCTCCAGCATCGGCGCCATCTGCGTCATCATGTCTGCGCCGCCTCCGCCGCCGCCGAAGCCGGCGAATTGCGCCTTTGCCGGCATCGACGTCAGGGTGAACAGCAACAGCAGCGTGGCCGCCTGGCACACCACTTTGTCAGCTCCAGTCATGGTTCTGCTCCTCATGCGCCGGCGGCCGCGGGCGCGGCGCCGTTCGGACGCATGGGGGAACGCTAGGAGCGGGAATTGAGCCAATCTGTGAGAAAGATCACGCCAGCTTGTGCCGGTAACGCATGGTCACGCCGCGCTCCGTCCGAACGCCTTCTGCATGGCAAGCACGCCCTGATCCATCTGTGAGGAGACATAGGGCGCGATCTCGTTCGGCAATACGTCGACGATCCAGACCAACCGGCTGCGCGCGTCGTCATCAGCGAACACCTGGGCCGACGCGCTATAATGCTTCACACGATCGCTGTTGATCGCATAGACCAGCCGCATTCGTCCGTCGTCGCAATCGACCAGCGTCTCGCGCGCGACGGTGCCGTTGGCAAAGGTGACGATGCGCGCGTTGCCGTCGAGCTTGGTGTCAGTGACGAACCCCGGCACCAGCCGGGTATGCAGCGCGCCGAAATCGCGCAATGCGTCCCAGATGTCGTTAGGGGAAGCGTCGAGGGGGATTTCTTTGTGGATGGAAGCCATGATGATAAGTCCTTATGAAAGGCGATTGACGTTGAGCCGTCACTGCGAGCCAACGGGTCGCGCGAATGCGCGCCCGATGACAGGCTCCGCGAAGCAATCCATCTCTCTGCTTGCCGTGGCATGGATTGCTTCGTCGCTTCGCTCCTCGCAATGACGTGGAGAGAGAGGGGCGCCCTTACGTACAAACCGCCTCGACATTGTTGCCGTCGGGGTCGATCAAAAACGCCGCGTAATAGGTCGGGCTGTAATCCGCGCGCGGTCCCGCGCCGCCATTGTCGCGGCCGCCGGCCTTCAGGCCCTCCGCGTGGAATTGCTTGATTGCCGCATGATCCTTGGCTCGAAATGCGACATGGGCGCCGGTGCCGGCCTTGCCCTTGTGCAAATGCAGCCAGAGCGCGGGCGCGCCTTTCGGGCCAAAGCCTGCGCCGGAATCGTCCCGCGAGCACAGCACGAAGCCGAGGGGCGCGAGCGCGGCCGTATAAAAGCGCACGCTGGCGTCGAGGTCGCCGACGCGTAATCCGATATGGTCGTACATGATCTTCTCCAGTCAAAAGCGCGCTGATGTCGCGCGGCCTGGAGAAAGCCTAGCTAGTGAAGGGCCAGCCGTTCTTGGAAAATCTTGCGCATGCCCCGCGATGCCTGCCGGAACTTGAGCGGCGAGGCACCGGCGGCGCGGCCAAATGTGCGCACGAAGTTGGAAAGGTCGGCAAAGCCGACGTCATAGGCGATATCGGTGATCGGGCTGTCGTCGTCGGCGAGCCGGCGCGCGGCATGGCGCAGCCGCGAGCGCACCAGATATTGGTGCGGGGTAACGCCCAGCGCTTGCGAGAACAGCCGCAGGAAGTGAAACGGGCTGATCCCGGTCTGCGCGGCGGCGTCCTCCAGATTGATCTGATGGTGAGAATTGGCATCGATCCACAACGCGGTCTCCACCGCGCGGCGGCGGTCGCGCGCCGCATCAGGGCCGGGTTTGCGCGGCTTGCCGGATACCACCTCGACAAAGCGGCTCGCCAGCACCTGGCCGATTTCGTCGAGGCCAATGTCGCTGCTGCCATCTGCTGCCGCCTGCGCCAGTTCGCCGAGCACGACGAGCTCCGGCAATGGCGGCGCGGAGCCGATCTGCCACGGCGCCCGGCTGTCGCCAATGGTTTCCACCAGCTCGGGCGCCAGGAAGAACGACAGGCACTCGTCGCCGCAGACGTGCTCGTGGGTGCAGGTATATTCGTCGCCGGGATGGCCGATCAGCACCGATCCCGCCACCAGCTCGCTGAACTTGCCGCGGCAATGCAGGCCGAAACTGCCCTTGCGCACATAGGAGATCGAGTGGCCGCCATGCTGCTCCGGGAACGGCTTGTCGCTTGGTCCCGCGGTGCAGCGGAAGTCGGAAACACAGATCGATTTGCGTTCAAGAAGCGTGGTCGCGATCATCCCGCCTACTTAAGGATGCGGGCGCGGCGCTGCAACCGGCAGCAGCACGTCGAACAGCGTCTTGCCGGAGGTCTGGCTGGCGCCCTCGATCGAGAGCAGCCGCCGCTTGGAGATCGCCCCTCCATAAGCTGAGATCTTGTCGGCATAATTGCCGGCTTCGAGCACGCGATGGCAGGGTACGATGATCATAAAGGAGTTGTGGCCGATCGCCTGCGCCACCGAATACACTGCGCCCGAAGCTGGAACAGCTTGGCGAATGGCGCGCGGTCGGCTAATCATGGGGCGCGACCCGCGGGCGTAGTTCAATGGTAGAACGGCAGCTTCCCAAGCTGCATACGAGGGTTCGATTCCCTTCGCCCGCTCCAGCCCCTTCGAGAGCGCGTGAGAAGCGGCCGGCCTTTCAAAAAAGTCGGCAA
The DNA here is from genome assembly GCF_023073815.1 of Bradyrhizobium sp. 157. Lineage (NCBI taxonomy): Bacteria > Pseudomonadati > Pseudomonadota > Alphaproteobacteria > Hyphomicrobiales > Nitrobacteraceae > Bradyrhizobium > Bradyrhizobium sp. 157. The sequence goes on along the minus strand of NZ_JADPKF010000077.1, from coordinate 107,581 downwards.
GAACGACTATTTTTCTGATGCTTTTCCGCAAAGCCGTTCCAATCGATCGAGAAACGGCTGCTGGCTTGCGAGGATCTTCTCCCTGGCGGTGGGCAGGCTAAACCACGCTGCCCGATCAATCTCGGGAAAGTTGATGATTCGACCGCTTTGCGGAGGCCATTCCATCGCAACCTCATTGCATCTGATGGAGCTGACATCGAGATCGCCTTCAAGCGCATAGCCCCAGACGATCTTGCCGGCGCGCTGTCGTACCTGGCCTAAGGACTGCAGGGAGCCGGGCGCTTCGATCCCGAGCTCTTCCGCGAACTCGCGCCGCGCTGCTACTTCCGGATCCTCTTCGCCATCTAATTCTCCCTTCGGGAGCGACCAAGCTCCCCGATCGCGGGTGCGCCAGAACGGTCCGCCGGGATGAACGAGCAGAACCTCTATGCCGCCTTTACGGCGGTACATCAGGATGCCAGCACTGATGACCACCATGGACGTAACCTGCGAATATCCAAATCATTCCGCAGCTGCACTGGCCGCCTTGGCCTTTTCCTGCAGAACCGCCGCGATGGCGTCGTCGACCCGTCGCGGGCCAGAGCGCGGCGCACCAACTCGGCGTCACCGCTATCGAGAGGCGCGATGCTCGGTATGTGGGCTTGGCGCATGATGTCCGCCAATAGCAGGGTATCGGGATTGGATGCTGCAGGAGCCGGCAGGTTCCCGAAATATTTTGACCACATGGAGGGCTCCGCCGAGCCTTTCAATTTTGCGATAGAAGCCATGTCGACATTCAAATTCCTCGAACCCTCGCCGCGATCTATTCTGCACGCCAATCAACCCGGGAATCGCGGAGGAAATTGAGCCTGATGGCGGAAGCAGCAAAATCACGCGCCGAGGCCACACCGGCGCTGCCGACGTGGCCGGATGAGATCTACCGCGTGCTCAAGGACGCCGGCATTCGCCAGGTTGCGATGGTCCCGGACGCTGGCCATAGCCGCCTGATCCGCTCCTTCGAGGCCGATCCCGAAACCCGCGTCGTGACACTCACGACGGAAGAAGAGGGCGTAGCGATGCTGGCGGGTGCGTGGCTCGGCGGCGAGCGCGGTGTGCTGCTGTTGCAGTCGAGCGGCGTCGGCAACTGCATCAACATGCTGTCGCTGCCGGTCATCTGCCATATGCCGCTGTTGATGATCGTCACCATGCGCGGCGACTGGGGCGAGTTCAATCCGTGGCAGATCCCGATGGGGCAAGGCACGCGTCCCTCGCTCGAAGCCATGGGCGTGATCGTGAACAAGGTCGATGAGCCGCATCTCGTTGCCTCCGCGGTGCAGGGTGCGGCGAACCTCGCTTTCAATACCTGGAAACCAGTAGCGGTCCTGGTCGGCCAGCGTGTGCTCGGCGCCAAGAATTTCAAGGAGCTTGCCCGCAAATGAGCAATCCGAACGCGCTTCTGCATCGCCGCGATGTCGTCAACGAATTGTTGCGCGACCGCGCCGATCTTCTCGTCGTCGCCGGGCTCGGCGCGCCGAACTGGGACGTCTCGGCCGCCGGCGACCATCCCAACAATTTCCCGCTGTGGGGCGCGATGGGCGGTGCCTCGATGATCGGGCTTGGCCTTGCTTTGGCGCAGCCGAAGCGCAAGGTGCTCGTCGTCACCGGGGATGGCGAGATGCTGATGAATGTCGGCTCGCTCGCCACGATCGCGGTGGAGGCGCCGAAGAATCTCACGATCGCGGTCCTCGACAACGAGCGCTTCGGCGAGACCGGCATGCAGAAGACGCCCACCGCCTCCGGGGTTGACCTTGCCGCCATCGCGACCGCTTGCGGCATCCGCACCTCCCGCATCGTACGCACGATGGCCGAGGTGACCGAACTGCGCGACCTCGTTCATGAAGGCCGCGGAACGGCCTTTGCGCAGATCAAGATCAATCCCGAGGCGCTGGTGTTCGTAATGCCGCCAGCCGATGGCGTGATCCTGACGACACGCTTTCGGCAATCGGTGCTGGGAGACGAGGCGCTGTTTAATTGAGGCACAGTGCTTACGAAGGCGGCCATGACGGAGAGGGAATGCGCAGCCATCGCTACGCAGTCATGTTGATCTTCCAGAGGCCTTCCCGGGAGAGCTGTTGAATCTCGGACACGATCAGCGTCGCGATCGTCGTCGTTGCGATCGACGGCGGGTGGGCGATCGGTGACGCCAGAATCAGTTCGCGCGACACGGCGGGACTGACCGCAGCCATCTCCAGGCGTTTCGCCGCCACCTCGGTGCGGATGGCCGAGGGCGGCAGCAGCGTATAGCCGAGGCCTTCCTCCATCAGGCTGATCTGGGCGCGGTAGGAATCGACCTCGATCATGGCTTCTATCTTCAGTTTTTCGCGCGCCAGCGCCTTCTCCAAGAGTGCCCGCAAGCCATGAGAGATGCTCGGCAGGATCAGCTTCTGCTTCACCAGCCACTTCAGATCGACCTGCTTACGCTTGTTCAAGCCGGATCCTGGCGGCCCGACCGCGACGATATCCTCGCGGCCGATCGACTGCACCTGAAGATGGAGATCGACCGCCGGACCATAGATGATCGCGAGGTCCATCTCGCCGCGGTGCAGCCACTCGACCAGATGCCCGCCATAGCTCTCCACGATGCGCAGCGAGACGTCGGGAAACTCGTTGAGGACGCGGCGGGCGAACCGTCCGGACAGGACGGCGCTGACCGTCGGCACCAGCCCGAGGATGACCCGGCCCGACGGATTGCCGTTCGCCGATTTGAGGTCGTCGCTGACCTGCTCGATCTGGCGGATCAGGCCGGTGGTGCGGTCGAGCAGCATCCGGCCGGCGCTGGTCAGGAGCATGCCGCGCCCGTTGCGGACGAACAGCTCGACGCGAAGCTCGTGCTCGAGCAGCTTGATGTGCCGGCTCAGCGCCGGCTGCGCAGCACGCAGCCGATCCGCGGCCTTGCTCAGGCTTCCGAGTTCGGCTACGGCCCGGAACGTCCGCAATTGTTTGAGATCCATCGGGTACCCAGCGTGCCCATTATGCAAACGATCATATGCCGTTTTCGGAATCTCCGTCCATGACCGTCCCCTCAGTTACCCCCTCGCAAGTCCGCACCGCGCTGCTGCTGCGCGAGGAAATCGCGCTGCTCGATGTCAGGCATGAGGCCGTGTTCGCCACCGGCCATCCGCTGTTTGCCGCCAACACGGCGGCCGACCGGATCGGGCTCGAAGCGGATGCGCGGCTGCCGCGAAAGGACGTGCCGATCGTGCTCTATGACGCCGGCGAGGGCCTCGTGCTGCAGGCTGCGGATTGCCTGAAGGCTCTCGGCTACACCAATGTCCGCCAACTCGATGGCGGGCTGCAAGGCTGGAAATTGGCGGGGTTTGAGCTGTTCCAGGACGTCAATTCCTACGCCAAGGCGTTTGGCGAACTGGTCGAGTCGCGCCGCCACACGCCTTCGCTCGCCGCCGAGGAAGTCGGCGCGCTGATTGCGAGCGGCGCCAACATTCAAATCCTCGACGTCCGTCGCTTCGACGAATACGCCACCATGAACATTCCCGGCTCCATCAGCGTGCCCGGCGCGGAATTGGTGCTGCGCGCGGGCCGCGCCGCGCCGGATCCCGAGACCACCATCATCGTGAATTGCGCAGGTCGCACCCGCTCGATCATCGGCACCCAGTCGCTGATCAATGCCGGCGTCGCGAACAAGGTGCGGGCGCTGCGCAACGGAACGATCGGCTGGACCCTGGCCAAACAAAGTCTCGAACATGGCAGTGACAGGCGCGGCGCGATCGGCGCCATCGAGGGCGGCGAAACCAATGCGCGGGACGTTGCTTATCGCGCCGGTGTCCGGCATATCGGATCAGAGGAAATGGCGGCGTTGAGGGAGCAGGCCAACCGTACGCTCTACTGCTTCGACGTCCGCTCGGAGGAGGAATATACGGCCGGCCATCTCGCGGGCTTTCGCCATTACGCCGGTGGGCAGTTGGTGCAGGAGATCGACATGGCAGCGCCGGTGCGCGGTGCGCGGATCGTACTGACGGATGATCGAAGGGTCCGCGCCGACATGACGGCGTCCTGGCTGGCGCAGATGGGCTGGGAAACCTATGTTCTCGAAGGCGACTATGATCGCTCGCTGGAGATCGGCCCGCCGCTGGTCATCCCAAAGCCCGATCCGTCACACCGCTACCGCCGTCCCTATGAGGGCACCGATGTGCAGGAAAGCGCGATGCAGGCTTATCTTGACTGGGAATACGGCCTCGTCGAGCAACTCCGCCGCGACGGCACGCATGGATTTTTCGTCATTTGAGATCGCGTAGGATGGGTGGATCGCAAGCGATACCCATCATTCATCCATGCCGAAACTTGCCAACTTCTCGGCCGAATAATTCTCGCCGATCGACAGCGCGCATATCCGCGAGAGTTGCACGTAGGCCAAACCGGTCTCCTCGGCCCATTCATTGAACTGCGCCTGCACCTTCGCGAGATCGCGCTTGGAGGTGACGGTCTCGGCAATGTCGAGCCCGGCATCGCGCAGGCACAGCACGACGTCTCGGGAGGTGACGAATCCGTCCCAGCCGAGGAAGCGCAGCATCATCTGCCCGGTATTGCCGCCGAGCCGGCTGCCGCGCTTGGCCAGCAATTCCAGCAATCCGGCTTGATCCGACGACGGCCAGTTCGCAAGGAACTTGCCGAAACTACCGTGCTCCTTGGCGATATCCTGGAGGAAGCCGGCATTGGCCCGCACCGACATGATCTTGGCGCCGTTGCGCACGATGCGGGTGTCCTTCATCAGGTCGTCCCAGAAATCGTCCGGCTGCAGCGTCAGAGGCCCGGGCTTGAAGCCGAGAAACGCCTTCTCGAACCCAGGCCATTTGTTCTCGATCACGCTCCAGGCAAAGCCCGCCGAGAACACCCGCTTGGTCATTTCCGATAAGATCCGGTCGTCGCCGAGCTTGGCGAGCGCCTTCGGGTCCGGCTTGGCTGGCAGCAGCTTGGCGAGTGCCTTCGGCCCGCCCTTGCGCTTCTCGGCGCGGGCGCGGATGGTCTTGAATGCGGTCACGGTGCATGGCCCCACATGGCTAAGTTGAAACCACGGCTGAAATACCCGGAAAGCCGTAGTGTAGCGGATCATCCCGGAATTCCCAGCCGGCAGCCTCGGAGGTTAACCGTCGCAGAAGTGATCGGCTGATCTGCAAAGAATGGATGGCGTCCCGGCTGGATTTCGCCTAAAGCATCCCCACCTCATTTAAATCCGTCAGGCCGTGCGGCTGCGCGTCGTCAATGCGCAGCTTTTGAGTCATTTCGGTTCGAGGCGCCCTTTCATATTCCCGGCCGACAACGCCAACCAAGGTCTGACATCTCGTGACATTACTGCCCGCAAATGCGCCGCTCGCCCGAGCTTTGGCGGAACGCAACTATGATCGGCTGACGCCGGTGCAGACAGCGGTGTTGGCCGACGACGCTGACGGCCGTGACCTGCTCGTTTCTGCGCAAACCGGCTCCGGCAAAACCGTCGCCTATGGTCTGGCGATTGGAACGAACCTGCTGGATGGCGCCGAACGATTCGAGCGGGCTGCCGCACCCCTGGCGCTGATTGTCGCGCCGACGCGCGAGCTTGCGCTTCAGGTCCACCGCGAACTCGGCTGGCTTTATCAGCACGCGGAGGCGCGCGTGGTTTCCTGCGTCGGCGGCATGGACCCTCGCCGCGAGCAGCGCGAGTTGGCCGCGGGCGCCCATATCGTGGTTGGCACGCCGGGGCGGCTCTGCGACCATCTGCGTCGCGGCAGGCTCGACGTTTCGGAACTGAAGGCCATCGTGCTCGACGAGGCTGACGAGATGCTCGATCTCGGTTTCCGCGAGGACATGGAGTTCATCCTGCAGGCCACGCCGGAGAGCCGCCGCACGCTGTTGTTCTCGGCCACCCTTCCGCGCGGCATCATCGCGCTGGCGAAGGAATATCAGCAAGACGCCTTTCGCGTCGAAGTCGCGGGCGACGAGGGCGGCCATGCCGACATCGAATATCGCGCGATCCGGATCGCCGCCGGCGATGTCGAGCACGCCGTCGTTAATATCCTGCGCTACTTCGAATCGCCGGGCACGCTGGTGTTCTGCAATACGCGCGAGGCCGTACGGCATCTGCAGGCGATACTGCTGGAGCGAGGCTTCTCGGTGGTGGCGCTGTCGGGCGAGTTGACCCAGAACGAGAGGACGCTGGCGCTGCAGGCGTTGCGCGACGGCCGCGCCCGCGTTTGCGTTGCGACCGACGTTGCCGCGCGCGGCATCGATTTGCCGAACCTCGACCTCGTCATCCATGCCGATCTGCCGAACGATCCGGAAGTCATGCAGCATCGCTCCGGCCGCACCGGGCGCGCCGGCCGCAAAGGCGTCAGTATATTGCTGGTGCCGCCGGCGCGGCGGCGTCGCGCGGATATGCTGCTTAAGCTCGCCGGCATCGACGCGGCCTGGGGCTTGGCGCCGCAGCCGGATGAAATACGCAAGCTCGATCAGGAGCGGCTGCTGCGCGATGAGGTGTTCGCAGGCGAAATAACTGCAGAGGATGAGGTACTCGCGCAGACCTTACTTGCTGAACGGTCGTCGCAAGAGATCGCCACCGCGCTGGCACGGCTCTATCGCGCGCGATTGCCCTCTCCCGAGGACATCGTCGATCCCGGTGAGGAGCGCGTCAAATCTCGTGCCGAGCGCGCCCGCGAGCGGACCGATCGCGAGGCCGGAAGGGCAGTGAAGCCAACGAAATCCTTGACGCGCCACCGCATGGCGGAGGACACCGTGTGGTTCAGCGCCGCGATCGGACGCCGGAAGAACGCGGAAGCGCGCTGGTTGCTGCCGATGTTGTGCCGCCGCGGCAGCATCAAGAAGGAAGATATCGGCACTATCCGCATTCTCGATACCGTCACCGAGTTCGAGATTTCCGCGCGCGTCGCCGACCGCTTCGCCGCCAGGGTTCGCCGTCCCGACAAGGAAGACAGCATTCGCATCGAGGCGATGACAATTGCCCCGCCGCGCGAGGAGGTTCGCGCACAGGAATGGACACCGAAGCCGCACGGCAAAACCGCAAAGAGCCCCGACCGGGCGGGGTTTGACAAGGAAGTGCGTTACGATAGGAAGAAGCCGCATCGGGACAAACCGGCTCACGCCGGAAAACCGAGGCACGAGCGCGAGGCGCCCGCGGCGCCTGCATTCGGCAAGAAGAAAAAGAAGAAGTTTCGCGGCTGACCGGCAAGACCGGGACCTCAACGGGCCCGTCGCGGAGCCCGCAAATGAGGTGCCGTCATGAGCGTCTACATCATCGCGCAACTGAAATTCACCCGCCGCGAACTCTACGACCGCTATCAATCGCGCTTCATGGGCGTGTTCAGGAAGTTCAAGGGCAAGCTGCTGGTGGCGGACGCACATCCGGTCGTGCTGGAAGGCGAATGGCCGCGCGACAAGGTCGTGATCATGGAATTTCCTGACGACGCCTCGGCAAGGGAATTTCAGAATTCGCCGGAGTATCAGGAGATCTCGGTCGATCGCAAAGCCGGCGCCGATGCCATCGTGCTGGCGGTGAGGGGTTTGTAGGATACCCGCCTTTGCCACGTTGACTTGATCCGCGCCGGGGGTTCCCGGCGAGGCATTATTGCATTCCGGAACATCAACGAGGCCGGCTTTCGCCGAACCATTCTTGTGCTATTGCTAGTATCAGACGCTTCGCTCGCTTGGACATGATTGCGTCATCATGCCGAAGCTTGCGAAGCCTTAATCCTTCAGCATTGGCCGAAAGAATCATGACCGCACTTGAGCGCAACGCTTCCGTCTCGATCGATCCCGTAAAGCTTGATCGCCTCGCCGAAGTGGCGGTCAAGGTCGGCTTGCGGCTGCAGCCGGGGCAGGACCTGCTGCTGACCGCGCCCTCGGTCGCGCTGCCGCTGGTGCGCCGGATTGCCGTACATGCCTACAAGGCCGGCGCGGGTCTGGTGACCCCATTACTGTCGGACGAGGCGATCACGCTGGCGCGCTATCGCTACGGCCACGAGGCCGGTTTCGATCGTGCCGCCAACTGGCTCTACGAGGGCATGGCGAAGGCGTTCGGCGCCAACACTGCGCGCCTGGCCATCGTCGGCGACAATCCGATGCTGCTGTCGGGCGAGGATCCGGTGAAAGTGGCGCGCGCGAGCAAGGCCAATTCGATCGCCTATCAGCCGGCGCTGGAGAAGATCGTTAATTTCGATACCAACTGGAACATCATCGCCTATCCGAGTCCGTCCTGGGCCAAACAGGTTTTCCCTGATGTCCCCGAGGACGTCGCGGTGGCAAAACTGGCGGATGCGATTTTTGCGGCGTCCCGCGTCGATCAGGATGGCGCCGTCGCCGCCTGGGAAAAACACAACGCCGTGCTGCGCGAGCGCACCGAATGGCTGAACGGCCAGCGCTTCCATGCGCTGAAGTATTCCGGCCCGGGCACCGATCTAACGATCGGTCTTGCCGACGGCCACGAATGGGAGGGCGGCGCCTCGACCGCGAAGAACGGCATCACCTGCAACGCCAACATCCCGACCGAGGAAGTCTTCACCACGCCGCATTGCCGGCGCGTCAGCGGCCATGTCGTCTCCTCCAAGCCGCTGTCCTATCAGGGCACGCTGATCGACAACATCGCGGTCAGGTTCGAGGAAGGCCGCATCGTCGAGGCAAAGGCTTCGCGCGGCGAAGAGGTGCTCAAGAAGGTGCTCGACACCGACGAGGGCGCGGCGCGTCTCGGCGAAGTGGCGCTGGTGCCGCATTCCTCGCCGATCTCCAAAAGCGGCCTGTTGTTCTTCAACACGCTGTTCGACGAGAACGCCGCTTCCCATATCGCACTCGGCCAGTGCTACTCGAAGTGCTTCGTGGGTGGCGACAAGCTGACGCCGGAGCAGATTGCGGCCCAGGGCGGCAACAAGAGCCTCATTCACATCGACTGGATGATCGGATCGGCCGAAACCGACATCGACGGCATTCACGCCGACGGAAGCCGCGTGCCGGTATTCCGCAAAGGCGAGTGGGCGTAATCAGCCCAGCTCGAGCTTGTAGAAGTTGGTCGCCGTCTTCGAAAACAGCGCGGTCTTCTCGGCTTCGCTGTACTGCGCGGCGAGCCGCTTGAAGGCGTTGAAGATCACCTGATAGCTGCACTGACCTTTATCAGGCGGAAAATTGCTTTCGAACATGCATCGATCGGGTCCAAAGGCCTCGATGCAGGTTTCGATATAGGGCCGCCACGCGGTGGCGGCCTGTTCCGAAGACGGCGGCTTTGGGCGCAGGTGAAAGTCGTAGCCGAGCAGGCACATCGCGAGCCCGCCGAGCTTGACGACGACATTTTCGCATCGCGCGATTTCCTGAATCGAAGCCTTCCATTCCGGGAACACTTCCTCGCGCCGGCCGGCAAAGCGGCCGATGCCGACCGGGCCGCCGCAGTGATCGAGCACGATTTTGGTCTCGGGAAAGGCGCGGGCGAGATCGGTGAGTTCGCCGATCTGCGGATGAAACAGCCAAGCGTCGAAGCTCAGGCCCAATGGTGCGAGGCAGGCAAAGCCCCTGCGGAACGTGCCGTCGAGTAACAGCCCCTGCGGCCGCGTCGCATACATGCCGGCGACCTTGGGATCGGCATCCCAGGCTGAGGAATGACGGATGCCGCGGAAGCGGCCGTTGCCGGCAGCGATCTCCGCTTCCAGCACGCCCTTCGCGCCTTCGCCGAGCAACAGGTTGACGTGGCTGACGATGCCGGCGCAGATCGCAGCCTTGCCATAGCCGCCGCTCGCCGCCATCGCCGCAACGCCATTGGCGAACTCAACCTCGCCGACCGGGCGAAACGCTTCGGGGCCGTGCGCGCGGTACATCGATCGGCAATCGACATAGACAGTGGCGATAATGTTATGACCGGAGGCGATGTCTGTAGCCATCTCCTCGATCATGTAGCGCAGGCCGCCGCGGTCCCAGAGATGGTGATGCGGATCGACGATCGGGCGGGCGGGATCTATGATCTCTTCGGTGTGCTGCGCCAGCCAGTCTTCGCGCGGATCGACGTAGAGCCCGCTTCTAGAGGCGGGTGCGGTGCTGGCGGCCATGAATTTTCGCTCCCTTCGATTTATTGTTGGCGTGACCTTCCGTTGGCCACACTGTCAGCCCGGCAGGCCGCGTATGAAATCGATGATCGCGGCATTGACCTCGCTTGGGCGCTCCTGCTGGGTCCAGTGTCCGCAGCCGGGCAGAATTCGCACGTCACGCAGTGTCGTGACGATTTGCCGGAGGTTGGCGATATGGTGGTCCATGCCAGGGGGAGCAGCCATCACCATGTCGTGGTCGCCAGCGATAAAGAGCGCGGGGACGTTTACCGTGACGCCTGCAAACGCCGCCATGAGTTCCCAATTGCGATCGATGTTGCGGTAATAGTTGAGCGGACCGCGGAAGCCAGTCCGTTTGAATTCATCGGCATAGAAATCAACGTCCGCGTCGCTGAGCCATGCAGGTAATTTCGGCGGGGGCGCAGCTTCGCGCAACCAACTGCCGTTGCGCGGCACCATGCCGGGGGTTCCTGTTTTTTCGCCGCGGGCTGCGGCCGCGCGAAATGCCGCGGCGCCTTCGCCCGACGCGCCATAAAGAGAGTTCAGCACCCAAGCCCGTGGATCCCGCTCCATCTCCGCCTCGGCCACGCCGGGCTGCTGGAAATAAAGTTGGTAGAACTGCGCGTCCGCGGTCTGCGGCATCACGCTGGTGGGCCGCGCCGGGCCGCGCGGCCGAAGCGGTACGCTGAGGCTTGCAACGGCGCGGAAGCGGTCGGGGCGCAGGCGCGCCGCTTGCCAGGCAATGTGCGCGCCCCAGTCGTGGCCGACGACAACGGCGGTCGGCACTTCGAGGGCATCGAGCAACCCTATCAGGTCGCCGATCAGATGGAATATCGTGTATTGATCGATTGCCTCCGGCCGGTCGCTCTTGCCGTAGCCGCGCATGTCCGGCGCCACCGCGTGGAAGCCCGCTGTGGCCAGCGCGCTGAGTTGATGGCGCCAGGAATACCAGGATTCCGGAAATCCGTGGCACAGGATGACCGGCGGCCCCTCGCCCTGCTCGGCGATGTTGAGGCGAATGCCGTTGCTCTCGATGATCCGCTGCGTCGGTCCGCTCAAGCTTCTCCTCCTTGCTTCGGTTCCGAAAGCACATTTACGCCGCGTCAGACCCCTTCCAGAATGATCACCGTCGGCGTACCCGGCAGCGTATCCCGTGAAATCTTCAGGGTCCGCTCGGTCCGCTGGTCGATCTGGAATTGCTGCCCGATCAGGCGCATGAATTCGTCGAGTGGTGTGGCGAAACGGTGCATCGGCAGCACGATGGAGGAACGCAGCCGCCGGGTGATCTCAGAGACGCCGTCGAGCGACATCGTATAGGTGCCGTCGATCGGCACCATCACGATGTCGAGCCGGCCGATCGCCGCAAAATGCGTTTCATCGAGTTTGTGATGCAGATGTCCGAGATGGCCGATGCAGAGGCCGGCGACTTCGAAGATGAAGATCGAGTTGCCGTCCTTGATCATCCCCCCGCTGGAGCCCTCGCCATAGTAGCGGCGGATGTCGGTCGGGACGTTGCGAATATAAACGTCGCCGACGCGTGTTGAGATATGCGCCGCCTGTCCGTTCTCGCCCCAGCCATGCAGGACGTGCGTAATTTTTGGATCGGGAAACAAGGTGTAGTGGGTCGAGTGCGCACGGTTCATGGTAACGACGTCGGGAAGTCGTCCGGTCCGGTAGGCACCGTTGAAATCGGTCCCGATCCGCACGCCGCCCGGCGTGTCGATATAATAAGTGGAATGTCCGACATAGGTAATCGCGACCTCTTCCACCTTGGCGGCGGTACGGCGCAGGCTGACCGGAACGGCGCGTGGCGGCGCGTTCGCCATTGCGAGGCACTCGCTGCGTAAAGGCTGCTGCTGGGCGGCCGCTGGGACGATCAGCGAACCGAGGAAGGCGAGGGCGACAGCAAGGGATCGCAACATGGCATGACCCGTCAGCGGTGAGGACCGTGGGCGACACTGTATCGCCGAATTTTGCAGCCGTCATGATGACATTCACGCTCAGCCCTGCGCTGCAATCACTTCATCGGCAGGCGGCCCTGTCATATGGTGAAATCCAACCTGGGAGTTCGTCTTGACCGAAAACGCCCCCGCTGCGCCTGCCCCATCATCGAAGCGGTTGGAGCCGTTGCGCCAGGTCAATGCCGGCCCGCTCAGCATCGCCTATTACGAGGCAGGCCCGGCAGATGGCCCCGCCGTGATGCTCATGCATGGCTTCCCTTATGACATTCACTCCTATGTCGACGTTGCGCCGCAATTGGCCGCGCAAGGCTGCCGTGTCATTGTTCCCTATCTGCGTGGCTATGGCCCGACCCGGTTTCGCGATACCGCAACGCCGCGCTCGGGCGAGCAGGCGGCGGTCGGCGCCGACATGATGGCGCTGATGGATGCGCTCGACATAAGCCGCGCGGTGTTCGCCGGCTATGACTGGGGTGGACGGGCGGCCTGCGTCGGCGCGGCGCTATGGCCGGAGCGCTGCCTCGGGCTCGTCTGTGTCAATTCCTATCTGATCCAGGATATTGCCAACGCCATGGTGCCAATGCGCCCCGAACGCGAGGTGGCGCTGTGGTACCAGTATTACTTCCAGCTCGAGCGCGGCCGCGCCGGCCTTGCAGCCAACCGGCGCGAGATCGCCCGAATATTGTGGACGCAATGGTCGCCGAACTGGTCGTTCGACGATGCCTGCTTCGAGCGAACTGCGAGCGCTCACGACAATCCCGATTACGTCGATGTGGTGATCCACAGCTATCGCCACCGCTTCGGTCTGGCCGAAGGCGATCCGCAATATGCCGACATCCAGCGCAGGCTGGCGGCACTGCCTCCCGTCACCGTGTCGTCAATCACGCTGGACGGCGCTGGCGATGGCGTGGCGCCCGCGAGCGACGGCGCTGCCAGCGCATCGAAATTCACCGGCCGCCGCGTTCATCGCGTGGTGCCGCGCGTCGGGCACAATCTGCCGCAGGAAGCGCCGGAAGCCTTTGCTGCGGCTGTGATGGAGCTGGTTCGCGGATAGTCGACTTTGCCGCATGGCAAGCTGCATCGAAAGCCGTCATCTTCCCTGCACAAGTCCTCCAAGAAGGACGAAAATTTCGTGGGGTGGAACACCATGGCAAAGCGTCACGTCGTTGCACGGCGGCGGGCGGTGGTCGACAAACGGGCGGAAGCCGGCACGCGGCGCTCTCGTCGGAGCACGTGCGCACGCATTTCGAAAAGGTCGGCACCCGCCCGATGGTGTTGAAGGCCGAGATGATCCCGTTCATCGAAGAGGCGATCGCGCGTTGGCGCGACGTCATCGAGCGGCCGGGGCTGGAGAAGCAGTAGCCGTCCGCATGTCGCACTAAGGCAGTAGCCGCGCAGACTGACCTTGTTCATCCATCAGCTTGACAGCTCGCTTGTCGAAGGAAACGAAAGTGTCTGCGCCGAGCCAGCTTCCCTCGTAGGCGATAACGCCATCGGCGAAATCACCGCCCGCGTCCAGAAACGTCAGCCCGGCTTCTGCTGCCGGACGGTTCACTTCGACATTTTCGCCATTTATCAGGTGCCGGATTGCAATCGCAATGTCCTTTGATGCAACTTTATAGCCCTGTGAAAGAACCCAAACCAACTCGCAAAGTGCGGGGACGGAAATCGCAACCAGTTCAGCTCGCTTCAAGGCCGATTGCGCTGCTTTGCTCTGCGATTCATGGTCTTCAGTGATGGCTCGAACCAAGACGTTGGTGTCGGCGGTGATCTTCATCGTTTGCCGGCCCACCCTCGCGCGGCGATCTTGTTCATCTCCTCGATTGTCAGCGATGGCCCACCTTTTCTCTTCAGGAGGCCGAATACATCGGAAATCTTGCCGGTCGGCCGGGCGGCCCTCACTTCTATCCTGCCATCGGGGAGTTTGTTCACGGTGATTTTCTCACCAGGATGCACGCCCAGATGTTCAAGCACATCCTTGCGCAGTGTAACCTGACCCTTCGCGGTGACCGTGAGTGTGCTCATGGCAGACCTCAAGCTTCTACGCTGGATATGTAAGGTAAAAACGCCTTACATTCAAGCCTCCCCCGGTATCTGTCTGTGATAACTGGCGCCGCTCATCCCCGCCGCGGGCTGATCTTCCACGTCGCGGCCAGAATGCCGGCGGTCAGCGCGCCGCTGATCACGGCGGCGATCGGGATCGTGACTGCCAGCGCCGTGGTCGCGGCCCAGCCGATTGAGCAGAAGGCTTCGGCGAAGGTCGCAAGTCGCGACGAAGTCTGGCGGCGGCGGAACTGGCTGCGTTTGGCCTGCACGCGAAACCAGAGCTGGATCGCGGCGGCGGAGACGGTGGCGATAATGACGCCGAGAGCAGTGACGATCGCCTGCGTCAAGGAGGCAAACGCAAGGGCTGCGATCAGCGGCGTGAAGATGGCACCGATAGAGATCAGCACCACCTCGACCTTGGCGCGGATCACGCGCGAGGGCGGCAGCGGTGCGGTTGCGACCAGGTCGGCGACATCTTCTCCTGATATCGTCAGCCATGCGAGGCCGCCGGCAAGCTGGCCCGCCGCCATTACAATCACGGGCGTGATCAGCACGATCGCGTCAGAGCTTTCGGAAAAACTTCGCCACAGCATCAGGGCCGGCGGCACCAGATAGAGCAGCTGCATCAGGGTTTGCGACAGCAGCCACGGGTCGCGCCGCAGCAGCAGGAACTCCTTGGTGCGTAGCGCCCGTTGCCGCGAGCCGCCGCGAAATGCCGTCGCGCGCGGCCCGCAACGGACAGCGCGCGTGGTTGCGGCGACACGGACGACGGTATCGGCAAATCGCGGCGAAAAGGCCGCCATCACGGCGCCGAGCAGCAGGAGCCCGCCGGCCAGGAGCCATGACAGCACCATGCCGTCGCCGATCGCCGCACGCGCCGGCCACCACAGCGGACTGTCGAGATCAGGCGCATAGGCTGAAGCGGCATCGGAGGTCAGCACGGCAAAACGAGACAACGTGCCGTAGGAAAGGATGGCCGCGACCTGCAGCGCGATGACGAAGCCGGCGCCGATGACGGCGGCCACGATCTGTGCGACGAGGCGGGTGCAGCTCGGGCCGATCAGCCTGAACAGCAGCACGGTGATCGCGATCGCTACCGCTGCAGCCGAAAGGCCAATGGCGACGACGACGCCGAACGCCGAGAGCCAGCGTGCGCCGCCGCCGATCACGAGAACGTCGACAAAGGGCGTCGACAGCAGCAGCGCCATTCCGATGACGGACAGCGCGATCGCCGCGATCCGCACCGAGAACACGTTGGCGAGGTTCGCCGGTGACGACATCAGGAGGTCGAGATCGGCGCGAGCGTAAAACACCCGCGTCACGGATTCGATCGCCTGCGACAACATCAAGGCCCAGGCGAGAAAGATAGTCGCGGTGATGACGATCAATTCCTGCTTGCCGAGCGGGGCTTGCAAATCCGCAAAGCGGCCGATCACCGCATAGGCCGGCAGGTGCATGAAGGCGGCGAACACGACCAGGGCGATGATCGCGCGCTTTCGCTTGCCGCGGCTGCCGGTCAGCATCGCCAGCCATTCGCGCCAGGCCAGCCGGATTTCGTGCCGGGCAAACCAGGTGAGCGCGGCGGCTGAGCTCATGCGGCGGCCGCGTCGGCGTCGACGAGCGCGATGAACATGTCTTCGAGGCTGGTGTCGCCGCGGCCATTCTGCTGGCGTAGTTCGCCGAGCGTACCCTCGGCCACCAGCCGTCCGGCGGCGATGACGCCGATCCGGTCGGCCATCCGCTCGGCGACTTCGAGAATGTGCGTCGTCATGATCACCGTGCAGCCGGAGCGGACGCGCTCCTGCAGCAATCCTTTGACATGCCGCGCCGACAGCGCGTCGAGCCCGGTCAGCGGCTCGTCCAGGATGATCAGCCGGGGATCGTGAACCAGTGCGCCGGCGAGCGCCACCTTCTGCCGCATGCCCTTGGAAAATCCCTCGCAGCGTTCGTGCAGATGCGGCTCCAGTCCGAGCGACGCCAGGAGCTGGTGAGCGGAATTTACGGAAGCCGCTGAAGCGATGCCCCAGAGGCCGGCGACGAATTCGAGATATTCCAGCGGCGTCAGCTTGTCGTAGATCATGGGCTCGTCGGAAACCCAGGCCATGATCTGCTTGGCAGCGACGGGATCGGCAAGCGCATCGATGCCCAGTATCGAGACAGCGCCGGCGTCGGGCCGCAGCAGACCGGCCACCATGCGCAAGGTCGTGGTCTTGCCGGCGCCGTTGGGGCCGAGCAGGGCATAGAACTCGCCGGTGCGAACGGTGAGGTCGAGCGCATCGACCGCCGGGCGGTCAAAACGCTTCGTTAACCCTCGCACCTCGAGCGCCGATACATCCGCTTTCATGATTTCGGAACGATCCAGTTGTTCGTCGCGGACCATGAACCGAAGAACTTTCGGCGCGGTGAATCTGGTGGACCAAATCGCGCTGAACCCCGCAACTTCCCGGGCTGCGGCATTTCTCCGCAATTGTTAACGGCGCCGCTCGCAGCGCTTTGTTGACAGCGGTCGGCGCTTTGGGCTCAATGCAACGGGACATATGCGGCTGCAGGGATCGTCGATGCCCGGCAGCGTGTAGACACAAGATGCGAAAGAGGCGATCGACAGAATCGCCGGCATCGGGGAGGGAAATGATGCTGGACTTCGTTCAGCAGCTGGTGAGTGGCATCGCGCTCGGCTGCGTCTATGGCCTGATCGCACTCGGCTTTGTGCTCATTTACAAGGCAACCGAGGTCGTCAACTTCGCCCAAGGCGATTTGATGATGCTGGGCGGATTCTTCGCCTTCACATTCATCGGCATGCTCGGCCTTAATTACTGGCTTGGATTCGCTGGTGCGGTAGCAGCCATGGCTCTGTTCGGCATGCTGGCCGAACGCGTGGTGGTGCGTCCGATCCTCGGCTATCCGCAGTTTTCAATCATCATGGCAACGATCGGGCTCGGATACTTCCTGCGCTCCGTGGTCGGCATGATCTGGGGCACCGACGATTTCAAGATCGAGACGCCGTTCAGCGACGGCGTGCTGCGGATTGGTTCACTGGTGCTGGCATACGACAAGCTCTCAGTGATCGCCGCCACCATCATCCTCTGCGCGCTGTTGTACCTGTTCTTCAACCGCACCACGCTCGGCACCGCGATGCGCGCCAGTTCGGAGAACATGCTCGCTGCCTACTACATGGGCATTCCGGTCAAGCGTGTGGTGTCGATCGTGTGGGCGATCGCTGCGGCGGTCGCGACCGCCGCCGGCGTGCTGCTGGCGCCGATCACCTTCATTCACTCCAATGTCGGACTGGTGCTGGGCCTGAAGGCATTTCCCGCCGCCGTGCTCGGCGGTTTCGGCTCGATCCCCGGCGCCGTGGTCGGAGGCGTGCTGATCGGCGTGATCGAGAGCATGGCCGGCTTCTACCTGCCGCAGGGCTGGAAAGACGTCGCGCCCTACATCGTCCTTCTGGTGGTGCTGCTGCTCAAGCCCGAAGGCCTGTTCGGTGTTCACATGCGGAAGAAGGTCTAATGCGTTTTCTCTTCAAGACGGACTACGAAGACGACATCAAACTGTTTCCGCACAGCGGCTACATCGTCTCCTATGGCATCCTGCTGGCGTTCTTGGCGATCGCGCCTTTCGTGCTTTCGAGTTACCTGGTCAGTCAGCTCGTGTTCGTCTGCATCTACGCCACTGTGGGTGTCGGGCTGATGATTCTCACCGGCTTCACCGGACAGGCCTCGCTCGGGCATGCCGCATTTCTGGCGATCGGTGCCTACACGGCGGGTTATCTGCAGCAATACAACGTCCCGTTTCCGGTCTACTTCCTGGCCGCCGGCCTGATCACCGGCGTGGTCGGTGCGCTGGTCGGTTTCCCGGCGCTGCGGCTGCAGGGCATCTACCTCGTCATCGCGACGATTTCCTTTGGCTTCATCGTCGAGGAAATCCTGGCACGCTGGGAGACGGTGACCCACGGCAACGAGGGCATGCGAGTCAAGACTTTGAGCTTGTTCGGCGCCGCGGTGCCGCGCGACGGCCCGACATTCTACTTTCTCTGCCTTGGCGTGTTGATCCTGACCATCGTCGGCACGCTCAACCTGCTGCGTTCGCCGACTGGCCGCGCCTTCGTCGCAATCCGCGACAGCGAAACCGCGGCGCGCAGCATGGGCGTCAACGTCTCGCTCTACAAGGTGAAGTCGTTTGCGATCAGCGCGGCGATCACGGGATTCGCCGGCGTACTGTTTGCGCACAAAATGTCCTTCATCAGTCCGGAAATGTTCACGCTGCAGCTCTCGATCGAGTTCATCATCGTGATCCTGATCGGCGGCATCTTCAGCCTGCACGGCGCGGTGCTCGGCGCGATCTTCCTGGTTATGATCGATCCGTTCCTGACTTACCTGAAGGATGACCTGCCCGTCATCATCGCCGGCATCGCCGCAACCTTCGGCGCTGACAGCCTTACGGCGGGTAAAATTCACGGCAACGTCGCCGCCATTGCGTCCGCCAACGGCCTGAAGGGCGCCATCTACGGGGTGATCATCGTGCTGTTCGTGCTGTTCGAGCCGCTCGGTCTGTACGGCCGCTGGCTGAAGATAAAACTCTTCTTCCAGCTCTTCCCGCTCTACAAGCGCGCCACCTTCAAACGCCAGAAGATCTACGTGAAGTCGGAGCGGAACCGATGAGCTATTTCCGTGCGGAAAACCTGTCCCTGCACTTCGGCGGACTGAAGGCGGTCGATGCCGTCAGCTTCGCCGTGGAGAAGGGCGAGATCCTCTCGATCATCGGCCCGAACGGCGCCGGCAAGAGTTCGATCTTCAACCTGATCTCGCGCATCTACCCGCCGACCTCAGGCAGGATCTTCTTCGAGGACCAGGACATTACCAATCAGCCGGCCTACGAGATTGCAGGGCTCGGCATCGCCCGCACCTTCCAGAACATCGAATTGTTCGAGAATGCGACCATGCTAAGCAACCTCTTGGTCGGCCGGCACCGCCACTCCACCACGCGGCTCTGGCAGGAGCTGTTGTTCCTGCCGAGCGTGCGCGCCGGCGAAAAGATGCATCGCCGCCGCGTCGAGCAGGTGATCGAATTCCTCGATCTCGAAGCCTACCGCGACAAGCTGATCTCGGGGCTGCCTTACGGCGTCCGCAAGGTGATCGAGCTGGCGCGCGCGCTGTGTACCGAGCCGAAGCTGATCCTGCTGGACGAGCCATCATCCGGGCTCAATGTCGAGGAGACCGAGGACATGTCGTTCTGGATCCGCGACATGAAGACCGAGCTCGGCATCACCGTCTTGATGGTCGAGCACGACATGACGCTGGTCAATCGCGTCTCCGACCGCGTGATTGCGCTCAACTACGGCCGGGTGCTCGCGATGGGCTCGCCGTCCGAGGTGCAGCGCCATCCCGACGTCGTCGCCGCCTATCTCGGCGCATGAGGATGATGCCATGAGCGCTTCCGACATCATCCTCAAGCTCAGCAATATCGAGAGCTATTACGGGCCGATCATGGCTATCCGCGGTATCAGCCTGGAGGTGCCGCGCGGCCGCATCGTCACCCTGCTCGGCGCCAACGGCGCCGGCAAGACCACGGTGCTCAAGACAATCTCCGGCATTCTCGATCCGCAAAAGGGTACAATCGAATTCTTGGGCAAACCGATCCAGCGCATGGAGGCCGACAAGATAGTGCGGCTGGGTTTAAGCCACGTGCCGGAGGGGCGCGAGGTGTTTCCGTTCCTCTCGGTGCGCGAAAATCTGATGATGGGCGCCTATCCGCGCAAGGATCGCGACGGTGTCGCCGAGGACCTCGATCGCGTCTACGGCTACTTCCCGCGGCTGAAGGAGCGCATCAACCAGCCGGCCGGGCAGCTCTCCGGCGGCGAGCAGCAGATGCTGGCGATCGGGCGCGCGCTGATGAACCGGCCGACCCTGCTACTTCTAGACGAGCCCTCGCTCGGCCTGTCGCCGATCCTGGTGAAGGAGATCTTCACCATCATCAAGCGCGTCAACGAGGAGCAGGGCATGTCGATCCTGCTGGTCGAGCAGAACGCCAAGGTAGCGCTGGAGACTGCGCATTATGGCTACGTACTGGAAATCGGCCGGGTCGTGATGAACGACACCTGCGACCGCCTGATGAATTCAAAGGACATCCAGGAATTCTATCTCGGCGCCAAGGAAGAGGGCGCCCGCGGCGAACGGCGCTGGAAAAAGAAGAAGACCTGGCGGTAGAAGACTTGGTTTTAAAAGACTTGGCGTTAGAAGACCTGGCGTTAACCGTCGCAGTCAAAAACATGGCGTTTAGAACGAGTTAGAGCTAAATTCGAGCCCTGCTTCGAAAACCAAGACCGGTCCAAATGCCGGCACCGGAAGCAGGCGACACAGGGAGGAAAGAGCATGGCCAGACCGGCAGTGCTGACGGTCGCCGATACGATCGCGAAGAGCTTCTTGTTGTCCGTGGAAACACGCGGCGACCGGCCGGCGATCCGCGAAAAGAAGTTCGGCATCTGGCAGCCGACCAGTTGGCGCGAGTGGCTGCAGATCTCCAAGGACGTAGCCTATGGTCTGCATGCCAGCGGGTTCCGGCCCGGGGACGTCGCCTCGATCATCGCCAACGCCGTCCCGGAATGGGTCTATGCCGACATGGGCATTCTCTGCGCCGGCGGCGTTTCATCCGGCATCTATCCGACCGACTCCTCGTCGCAGGTCGAATATTTGATCAATGATTCCTCGACGAAAGTAATCTTCGCCGAGGACGAGGAGCAGCTCGACAAGATCCTGTCGTGCCGTACGCGTTGCCCGACGCTGCAGAAGATCGTCGTGTTCGACATGGAAGGCCTCCACGGTTTCAGCGACCCGATGGTGCTGTCGCTCGCTGAATTCATGGCGCTTGGCCGCAACCATGCGCAGGGCAACGAGGCGCTGTGGGATGAGATGATCGGAAGCCGCAGCGCAGGCGATCTCGCCATCCTCGTCTACACCTCAGGCACTACCGGCCCACCCAAGGGGGCCATGCATTCCAACCGCAGCGTGACGCATCAGATGCGCCACGCCAACGATCTGTTTCCATCGACCGATTCCGAGGAACGGCTGGTGTTCCTGCCGCTCTGCCATGTCGCCGAGCGAATCGGCGGCTACTACGTCTCGCTGGCGTTGGGATCGGTGATGAATTTCGCCGAAAGCCCGGAAACCGTGCCGGACAATCTGCGCGAGGTGCAGCCGACCGCCTTCCTCGCAGTGCCGAGAATCTGGGAAAAGTTCTATTCCGGAATCACGATCGCGCTGAAGGACGCGACCACGTTCCAGAACTGGATGTATCGAAACGCGCTCGCCATCGGCAATCGGATGACCGAGTACAAGCTGCAGGGCGATACGCCGCCACTATCCTTGCGGCTCGCCAACCGCGCCGCCTATTGGCTGGTGTTCCGCAACATCCGCCGCATGCTCGGGCTCGACCGCTGTCGGCTGGCGTTTACCGGCGCGGCCCCGATCGCGCCGGATCTGATCCGCTGGTATCTCGCGCTCGGCCTCGACATGCGCGAAGTCTACGGCCAGACCGAGAATTGCGGCGTCGCGACCATCATGCCGCCCGACCGCATTAAGCTCGGCTCGGTCGGCAAGGCCGCGCCGTGGGGGGAGGTAGCGATCTCGCCGCAGGGCGAGATCCTGATCCGCGGCGATTTTCTGTTCATGGGCTATCTGAACCAGCCGGAGAAAACCGCCGAGACCATCGACGCCAAGGGATGGCTGCACACCGGCGACGTCGGCTCGATCGACAATGAAGGCTTCGTCAAGATTACTGACCGGATGAAGGACATCATCATCACCTCGGGCGGCAAGAACATCACGCCGTCTGAGATCGAGAACCAGCTAAAATTCTCGCCTTACGTTTCGGATGCCGTGGTGATCGGCGACAAGCGTCCGTATCTGACCTGCCTCGTGATGATTGACCAGGAGAATGTCGAGAAATACGCGCAGGACCACGACATTCCCTTCACCAATTATGCCAGCCTGTGCCGTGCGCAGGAAATCCAGGACCTGATCCAGCGTGAGATCGAGGCGGTCAACGCCAACTTCGCGCGCGTCGAAACCATCAAGAAATTCTACCTGATCGAGCGTCAGCTCACGCCCGAGGACGAGGAACTGACGCCGACCATGAAGTTGAAGCGCAGCTTCGTGAACAAGCGTTATGCGGCCGAGATCGAGGCGATGTATCGCGAGAAGGCGGTGGCATAGGCGATATTTGGAACCAAAATATTTGAAAATGGCGAAGGACTGAGAAGGCCCCACCCCTTCGCTCAACACGGGCCAAACGAAGAGGAGACTGCAATGTCGAAATCGTTCAAGGCGCTGGGCCTTGCGGTGAGCGCCCTTGCGCTGACCCAACTGCCGGCCGCAGCCCAGACCAAGATTACCGATCAAGGCATCTCGGCGACCGAGATCGTCGTCGGCACTCATCAGGACCTGTCCGGTCCGATCAAGGTCTGGGGCGTGCCGGTTTCCAACGGCATGAAGATGGCGGTGGAAGAGATCAATGCCGCCGGCGGCATCCACGGCCGCAAGATCAAGCTGATCATCGAAGATAGCGGCTACGATCCGAAGCGCGCCGTGCTGGCGTCGCAGAAGATGGTCGAGCGCGACAAGGTTTTCGCCATGGTTGGTCCGATGGGTTCGCCGACGGTGCTGGCCTCGCAGGATATCCTGTTCGATGCAGGCGTGCTGCAGCTATTCCCGCTGACGGCGGCAGAATTCACCTTCAAGTTCGATCCGGCGAAGCCGCAGGAAAGGCTGAAGTTCAACAATCTGCTGCCCTACGTCGAAAGCACGCGCGCCGCCGTCAAATACATGATCGAAACGAAGAACTTCAAGAAGCCCTGCATCATGTATCAGGACGACGAGTACGGAAAGAACGTGCTTGACGGTTTCAACCAGCAGGTCACCGCGATGAAGCTCCAGCCTGCTTCGGTGACGAGCTACAAGCGCGGCGCTTCCGACTTCAGCGCGCAGGTCGCGAAGATGAAATCCGACGGCTGTGATATGGTCGTGCTCGGCACGGTTATTCGCGAAACCATCGGCGCGATGGGCGAGGCCAAGAAGCTCGGATGGGACGTCACCTTCCTCGGCGCCACACCGACCAACGTGCTGGAAGTCCCGGCGCTCGGCAAGGACGCCGTCGAAGGCCTCTACGCCGCGTCCGGCTTCGAAATCCCGTACGAGGACACGGCAAAGGGCAAGGTCAAGGATTGGCTGACCAACTACAAGAAGATGTTCGGCACCGACGCCAACACCCAGGCGATCATCGGCTACAACGCCATGATGACGTTTGCGTTCTATGCCGAGAAGGCTGGCAAGGACCTGACCGGCAAGAAGATGATGGATGCGCTGGAATCCGGTGAGCAGTTCCGCGACATCTTCAACTCGCCGCCGACCAAGTTTTCCAAGACCGACCATCTCGCCAACACCATCACCCAGGTCCAGCAGATCAAGAACGGCCGCTGGGTGCTGGTCAAGGAAGGCCTGATGTTCTGAGCGCTTCGCTCTAAGCGCAATGACCAGGGGCTGCGCGAGACGATCGCGCAGCCCTTAGTTTTTTGTGCTGTCATTCCGGGGCGATGCGAAGCATCGAACTACGATGCGCAATCGCGCATCGGAGAATCTCGAGATCCCGGGTTCGCGCTAGCGCGCGCCCCGGGATGACGTCGTTACATCGAAGCAAATGCGCGGAGTTCACATCCATTTGTCGCAGAGGGAAAACAGGCGTTCGACTGCGACACGCGGCTCGCCGCTATTGCTGAAGTACCTTCTGCAACTGGTCGCCGAGTATGGCGGGTTCTACCGGCGGCAGATAGGTGAGGCCAGCCGCCTTCGCGAGGTCGGCTATGGTTCCTGCCGCCTGCAGATCAGAGAGCGCCTTGTTGACGGCGACGATGAGAGCCGGATCGCTGGCGAGGCCGACATAGCCCCTGTTAACGCCGATGGGATAATAATATCCGGATGCTGTGAGCTTGGTGTCCGGATGGGCGGCGCGGTGGGCATCGAAACGGCGCAGGTCGAGCAATGTCGCATCGAAGTCACCGCGATTGAGTGCGCCCAGCAGGTCGTCTCGTCCCGGAACCAGATGCGTAATGTTGTCGATCAGCCGTCCTTTTTCAAACGTCATCAGGATAGCATCGGCCAACGTGCCGCTTTCAATCGCGATGCGTAGCCCGGCGAGATCGCCGATGCCGGAGATCTTGCGACCGCGCGCCTTCTCACCGAGCACAACGGTCAGCGGCGAGTAAACATAGGGCTGGCTCGGCGCAAGCACGCCGACCGGCGCCCGGCGGCGGCGGTCGTCGCGGGTGGCGCCCTCGAAATCCGGCAGCTTCGCCGTCTTGACGCCGGGTACCGCAAGCGCGTCCTTGGTAAGGGCATAGCTGCCGACCAGCGCGCAGCGGCCGTCGGAGAGCAAGGCATTGGCTTCAAGCGCCGGGCTCGAGCTTTCGTCGAGCTTGCTTTCGAACCATTGGATCTTGAGCGGTCGGCCGAGGCGGCCGGCAACGGCCTGCGCTAGCGCGACGTCGAACCCGCTGTCGGGCTTTCCACGCTGATGCATCGAGAGTGGAGGCAGGTTCTCATCGAGACAGACCTTCAGCGGATCTTCAGCCGCGCGCGCTGTCGTCGCCGTCGCAAGGAGCACGGCAGCGACTACGAGCCGGCGCTTCATCGATTCCTCCGGCTCGATACAAAGGCCCAGATCTCCGTAATCTCCTGATCGCTCAGAATGTCCTTCCAGGGCGGCATGTTGTTCTTGCCCTGCTTCACCGTCGTGGTGAAACGCTCGTTGTCGTCCGGGAATGCGCGCAAGTCGGGTGCGACCGTACCGGCAGTGACCATGTTGGGACCATGGCAGTGCCCGCATTTCTGCGCATAAGCGGTCCTGCCGGGACCGATCAGCGCCTGATCGATGGCGGCTTGTTGCTGTGCGGTGGCCGGCATCGTCATCCACGCGATAGCTGCCACCGCGACGGCGGCAAGAGACGCCGCCGTCCACTTCCGTATCGTATTCGTCATTCGTGTTCCGCGATCAGTTCTTTATCGCGAATAACCACAGGGAGCCGCCTGTAGGCACTTTGGCAAGCCGCTCATCGCCGGAGAAGATCGAGTAGACGCCGCCATAGCCGCTGGTGACGGCGATATACTGGACACCGTCCTGTTGCCAGGTCACCGGTTGTCCCTCGATGCCCGAGCCGGTCTGGAAGCTCCACAGCTTCTTGCCGTCGTTGGCGTCAAAGGCGTCAAACTCGCCGGTCAACTGGCCGGAGAACACAATCCCGCCGGCCGTCGACAGCACGCCAGAGAAGCGCGGTATATCGCTCGGCACTTCCCACTTTGCCTTTCCGGTCATGGGATCGATGGCCTTGAGATGGCCGCGCGGTCCGTCAGGCCACGCCCAGATATCGGTCAGGTCCATGCCGAGATACCATTCGCCTTGTTTGTAGACGGCTGGCTCGGCCTTGTAGTTGCCGCCGAAGTTGAGCGTATTGGCGTAGGCAAGGCCGGTCTGCGGATTGTACGACATCGGCTCCCAGTTCTTGCCGCCGAGAATCGACGGGTGAACCGTAACCTTCTTGCCTTCGCGGGCATCCTTGGAGACGTCGGTCTCAATCGGACGGCCAGTCTTCATGTCGATGCCTGAGGCCCAGTTCACCTTCACATACGGATTGGCCGCGAGCAGTTTCCCGTTCGTCCGATCAAGGACGTAGAAGAAACCGTTGCGGTTGGCATTCATCAGAGCCTTGGTGGGCTTGCCTTCGATTGTCATGTCGGCAAGCACCATCTCGGCGACCGCGTCATAATCAAACGGATTGTTCGGCGAGAACTGATAGTGCCATTTGATCTTGCCTGTCTTCGGCTCGAGCGCGAGGACCGCGCAGGTGTAGAGATTGTCGCCGGGACGCACCGCCGCATTGAACGGGCCCGGGTTGCCGACGCCCCAATACACCGTGTTCAGTTCAGGATCGTAGGAGCCGGTGATCCAGGTCGATCCGCCACCGAGCTTCCAGGTGTCGCCTTTCCAGGTGTCGCCGCCGGGCTCCTCGGGGCTGGGTATCGTGTGGGTTCGCCACAGGCGCTTGCCCGTCTCTGGATCATAACCATCGATGAACCCGCGCGTCCCGAACTCCGCACCGGAAATGCCGGTGATGACAACGCCGTCGGCGACGAGCGGCGCCACGGTCATCGAGTAGCCTTCCTTGAAGTCGGCCGCTTTCTGACGCCACAGCTCCTTGCCTGTCTTCATGTCGAGCGCAATGACGTGGGCGTCGAGCGTGGTGCGGAAAAGCTTGCCGTTATAAATCGCACCGCCACGGTTGATGATGCCGCAACACACGATGCGCGGCGTCTCTGCCGGGTATTCGACCTTGGTCTTCCAGATCTGCTTGCCGGTCTTTGCGTCAACCGCCATCGTGGCGTTGTGACTGGTGACGTAGATGACGCCTTGGTATACCAGCGGCTGCGACTGCGCGCTTCGATCATCTGCGAAGCTGTAGTTCCACACCGGCACCAGGTTCTTTACGTTATCCTTGTTGATCTGCGTAAGCGGACTGAACCGCTGCAGATGATAGCCCATACCATAATTGAGAACGTTGGCAGTATCGGTCGCTCCCTTGACCAACTGTTCGGTCGTCTGAGCACTTGCACCGACCGGCGCAAGAACGACAAGGCTTGCGGCTAACGCAATGCTCTTCATGCGGTCCCTCCCAATGAACTTCCTGCGCGCCTATTTGCTGGCACTGTGGACCAACCATCCCTGAAACGGGAAAAAGCGTCAACACGAAAGTCGAAGATGACGCGCGAGCTCTCCTCGAAGAGAGCAAGGAGCTTGCTCGTCGTGCTTTCGGATGCGCCGGGCATCACGGCTGCACCGCACCATTTCATGAGAGAAGGAAGATCAGGCAAGGAAAGCAGATTGTTGTCGACTGTCTCCGCGCAACATTTGCGCGCCGTCAGTCGGCAAGCTCGAGCAGTCAGTCCGCGAAGGCAGCCAGATAGCTTACGACGAGCGGAGCCACAGGGTTGTTGACCGCTTCGGCGAGTACGGGAGAATCAGCGTATCGCATCACGCCGTGCTCACCGATTGCGAATGTCGGCTGGTAGTTTCTGACGTCGGAATCGCTGACCATGGCCATGCGGCGATTGTCGAGCATCAACCAACGCCCATCCAGCCGCGCGGCAGCGACGGCGTGAGCTTCGCCCTGCATGGTATCGTGCATGACTACGATCCTGAGGTCGTCGGGCGCAAGACCGGCGCGGCGCAAGGCAACGAACTTCGCAATCGCGTAGTCTTCGCAATCGCCGCCGCCCCGTTCGAGCGTGGCGAGCGGGGAACTCCAGACGTCGATCTGGCCGTGCTGGGCGAGGTCGCTCGCCGCCCTGATGGAAAGATTGACGGCGCGGTTGATTTCGCCGAGCCGTGCACGGCCTTCGCGCAAGCGCGCGGCGTCGATAATGTCGAGGAATTTCAGCGCGGCCGGAGACGCGCAGCCGTCACGGTCGCCTTCGCAGAGCGCAAGCTGCACCATTTCGTCGTCGAGCCGGCGTTGCACGCCAAGCCATTTATCGTGCAGTCCACCGCTGGCAAGGGAAGATGCGACAAGCCCGAATGGCTCGGCTAACCGCTGGATCAGCTCGACCGGCGCGGATGGCTCCGGCGTCTCCGCGCGCAACTCGGCAGGCCCGAACCAGGCCAAGCCGCACGCAACTATGCCCGCACGCCATGCGCGCGCGTAGACTGACAACCCCATCTGACACCCCTTGTCCGGGCATCGGCGGGCTTGCTCTGCCTGCTCGTGCCCGGATCATTTCAGAATGGGCAGGATGGGCAACGGCGCTTTTGATCCGTTTAAAACGAGGGGGAGACCTATCGGAAGTTTGCGAAGCAGCGTGAACGCAGCCTTGCCGGTTTGCAGAGGATTTTATCGATCACTCAGATCGGCGCTCATCACGGCCGCTCGGTTATCCGGGACAGGACGCGGGACATGGCGCAAAAGTTCACGGTTGCGAAAGGGTCACAGATCATCGAATTAACCCTACCCACGGGATCGCTCGGTGCGCGACTGCAACCTGTCCCGGACGCCTTGGAGGGGATGACGGCTTCGAATGGATTCGCGAGTTGATCAGTCTCCGGCCACTGTCGCCTTCCCGCAGGAAGCGGCATTCGCTGCGCTGCGACAGAGATAAAGTATTGTGACTGCTTATCTTATGCCTTGAGAAGCCGGTGCCCATTTTTCGATCAGTTCGAGTAGG
Source organism: Bradyrhizobium sp. 157 (assembly GCF_023073815.1). Lineage (NCBI taxonomy): Bacteria > Pseudomonadati > Pseudomonadota > Alphaproteobacteria > Hyphomicrobiales > Nitrobacteraceae > Bradyrhizobium > Bradyrhizobium sp. 157. The sequence continues at coordinate 79,252 of NZ_JADPKF010000077.1, read as the reverse complement.
TTCCCGGCCTTTTCCTCGCCACAGTTTCGCCCGACAGTTTTTCCGGACCTTTTCGGTCCTGTTGCAGACTTACCCATGTTGAGGGTATTCGCGGCGTGCGAGCTTTTGTGTTCCCTACCTGCGTGGTATGAAAACCCCGCAGGAAATTTCATACTTCTTAACCATTTAGATTGGTGTTCCATTGAACTATGCCGGCAAATTCGGATCGGGGGACCTCGACCCTTTTTCCGGCGCGGATATCGGCCTTGGGCCTCTGCTGTCACCGCACGGCCATCTTTCGTCTCCCGGCAAGTTCCACGTCGACAAGGTTTCGACACATGCGCCATCCGACGCCATAATTGTTTCTGATGCTCACCTGCTCTTCAGCGGCGACTTCAAGCGATCGGGCGTCGACCTGATCCTCAGCAGCAGCGACCGCGAGGTCGTGCTGCGCGATTACTTCAAGGGCGAGAAGCGCGCCGCGCTGGCCTCGCCCGATGGCGCCCATCTCACCGGCGACATCGTCAACGCGCTGAGCGGCCATACCCAGTTCGCGCAAGCCGACGGCAGCGCCAGCGTCGCGCCGGCCATCATCGGACATGTCACTAAGCTGACTGGGAATGCGACCGCGATCCGCAACGGCGTCTCGATTATCCTGAACCAGGGCGAAACCGTCCATAAAGGCGACGTCGTCCAGTCCGGCTCCGATTCGACGCTCGGCATCACCTTCATCGATGGCACCGTGTTCGGCCTCGCATCGAACGCCAGGATGGTGCTGAACGAAATGGTCTACGACCCCAACGGGTCGGACAACAAGTCGCTGCTGAGCCTGGTGCAGGGCACGATCTCGTTCGTCGCCGGCGCCACCGCCAAGAAAGGCGACATGAAGGTCGACACCCCGGTCGCGACCATGGGCATCCGCGGCACCGCGGTGCTGGTCGAGATCGACTTCGAGGTGCCCGGCTCGGGTATCGCGCCGCCGGCGAAATTCCAGGTGCTGGTCGAGCCCGACGGCACCACCGGCTCCTACATCCTGTTCGACAAGACCACGCTGACGCCGATCGCGACCGTCAACCGGGCCGGTACGCAGACGATCATCAATGGCCAGGGCACGGTCAGCTTCCAATCGTCGGTGCAGCTATCGCCCGACGCGCAGAAGATCATCAGCGACGTGTTCTCGCTGAAGTTCACCGACTTGAACAACCCGAACACCAAGCTCACCACCAATTTTACCGACACGATCGTTCCGGAAACGTTTTTCGTGAAGCTGGCCGGCGGGGAGTTCATTCCCGTGACGCTTCAGTTGCTCAACATCCCGAGTGGGGCTACTCCCTCCGCGGATCCGGGGCCGCCCCCCAGGCTCGTGCATATTCCCGGGCCGCCGCAGGCCGCGGCGCACGGCGGCGCGATTACCGAACGAATCGATGTGACCGCGAGCTCCGCGCTCGACAGCATCTCCGGTGTCGTCAACTATATCGACATCAACCCCGGCGACACTCCGAGCGTCAGTACGCAGTTTTCTTCCTTTGTCTATCAGAACGCGCAGGGCGCCGACGTCACTGCCACGCTGACGGCGCAGCAACTGGCTGCGATCAAAGCGGTCGAAGTGCCGCTGTCCGTAGTGCAGGATCCCAACGGCAAGAACATCGGTACGGCGACCTGGACCTACAACATCGCCGACGGCGCGTTCGACTTCCTCGCCGCCGGCGAGACGCTGAAGCTGACCTACATGGCGCGGGTCGACAACAATTATGCGCCGAGCAACGAGACGACGTTTGTGCCGTTTACGATCGTCGTCACCGGCACCAACGACAAGCCGACGATCTCCGCGACCGGGGGCGAGATCACGGAGCGGATCGGCACCGGCAATACGGTGATCAATACCGTGTCCGGTACCGTTACCTTCGGCGATGTCGACCTGACCGACCGTCCCATCGTCAGCGCGGCAATCTCCACGACCGATCCGTTCCGCTATTACGATGCGCAGGGCAACGACATCACCGCGACACTGACGCCGGAACAGTTGGCGGCGATCCTGGCCGTCGAGGTGCCGCTCAGCGTGGTGCAGGGAGCCGGAAACACCAACAACGGCACGGCGACCTGGACCTACAGCATCGAGGACAGCAAGTTCGACTTTATCGCCAAGGGCGAGACGTTGACTCTCAACTATGTCGCGCAAGTCGATGACGGCCACGGCGGCGTCATCTCCACGCCGATCACGGTTTCGATCCAGGGCGCCGACGTCGTCGTCATCGGCACCAACGACGTTCCGACCGTCGAGGTGACGAACGCTGCGTTCCCCGAGCTGGTGAACCCCAGCCAGCCGAATCCGACCGGATCCTCGGCGATCCATACGGTGTCGGGCACGATCAGCTTCACCGACGTCGACCTCACCGATCGCCCGGTGGCGAGCGCGGCCTTCACGTCTTTCACCTACAAGAACGCCGCCCTCACCGACATCACCTCATCGGTCACCGCAGCCCAGCTCGCCGCGATCGCGGCTGTCGACGTGCCGCTGACGGTGGTGCAGGCGAACGGCAATACCAACAACGGTTCGGCAAGCTGGAGTTACAGCGCAGCCGACGGGGCGTTCGATTTCCTCGCCGACGGCGAAATCCTGACGCTGACCTATACGGCCACGGTCGATGATGGCCATGGCGGTGTAGTGACCAAGCCGTTTACCGTCACCGTCACCGGCAGCAACGATACGGCTGATATCACCAGCGACCCGCAGACCGCGACCATTGCCGAACGTGCCGACGCCCACGATTCAGCGACGCCGGATACTGCCAGCGGCGCGATCACGTTCACCGATGCCGATCTGATCGACACCCACGACGTCAAGATCACCGGCGTCAGCGCCTCCGGCGTGATGACCGGCCTCGCCAACGGAACGGTCCAGCTAAGCTGGCTGTCGCTGGGGCCGCTGACCGATTCCACCGATGGCGTGCAGGGCTCGAAGAGCTGGTCGTTCTCGGCGCCGGATAGTTATTTCGACTACCTCTCCGATGGCGAGATGGTCACGCTGACCTACACGGTGGAGGTCGACGACCATCATGGCGGCGTCACCTGGCAGGATGTCGTCGTCACCATCGACGGCAGCAACGACGCGCCTGAAATCGCCGATATCGCGCAGCAGGGCCTCACCGAGCGAACCGATGCCGCGGCACTGATGGCGACGATCCCTGTTACGTTCAACGATCTCGACCTGTCCGACGTCGGCCACACCGCAGCCGTCACTGGCGCGGCGGCGTCCGGTACCACCATGGGTCTCGCGCTCAACGAGGCCGCGCTGATCGCGCTGGTGGCGCCCGGCGCGGTGACCAAGGGCACTGGTTCATCGTCCGGCTCGGTCGATCTCAGCTTCTCGGCCGCATCGTCTGCTTTCGATTATCTCGCGGCCGGCGAGCAACTGACGCTGACCTACACGGTTTCGATCGACGATGGCGATGGCGGGGTAGCCGAGCAGACCTTCGTCGTCATGATCGCCGGCACCAACGATGCGCCGGTGTTCACCGGCGCCAGTCTCGCGTCGACCTATCAGGCGGGCGACGCGGCGGTCGCTCTGGCCGGCAGTGTCTCGGCCAGCGACGTCGATAGCAGCAGCTACGCCGGCGGATCGTTCACCGCGACAGTGACGGCTGGCGGAAGCCAGGGTGATACGCTTGCCATTGCCAATGGCGACGTCATCTCGCTCAGCGGCACCGACATCCTGTACGACGCGGACGGGGCCGCCGGCCCAGGCAGCGCCAAGGTTGTCGGAACGCTCTCGGACTATGACACCAGCAGCCTGCTGGTGGCGCTGAACGGCAACGCCGACGATGCGGCCGTCGCGGCGCTCGCACAGGCGATCGAGTTCTCGAACACCACGCCGGACGCGGTAGCCGGCGAGCGCACCGTAACGTTCACACTCAAGGATGGCGGCGGCACCGCCAATGGCGCGACCGACAACGCGTTCTTCACCACCAAGTTGACGGTCGCCGAACCGCCGCCCAGCAACAACGCGCCGGTCATCCAGACCGACCAGCTCAGCATCACCGACCACCGCGAGGGAACGACCACCCTTTTCGGCCTGTACGTTGCCGATCCCGACGCGGGAGACACATTGTCGGTCAGCGTCGTGCTCGCAAGTGTTGCCGGTAGTGTCGAGCTGTCGGAGGTCTCCGGCACGCTGGCGCAGGTCAACGATGCGCTGAGCGTCGTTAACTATCATGACGGCCAGGGAACTCAAGAAACCGACATTGTGACGGTTACGGTTTCGGATGGCTCCGCCACCGATACCGTCAACTTCATTTTCAATGTGGCTGGAACGGACGGTCTGGACACCTCGACGCTGGCGACCTCCGGCAAGGACGTGATCTTCTCGACCGAGAAGGCCGACACTTTGGTGGGCGGCGCCGGCGCCGACCAGTTCGTCTTCGCGGAAGAGATGGGCAAGGACACGGTCGCCGATTTCAAGCCGGGCCAGGACAAAATCGACCTCCTCGCCTACCTCCCGTTCACGCCAGATGATTCCGGCTCCTTCGATGTGTGGCTCAACAGCAGCGCCGTCGAGCAGGTGGGCTCCGACACCCTCATTCAGTTTGATGCAGGCAACAGCATTCGGCTGTCGAGCGTTGCCAAGGCGAACCTGCAGATGAGCGACTTCATCCTTCACCCCGGCGGATATATCTGATCCTGCTCGTAGGTCCGGTATGCCCCCGCGAGAGCAGGCATGCCTGACGTTCCGATGCGTGATATCCAGACAGTATGAAACAACTGCGGGTACTACGGCGATGGTTTGCGCGGCGCATCGGCTACGCCCGGCTGCTGTGCCTTGTGCTGCTGATCGGGTTCGCCGCGCTTCGCGCCGCCGATCCTGCCCCCGTTGAGGAAATCCGCGTCAGAACCTTTGATGCCTTCCAGCGCATCGACCCGCGCAAGAAGACGGCACGGCCGGTCACCATCGTCGATATCGACGACAGGAGCCTCGAAAAGCTTGGGCAGTGGCCGTGGCCGCGCACCCGGCTTGCTGACCTCATCACCGAACTGACCCAGCTCGGCGCGGTCGTGATCGCGTTCGACGCGGTGTTTCCGGAGCCCGACCGGCTCAACCCTGCCTTGGCGGCGGACACCTTCCGCAATCTCGACGAGGAAACCCGCGCCAAGCTGCGAGCCCTGCCGAGCAACGACCAGATCTTCGCCGACGCCATCCGGAAATCGCGCGTCGTGCTCGGCGAATCCGGCCTGCCGGAGGAAATCGCAACGCTGGACAAGACGCTGCCGGTCACCGGGCTCGCGATGCTGGGCGAGGAGCCGCAGCGCTTCATGTTCGATTTTCCCGGCCTTCTGCGCAACGTTCCGGTGCTGGAGCATGCTGCCGCCGGGCGCGGCCTGTTCACCATCAGGCCCGAACGCGACGGCATCGTGCGGCGGGTGCCGATGATCATGCTGGCGCAGGGCCAGACCATGCCGTCGCTGACCTTCGAGATGCTTCGGGTGGCCAGCGGGTCCGGCACCATCCTGATCAAGGCCGAAAAGGCCGGCATCAAGAGCCTTGGCATCAAGGGCGTCCAGATCCCGACCGACCATAATGGCCAGCTCTGGGTCCACTACGCCCGCAACGATGCCTCGATCTATGTTCCGGCGGTTAACGTGCTGGAGAAAAACGTCGCGCCCGACATGATCGCGGGCAAGCTGGTGCTGATCGGCACCTCGGCGGTCGGCCTCAACGACATCAAGACCACGCCGGTGTCCCGCGCCATGCCGGGCGTCGAGATCCACGCCCAGGTGCTCGAAAGCGCGCTGACCGGCGCGGTGATCTCGCAGCCGAACTATGGCATCGCCGTTGAATTCGCGACCGCGCTGCTGTTCGGGCTTCTGGTTATTGCGTTCGCGCCGCTGTTCGGGCCGGTCACGCTGGTCGCGCTGGGAGCGGCGTTTGCGGCCGCGTTGCTCGGAACGTCGGTGTATTTCTACACGCAGCACCGGCTGCTGATCGATTTCACCTATCCCCTGATGTCGACCACGGCGATCTATCTCACGCTGATCTTTTCGAGTTTTGTTCGGGAACAGCAGCAGCGTAAGCAGATTCGCGGCGCGTTTGCGCAGTATATGTCGCCCGTGCTGGTCGAGCAGCTGGCCCAATCGCCGGAAAAGCTCGTGCTCGGCGGCGAGGAGCGCGAGATGACCATCATGTTCTCGGATGTTCGCGGCTTCACCACAATCTCGGAGACTTACAAGAACGATCCGCAGGGCCTGACAGCACTGATGAATCGCTTCCTGACGCCGCTGACCAACGCGATCCTCGCGCGCAAGGGCTATATCGACAAGTATATGGGCGACGCCATCATGGCGTTCTGGAACGCGCCGCTCGACGACAAGCAGCATGAGATCAACGCGTGCGAGGCTGCGATCGATATGCTGGGGAAGATTGATGAGGTCAACAAGCAGCGCGAGCAGGAAGCCGCCGATGGCGGCCACGTCTACATCCCGCTCAACGTCGGCATCGGCATCAATACAGGCATCGGCGTGGTCGGCAACATGGGGTCCGATCTCAAGTTCAACTATTCGGTGCTCGGCGACAGTGTCAATCTCGCTTCACGCCTGGAAGGCCAGTCCAAGGAGTACGGTTTTCCGATCATCGTCGGATCGAAGACCGCGATGGCCGCGAAGGAGAAGTTCGCGATCCTCGAGCTCGACTTCATCATGGTGAAGGGAAAGACGGAGCCCGAGGTGATCTATGCCATCGCCGGCCGCGAGGACGTCGCGCAGTCCGGCCGCTTCCAGCGCCTCCGCAATCTCACCATCGAGATGCTCGCCTGCTACCGCAACCGCGACTGGGATGGCGCGCTCGCGGCCATCGAGCGCGGCCGCAAGACCGACGAGGCAAACGTCCTGGAGCGGCTCTATGATCTCTACGAAGCCCGGATCCGCGGCTATCTCGAAAACCCGCCGCCGGAAGATTGGAACGGCGCCTTCGCGCTGCTGACGAAATAACGCCGCAGCGAGTAGGATGGGTGGAGCGAAGCGATACCCATCAATCCCTCGGCGTAAGCATGATGGGTTTCGCTGCGCTCTACCCATCCTACCGACTCGTCATGCGCGGGCTTGACCCGCGCATCCATCACTCTTCAGAAGAATCTTGCGAACGAGATGGATTGCCGGGTCAAGCCCGGCAATGACAGTGGGCCCTCACTCCAGCCCGATCTGCGTCAGGTCCTGAAACCAGTGCTGCGCCTGCACGAACTTCTTCACCTTCGGCGACAGCGCGTGCGGGTTGGTGTCGTGCACGACCCAGACCAGCGTGGCGTCATCGACAATTTGCGCGTGTGCCTGTGCCAGCAGCTCGTCCTGCTTGGCGACGTCGAACGTCTGCTTGGCCTCGTCGATCAGCGCGTCGACCTTCGGATTCTTGTAGCCGCCCCAGTTGACGCCGACCGGCGCGATCTGGCCGGAGTGGAAGAAGCGCACGATCGCGTAAAGCGGGTCCGAGGTGACATAGGCGATGTTGTTCGATGTGATGCCGGCGTTCATCTCGTCGGCCGCGCCCTTGCGCCAGGCCGTGTATAGCGTCTCGAGCTCGACCACCTTGAAATCGATCTCGATGCCGATTTCCTTAAAGCTCTGCTGCAGGAATTCGTTCATCGGCAGCGACAGCATCTGTCCGGTTCCGCCTTGCGCGATGATGAAGGTCGTCTTCAGCGGCTTTTCTTTCGAATAGCCGGCCTCCTGCACCAGCTTCTTCGCCGCCGCGACATCATATTTGAGTTCGAAGGAGGGCTTGCCGAACCACGGGCTCGACGGGTCAACCTGGCCTTTGGCGGGTTTTGCCAGGCCGTTCATCAGCCCCACCACGGCCTCGCGATCGATCGCGAGGTTGAGCGCCTTGCGCAGGCGGATGTCGGTCCAGGGCGAACCGGGCAACACGCTCAAATGATAATTCCAGACATGCGGCGTGACGTTGTCGACGATCTTCATGCCGGCGGATTTGAGCTGCGGCACTGCGTCCGGCGCCGGCGTTTCGATCAGGTCGACCTGTCCGGCCAACAGCGCATTGGTGCGCGTCAGCGCTTCCGGCATCGGGATCAGTACGATCTTGTCGGCCTTCGGAAGCCGCTTCTTGTCCCAGTAGTCAGCATTCTTCGTCAGTTCAGCGAGCTCGCGCGGCACCAGTTTTGTGAGTTTGAACGGTCCCGTGCCAGAGGGCTGGCTGGCGAACTTGTCCCAGTCCTTGCCGAGCTTTTCATACTGCGCCGGGCTGGAGACCAGAAACCACAGCATCTGGTACGGAAAGAAGGAATCGACGGCCTTGGTCGTGATCTCGATGGTCGCATCGTCGATCTTGGCGTAGCTCGCGACAGAGGGCAGGCGGGTCTTGACCTGCGCGCTCTGGCGCTTGTCGAACTGCGGTGCCTTGTCGTTGAGCACCTTATCCAGATTCCAGATCACGGCGTCGGCATTGAACTCGCTGCCGTCATGAAATTTGACGCCCTTACGCAGAGTGAAGCGCCATTTCTTCTTGTCGCTGTCATCGACCTTCCATTCGGTCGCAAGCCCCGGCACCAGCTTGCCCGGCCGGTCGGCCACATCCATCTCCCAGGCCACCAGCGGATCGTAGATCGTATAGGCAGAAAACTGATAGGCACCGGCGCCGCGGTCGGGCTGGCCTGTGGTCAGCGGGATGTCCGCCATCGAAATGCCGTAGCGCACAACGGTCTCGGCCTGCGCCGAAATCACGGAGATGCCAAGAGCCAAACCTACGGCTAGAGTTGCGGCAGGAAGAAGCATCGAATTTCGTGTGCGCATGAATTAGGCTCCATCGGCGAGGTTTGGAGCTAAAAATGCAAGCTTGGTGCCAGCTTAGGCATCGGACGTGACTTGCATGCGCGCTTCACAAGGAGTTGTGCGGTCAAACGCATAGCCCGGAGGGAAGCGCGCCGTTTGGCACAGGCGTTGCATACGGCTGCATAAGAATTAGTCACCGAAGCGTGGAGAAGGGGATTGCTGCAAATGCGTAACGACAAATCGAAGAAGACGGCCACCGCGTGGCTGCTGGCGACGGCGCTGGTGGTCGGGTTGCCGCAACTCGCAAGCGCCGAAACGGTGCTGCGGATCGGCATGACGGCTGCCGATATTCCGCGCACGCTCGGCCAGCCCGATCAGGGTTTTGAGGGCAACCGATTTACCGGGTTAACGATGTATGACGGCCTGACGATGTGGGACCTCTCGTCCCGGGATAAGGCAAGCGTCATGATTCCAGGCCTTGCGACCGAATGGAAGGTCGATGAAGCCGACAAGAAGAAGTGGACCTTCAAGCTGCGCCCGGGCGTCAAATTCCATGACGGCTCACCATTCAACGGCGACGCCGTGGTCTGGAACGTCGAGAAGGTGCTCAAGCAGGATGCGCCGCAGTTCGACGCCAGTCAGGTCGGCGTCACCGCCTCGCGCATGCCGACGCTGGCATCCGCGCGCAAGATCGACGACATGACGGTGGAATTGACCACCAAGGAGCCGGACAGCTTCCTGCCCATCAACCTGACCAACCTGTTCATGGCGAGCCCTGCCAAGTGGCAGGCGTTCTATGACAAGGCTGAAGGCGCCGACGCCAAGGCGAAATCGCAGGCCGCCTGGGCCGCGTTCGCCAGGGACGCCTCGGGCACCGGCCCCTGGAAGATGTCGAAGTTCACGCCGCGCGAGCGGCTCGAACTCGTCAAGAACGAAGGCTATTGGGACAAGGGCCGCGTGCCCAAGATCGACCGGATGGTGCTGCTGCCGATGCCGGAAGCCAATGCCCGCACCGCGGCATTGCTGTCCGGCCAGGTCGATTGGGTCGAGGCGCCGGCGCCCGATGCGGTCAAGGAGATCAAGGCGCGCGGCTTCCAGCTCCAGGCCAATGAATCGCCGCACGTCTGGCCGTGGCAGTTCTCGCGTATCGAGGGCTCGCCCTGGAACGACATCCGGGTCCGCAAGGCCGCCAATCTCTGCGTCGACCGCGAAGGGCTCAAAGAGGGGCTGCTCGCGGGCCTGATGGTGCCGGCGACCGGCACGTTCGAGCCCGGCCACCCCTGGCGCGGAAAGCCGACCTTCGAGATCAAATATGACCTGAAGGCCGCTCAGAAGCTGATGCAGGAGGCCGGATACGGCCCGAACAAGAAGCTGACGGTGAAGACGCAGACTTCGGCGTCGGGATCGGGCCAGATGCAGCCTCTGCCGATGAACGAATATCTGCAGCAGGCATTGGCCGAATGCTACTTCGACGTCCAGCTCGACGTCATCGAGTGGAACACGCTGTTCACCAATTGGCGCCGCGGCGCCAAGGACCCGAGCGCTAACGGCGCCAACGCCACCAACGTGACCTACGCGGCGATGGATCCGTTCTTCGCGCTGGTGCGCTTCCTGCAGTCGTCGATGGCGCCTCCCGTCTCGAACAATTGGGGCTACATCAACAACCCCACGTTCGACGAGCTGGTCACGAAAGCGCGCCAGACCTTCGATCCGGCCGCGCGTGACGCGGCACTGGCCGAACTGCACGCGGCTTCGGTGGACGATGCGGCGTTCCTCTACGTCGCCCACGACGTCTCCCCCCGGGCCATGAGCCCGAAGGTGAAAAGCTTCGTGCAGCCGAAGAGCTGGTTCGTCGACTTCTCGCCGGTGTCGATGGCGCCGTAAGGGCGGAGAGCGTGATGTTTGCTGCCCCTCTCCCCTTGTGGGAGAGGGTGGATCGAATGAGCGAAGCGCATTCGAGACGGGTGAGGGGTTCTCTCCGCGGACCTACCTCTCTCGTTTGCAACGTCTGCATCCGCGGATAGAACCCCTCATCCGGCGCGGACCAAGGTCCGCGCCACCTTCTCCCACAGGGGGAGAAGGGAAGAAGAGAGTTGCTCGTGTTCTCTTACATTGCCCGGCGTATCGTCTACGTCATTCCGATCGTGATCAGCGTCGCGCTGGTGTGCTTTCTGCTCGTGCACATCACGCCCGGCGATCCCCTGGTCGCCGTGCTTCCGGCGGATGCCTCGCAGGAACTTGCGGCGCAAATGCGAACGGCTTACGGCTTCGACCGGCCGCTCCCGGTCCAGTTTGGCCTTTGGCTGTGGCGCGCTATCCATGGCGATCTCGGCAGTTCGATAGCGACCGGTCGCCCGGTGCTGACTGAGGTGTTGCGGGCGGTCGGCAACACGGTCACGCTTGCGATTGCCGCCGCGCTGATCGGCTTCACGCTCGGGCTGATGTTCGGCCTGATCGCCGGCTATTTCCGCGACACCTGGATCGACAAGGTCGCGACCTCCATCGCGATCGCCGGCGTCTCCGTGCCGCATTACTGGCTCGGCATGGTGATGGTCATCATCTTCTCGGTGCAGCTGAACTGGCTGCCCGCCGTCGGCGCCGGCCCCGGCGGCTCCGGTTCGTGGGGCTGGGACTGGGAGCACATGAAATATCTGATCCTGCCGGCAATCACGACCTCGGTCATCCCGATGGGCATCATCACCCGCACCGTGCGCGCGCTGACCGGCGACATCCTTTCGCAGGACTTTGTTGAAGCGCTGCGCGCAAAAGGCCTGCGCGAATGGGACGTGTTCCGCCACGTCATCAAGAACGCCGCGCCCACCGCGCTTGCGGTGATGGGCCTGCAATTGGGTTACATGCTCGGCGGCTCGATCCTGATCGAAACTGTGTTCTCCTGGCCCGGCTCCGGCCTGTTGCTGAATTCGGCGATCTTCCAGCGCGACCTGCCGCTGCTGCAGGGCACGATTTTGGTGCTGGCGCTGTTCTTCGTGACGCTCAATTTGCTGGTCGATATCGCGCAGGCCGCGATCGATCCGCGCATCAAGCGGGGCTGATCATGACCGTGATGTCGGATACCGCCCTGCAAGCTGCGCCCGCCACCAAGGCGCGCGGCTATTGGGCGACCGTTGGCCGCCGCATCGCGCGCGACAAGGTCAGCATGATCTGCGCCTTCGTGCTGGTGCTGATCTTCGCCTCGGCGCTGCTGGCGCCATGGCTCGGGCTGGCCGACCCCTATCAGGGCTCGATGATCCGCAGGCTTCGCCACATCGGCACGCCGAACTATCCGCTCGGCACTGATGAACTCGGCCGCGACATGCTGGCGCGACTGATCTATGGCGGCCGGCTGTCGCTGATCATCGGCATTCTGCCCGTGATCTTCGCCTTTGTGATCGGCACCTCGCTCGGCCTCGTCGCCGGCTATGTCGGCGGCCGGCTCAATACAGCGATCATGCGTACGATCGACGTCTTCTACGCTTTCCCCTCGGTGCTCTTGGCGATCGCGATCTCCGGCGCGCTGGGCGCGGGCATCGTCAACTCCATCGTTTCGCTGACCATCGTGTTCGTGCCGCAGATCACCCGCGTCGCCGAAAGCGTCACCACCGGCGTGCGCAACATGGATTTTGTGGAAGCCGCGCGCGCCTCCGGCGCCGGACCTTTCACCATCATGCGCGTGCATATGCTCGGCAATGTGCTCGGTCCGATCTTCGTCTACGCCACTGGATTGATCTCGGTCTCGATGATCCTCGCCGCCGGCCTGTCATTCCTCGGCCTCGGTACAAAACCGCCGGAGCCGGAATGGGGCTTGATGCTGAACACGCTGCGCACCGCGATTTATGTCAATCCCTGGGTGGCGGCGCTGCCGGGCGTCATGATCTTTGCGGTGTCGATCTGCTTCAATCTTTTGAGCGACGGCATGCGCAGCGCCATGGACATCAGGAACTGACGTGATGAATGAGACAAGCCCGTCAGTCGATCATCTGGAGCCGGTCGAGGACATTGGCGGCGCGGCGCAGCCGCTGCTGCAGGTCGTTGGCCTCACCAAACACTTTCCGGTGCGGGGCGATCTGTTCAGCCCCCGCAAGACGGTGCGCGCGGTCGATGATGTTTCTTTCTCGATCGCCAAGGGCGAAACGGTCGGCATCGTCGGTGAATCCGGCTGCGGCAAGTCGACCACCGCGCGGCTTCTGATGCATCTGATGAAGCGCGACGCCGGCGATATCGTCTATGACGGCCTGCAGGTCGGCCGCGCACTGTCCTTGCGCGAGTTGCGCCGCGGCATGCAGATGGTGTTTCAGGACAGTTACGCCTCGCTCAACCCGCGCCTCACCATCGAGGAATCGATCGCCTTCGGCCCCAAGGTCCATGGCATGGCCGACGCCGCCGCCCGCACACTGGCGCGCGAGCTCCTCGGCAAAGTTGGCTTGCGTCCCGAAACTTTCGCCAACCGCTACCCGCACGAGATTTCCGGCGGCCAGCGCCAGCGCGTCAACATCGCGCGTGCGCTGGCGTTGTCGCCGCGGCTGGTGATCCTGGATGAAGCGGTCTCAGCGCTCGACAAATCGGTCGAAGCCCAGGTGCTCAACCTGCTGGCCGATCTCAAGCGCGAATTCGGCCTGACTTATCTGTTCATCAGCCACGATCTCAACGTGGTGCGCTACATTTCGGACCGCGTGCTGGTGATGTATCTCGGCGAAGTGGTCGAACTCGGCCCGGTCGACAAGGTCTGGGATGCGCCGGCACATCCCTACACGCGGGCGCTCTTGGCGGCTATGCCGTCGTCCGACCCTGATAACCGCACCGAAACGCCGCCGATCTCCGGCGATCCGCCCAACCCGATCGATCCGCCGTCCGGTTGCCGGTTTCACACCCGTTGCCCGTTTGCGGAGCCGCTCTGCGCAAATGCGACGCCAAAACTCAGCGATGTCGATACAATGGGCCATCAGGCGGCGTGCTACATGGCCATACCCGGCTCCGGGCATAGCCGCGCACCGGCCAAAGAAAACGCCAAGAAAAATGACATGGGAGTAACCGCTGCATGACAAGACCCGATCCCAAACAGGTCAAGGTAATGACCGACGTCGCCGGCGTGCCGCAGGATGCGGAAGTTTCCGCTCGCATCGCCAATTCCATCGGCCCGGCCTTCGACGGTTTCGCACCGGTAGCCGGTACTCTGCCGCTCGATCTCGAGCCCGCGACTTTTCTGCTGGTGCAAACCGCGAAGGTGGCGAAGTGAGCAGCGAACCCGCCTTGATGTCAGCGGTCGCGGTCGCGAAGGCGATCGCCGCCAAGAAACTCTCCTCGCGCGAGGTGACGCAATCCTGCCTCGACCGGATCGCGCAATGGCAGCCGCGCGTCAACGCCTTCATGGCGATTGAGGCGGAGGATGCACTCGCCGCCGCTGACGCCGCCGATGCGGCGCTCGCCAGGGGCCAAAATCTCGGCCCGCTGCACGGCGTGCCGATGGCGCACAAGGACATGTATTACGAGGCCGGCAAGGTCGTGACCTGCGGGTCGAAAATCCGCCGCGATTTCGTGGCGACGACGACCTCGACCGCGTTGCAGCGGCTGAAGGACGCCGGCTCCGTCAGGCTCGGCTCGCTGCAGATGGTGGAGTTCGCCTATGGCCCGACCGGCCATAACGTGCATTACGGCGCGGTGCGCAACCCCTGGAATGTCGATCACATCACTGGCGGCTCGTCGTCCGGCTCGGGCTCCGCGGTCGCGGCGCGGCTGACCTTCGCGGCGCTGGGTTCGGATACCGGCGGCTCGATCCGGATGCCCGCGCATTTCTGCGGCGTCACCGGCTTCAAGACCACGGTCGGCCTGATCAGCCGCGCCGGAGCAATGCCGCTGTCGCAATCGCTCGACACCGTTGGCCCGCTCGCGCAAACGGTCGAAGACTGCGCGCTGCTCGTCGGGCTGATGGCGGGCGCCGACCCCGAGGACCCGACCACGTCCACGCGGCCGGTGCCGAATTACATGGCAGCGACCACAGGCTCGGTGAAGGGTCTGAAGATCGGCGTGCCCACAGCGTTCTATGTCGACGATCTCGATTCCGAAGTGGCGCGGGTGCTGGACGAGACCATCGCTACCCTCAGAAAAGAGGGGGCCGAGATCGTCAAGGTCGAGCTGCCGGACCAGCGCCAGCTCACGGCCGCCTGCCAGATCGTGCTCGCCACCGAGGCAGCTGCCTTCCACAAGCGCTGGATGATCGAGCGGCCGCAGGATTACGGCGGTCAGGTCTTGATGCGGCTGCAGAACGGGCTCGCCATTCCGGCCGTGACCTATCTCGAAGCCATGCGCTGGCGCGGTCCGGCGCTGGCCGCCTACCTCGCTGCGGTGGAAGGCACCGATGCCGTGATCGCGCCGGTCGCGCCGATGCCGGCGGCGACCATTGCCGAGAGCGATGTCGGCAACAGCCTCGATGCGGAAGCCGTCATCCAGCGCATCACGCGCTTCACCCGCCCGATCAACTATCTCGGCCTGCCGTCGCTTTCGATTCCGTCAGGCTTCACCAAGACCGGTCTACCAGTCGGCATGCAGTTGATCGGCCGCCCCTTCGATGAGGCCGGGCTGGTGCGAATCGGCGCGGCGTTCCAGCGCGTCACCGACTACCACCAGCAGGTACCCAAACTGGCATGAGCAACCTCGTCGATATCCGCGACCTCAACATCCGCTTCACCGGCGAACGTACGGTTCATGCCGTCAACGATATCTCGCTCTCGCTCGGTGAGGGCGAGGTGCTCGGCCTGCTCGGCGAATCCGGCTCGGGAAAAAGCGTGACCCTGCGCGCGCTGATGCGGCTATTGCCGAAGAAGCGGACGCAGATTTCGGGCACCGTGAAGGTGTTGGGACGCGACGTGCTCGCGATGAACGACGAGGAGCTGTCGGCGTTTCGCGGCCAGACCGTCTCGATGATCTTTCAGGAGCCGGCGCTGGCGCTCGATCCGGTCTACACGATCGGCCGCCAGATCGCAGAAACCGTGGTGCGCCACGAAGGCAAGAGCGAAAAGGAGGGACTCGCGCGCGCGCTGGAAATGCTGGAGGTGGTGCGAATTCCCTCCGCCAGGCGCCGCCTCGAAGCCTATCCGCACGAAATGAGCGGCGGCATGCGGCAGCGCGCCATGATCGCACTGGCGCTGGCCTGCAAGCCGAAAATACTGCTGGCGGACGAGCCGACCACGGCGCTGGACGCCACCGTGCAGATTCAGATCCTGCTGCTGCTGCGCGAACTGCAGCGCGAGTTCGGCATGTCCGTGATTTTCGTGACCCACGATATCGGCGTCGCCATCGAAATCTGCGACCGCGTTGCCGTCATGTATGCCGGCCAGATCGTGGAGCAGGGCCGCTTGCGCGACATCGTCCGCACCCCGGTGCATCCCTATGCCAAGGGGCTATTGGCCGCGACCGTCCACGGCGCCAAGCGCGGCCAGCGGCTGGAGACCATCCCGGGCACGCCACCCTCGCTTGACAAGGCGCCCGTCAGTTGTTCGTTCGCGCCACGCTGCACGGTTGCGCAGCCGCGCTGCGTCGAGCGATTGCCGCCGAATGTACAGGTGTCGTCGGATCGAACGGCGCGCTGTGTGTTGGCGGAGCCGATCGAAGTTTCTGCAGCTCCTTGATGTGATGAGGCGAGGCTGCCCTTGGCGTTCCCCGGATGCAGCGCAGCGCGCCGCCCTTGCGGCGTGGTGCGCTGCTGATCCGGGGTCCAGTTGCTGCGGCTAGGTCCCGGCTCTGCGGCGCACCGCTTCGCGCTGCACCGCGTCCGGGGACACGAGCTTTATCCACCCAGCCCTGGATCAGCCCATTGCTCGATTTGCGCCGGTCCAACGACCTGTTTTGGCTGATGGGGATTGAGCGTGCCCGCGCTGGCGGACCAGCCCTTGGCCAGGATTTGCATCGCAAAAAGTTTAGCGTCGATTTCCGATTTAAACGTGCGGGTCGAGCGCGCCATGCCCTCCGCCGTCTCGTCCGTCCTGTCCGGACTAAAAGTCACATACCAAATGTCGCCGTGCTTCATGCCGACATAACGCGTGTGACGTAAAAAAGTTTCACTTCGCGGGCGTCGTTGATTGGTGCGCGGATTGCGGCTCGTCACATCGGACAATCATGGGATAGGCTGACATCCGGCCTGCGCCGCGAACCTGGGGGACTTCAAATGCAGATTTCCAACGAAGGCATTCTCGTCATTCTGTTTGTCGGCCTGGTGGCCGGCTGGCTCGCCGGCAAGATCGTGCGCGGCACCGGCTTTGGTATCATCGGCGATATTCTCGTAGGCATCGCCGGCGCGCTGCTCGCGAGCCTGCTGTTTCCCAAGCTCGGCATCCGTATCGGCACCGGACTGGTGTCCGAGATTGTCTACTCCACCATCGGCGCCGTCATTTTGCTGCTGATCGTGCGGCTGTTGCGGACCGGCGGACGGTTCTAGCGCCGCGGGCGCGCAGACCGGCAGACCCTTCACCGCGAGCAAGCGGTTCGAACTTCAGCGGTGCTTGGCGGATTGGACCCACGGCGTTGCCCATCCGTTCCAGGACGTGGTGGCGGACCCAATCTGACGGCTCAGTTGTTCCGCCAGCCGGAAGGCCGCTGGCTCGGCGTCCGCGCAAGCCCGATGGTGTCGGCGGGCGGGCTGAGCGTCGGAAGCGGCGTCCTGCTTGGTATCAACGGCGAGATCGGCCGGGTCTGGATTCGATGATTCTGGTGCCGTTTCCGCGCCAGCCGAAGGCTGAACCCGCCGAAGGGCTCGCGCCGGCGTCAAACTAGCTGCCCAATCGCGCGAATGCCGCCTCCAGCCGCTTCATTGGGGTGAACTGGAACGGGGTTAACGTGACTTAAATAGACGATGCCCGAAAACATCGGTAAAACCTGCACGTCACCCGATCCATTTGAAGAGACACGCATTTATGGTAGCCGCTCCCGGCGTCCGGCGTTCCGAACTCGGTGAGGCGTTGCGCGCCTGCCGCAACGCCTTTATCGGCGTCGGCGTCATGAGTTGCATGATCAATTTGCTGTACCTCACCGGCTCGATTTTCATGCTCGAGATCTACGACCGCGTGCTGCCGAGCCGCAGCGTGCCGACCCTGGTTGGTCTCGTGATTCTCGCTGGCGGACTCTACATCGCGCAAGGCGGCCTCGATCTGATCCGCGGCCGCATTCTCGGCCGTATTGGAACCGCGCTCGACGAAGCCATCAATGCGCGCGTGTTCGAAACCGTGGTCCGTCTGCCGCTGATGGTCGGCAGCCGCAATGAAGGCCTGCAGCCGTTGCGCGATCTCGACAATGTCAGGTCGTTCCTGGGCAGCATGGGGCCGGGCGCGTTCTTCGATCTGCCGTGGCTGCCGTTCTACCTCTTGATCTGTTTCGCCTTTCACTGGCTGCTCGGCGTCACCGCCCTCGGCGGTGCCATCATTCTGGTGGCGCTGACGCTGATCACCGAGTTCCTGTCGCGCGCGCCGGCCAAGGAGGCAATGTCGCTGGCAGCGCGGCGCAACGATCTCGCCGCGACCAGCCGGCGCAACGCCGAAGTGCTGGTCGCGATGGGCATGTCCGGACGTCTGATGAAGCGCTGGGGCGAGACCAACGAGACTTATCTCGCCGGCAATCAGCGCGCCAGCGACATCGCCGGCGGCCTTGGCGCGGTGGCCAAGGTCCTGCGCATGATGCTGCAATCGGCGGTGCTCGCGGTCGGCGCCTATCTCGTGATCCACCAGGAAGCCACCGCCGGCATCATCATTGCGGGCTCGATCCTGAGCGCACGGGCGCTGGCGCCGGTCGATCTCGCCATCGCCCACTGGAAAGGTTTTGTCGCCGCGCGGCAGAGCTGGCATCGCCTGTCAAAACTCCTGCAGCAAATGCCGGCGGCGAATGAACAGACGCTGTTGCAGGCGCCGTCGAAGCGGCTGTCGGTCGAGGCGGTCAGCATCGTCCCGCCAGGCGACCAGCGCGTCATCGTCCAGGACGTCAACTTCGCCGTCGAAGCCGGGTCCGGCGTCGGCGTTATCGGTCCGAGCGGCTCCGGCAAGTCGTCGCTGGTGCGCGCGCTGGTCGGCGTCTGGACGCCGGCCCGCGGCAAGGTGCGGCTCGACGGCGCGGCACTCGACCAATGGTCGTCGGACGTGCTTGGCCGCCACATCGGCTATCTGCCGCAGGACGTCGAACTGTTCGCCGGCACCGTGGCGCAGAACATCTGCCGCTTCGATCCCGACGCGAAGTCTGATGCGATCATCGCCGCCGCCAAGGAAGCCGGCGTGCATGAGATGATCATCAAGATGCGCGAAGGCTACGATACCCAGATCGGCGAGCAGGGCGCTGCTCTCTCCGCCGGTCAGGCGCAGCGCGTGGCGCTGGCACGCGCGCTTTATGGCAATCCGTTCCTGATCGTGCTCGACGAGCCGAACTCCAATCTCGACAGCGAGGGCGACGAGGCGCTCACCCGCGCCGTGCGAGCCGCCCGCGAGCGCGGCGCCATCGTGGTCGTGGTAGCGCACCGGCCGATCGGCATCGAGGCGGTCGATCAGTTGCTGGTCTTGAAGGACGGCCGCATGCAGGCGTTCGGCCCGAAGGAAACCGTGCTCGGACAGGTGCTGCAGCGGGTCCCATCGCCGACGCCGATCAAGATCGTGTCCGAAGCGGGAGCTGCGAAAAAATCATGACCGCGGAGCTGAAAGGCGCGCGTCGCTCGATACGCTCGCACCTTATCGTGGGTCTTGCGCTGATGCTGGTTCTGGCCGGCGGATTCGGCGGCTGGGCCTCCACGGTGCAGATTTCCGGCGCGCTGATCGCACCGGGCTCGGTGGTGGTCGATTCCAACGTCAAGAAGGTCCAGCACCCGACCGGTGGCGTGGTCGGCGAGGTCCGGGTGCGCGACGGCGACGTGGTCAAGGCGGGCGACGTCGTGGTGCGGCTCGACGAGACCGTGGTCAAGGCGAGCCTTGCCATCGTGGTCAAGACGCTGAACGGCTTGTGGGCGCGGGCGGCGCGGCTGGAGGCCGAGCAGCGCGGCCTCGACAAGATCAAGTTCCCGCCGCAGCTGGCCGATCGCGCCGACGACCCTGACGTTCGCGACGTCATCGCGAGCGAAACCAAACTGTTCGAGGTTCGCGTGTTCGGGCGCGCCGGGCAGAAATCGCAACTGCGCGAGCGCGTGGCCCAGCTCCACGAGGAAATTGCCGGCCTCACCGCGCAGGAGCAGGCCAAGGAAAAGGAAATCGCGTTGGTCGAGAAAGAGCTGGTCGGCGTTCGCCAGCTCTATGAGCAGCGCCTGATCCAGATCTCGCGCCTGACGATTTTGGAGCGCGATCTCGCCCGCCTGTCGGGCGAGCGCGCGCAATACATCGCCGCGCGTGCGCAGGCGAGGGGCAAGATCACCGAAACCGAACTGCAGATCATCCAGATCGACAAGGACGTAGTCAGCGAGGTTTCCAAGGATCTGCGCGAGACCAACGACAAGATCGGCGAGTTCGTCGAGCGCAAGGTCACGGCGGAGGATCAGCTCCGCCGCATCGATATCCGGGCGCCGCAGGACGGCGTCGTGCTGCAGTCGACGGTTCACACCGTCGGCGGCGTCATCACCGCGGGCGATGCCATCATGATGATCGTGCCGAAGGCCGACGATCTCTCGGTCGAGGCCAAGGTCAATCCGCAGGACATCGACAAGCTGCAGATCGGGCAGAAGACGCTGCTGCGGCTATCCGCCTTCAACCAGCGCACCACGCCGGAACTCAATGGCGTGGTGACCCGCGTCTCCGCCGACGTCACCACCGACCAGCGCAGCGGCCAGAGCTACTACACCATCCGCGTCTCGCTGCCGCCCGACGAGGTCAAGCGCCTCGGCGAGGTCAAGATCATCCCGGGCATGCCGGTGGAAGCCTTCGTGCAAACCGGCGATCGCACCATGTTCTCCTATCTGATGAAGCCGTTCAGCGACCAGCTGATGCGCTCGTTCCGGGAGCGGTGAGGTTGTCGCTGTGTAGCCCGGATGGAGCGAAGCGCAATCCGGGAATGGTACATGCGGCTTCCACTGCCCCGGATTTCGCTGCGCTCCATCCGGGCTACGATCGCTTCACTTCGACAAATTCTCCAGCAGCAAATTCAATGCCGTCTTCGCAAACGCCTCCATATTGCCCTGCCGGTCATTGCTCCCGGTCTCCAACGTGAACACCGCAGTTTGCGGTCCTGCCACCGCCATGCAGCAATGGCCGGCGGCGTCGCCATAGCGGTTGCCGGTCGGTCCCGTTGCGCCGGTTTCCGACAATCCCCAGTCGGTCGCAAAACGCTGGCGGATTTGGGCGGCGAGCAAGTTCGCGTATGGCTCGGACGCCGAGCGAATGCCCTTCATCGCCTCATCCGGAATATCCATCAGCAGCCGCCGCGCGTCGCGGGTGTAGACCACGGCGCCGCCGAGGAAATAGGCCGATGCGCCGGGCACCGACAGGAGCGCCGCCGAGATCAGGCCGCCGGTCGAGGATTCCGCGACCGAAATCGTCTGTTTCCGCGCGGTCAGTTGCGTCGCAATCTTTTCGGCGATCGTAACGAGCTCTTTCATTTCAACTCCTGCGCGTACGCCATTGGTCCAGTCATGCCTTCCTAACACAGGAGGGTTACGCTTGCCGAGTTGCGGCGCGCGAGCCGCCCTGATTGAATGCGTCAAAACAGCCGCATCGCGCGCATACGAGGAAACACCATGACGTCGCCGATCGCGGGTGGCGTGGACTGCGACCTGCATCCCGCCGTTCCGCATCTGACCAGCCTGTTGCCCTACATGAACGACTACTGGCGCGACCAGGTGACGACGCGCGGCATGACCGATCTGATCTCGCAATCCTATCCCACCCATTCGCCGATCTCGTCGCGGCCGGACTGGCGGCCGGCGCAGGGCAAGCCGGGCGCCGATCTGGCCGACATGCAGAAGCAGTCGCTCGACCGGTTCGGGGTCGCCTACGGCATCTGCAATCCGCTCTATGGCGTGCAGATGGTGTTTTCCGAGGACATGCAGGACGCGTTCTGCCGCGCGCTGAACGACTGGCTGGCCAAGGAATGGCTCGACAAGGACGATCGGCTGCGCGGCTCGATCGTGATACCCTCGCAAAGCGTCGAGAAGTCGGTCGCGGAGATCGAACGCTGCGCCAAGGATAAGCGCTTCGTCCAGGTGCTGATGCTGGTCATGGGCGACATGCCGCTGGGCAAACGCGCCTATTGGCCGATCTACGCCGCCGCCGAACGGCTGGGCTTGGCCGTCGGCATCCATGCCGGCGGCGCCTATCACAACCCGCCGACCTCGATCGGCTGGGGCTCCTATCACATCGAGGATTATGTAGCGCAAGCGACCGCGTTCCAGACCCAGCTCACCAGCCTGATCGTCGAAGGCGTGTTCGCTCGTCATCCGAATCTGAAGATGGTGATGCTAGAAAGCGGCTTCACCTGGCTGCCGGCCTATCTTTGGCGGCTGCACAAGTTCTGGCGCGGCATCCGCATGGAAACCCCGTGGATCGATCGCGCGCCGCTGGAGATTGTACGCAGCAACATCCGCTTCTCGTTGCAGCCGGTCGATGCGCCGCCGGATCCCGCAACCCTGCATCGTTTGTTTGACCATATGCAGTCGGACGAATTGCTCCTATTCTCGACCGACTATCCGCATTGGCAGTTTGACGGCGACGACGTGCTGCCGCCGGGATTGTCGTCCGATCTTGTCCGCAAGATCATGATCGATAATCCGCTCGCGACCTACGGCCGGTTGCAGATGGTGAAGGAGACGACGCCATGAACGTCCAGTTCCGCCCAGAGCCTACGGCATCGGTCAGCATCAAGACCGCGATCGCCGATTGCGACATTCACCCAGCGCGCGCCACCAAGGACGAACTTTATCCGTTCATGGCGAAGCGCTGGCATTCGCATCTGGAGACCTATGGCATCGGGGCCTATCACGGCATGATGGAGGGCCCGCCCTATCCTAAGGCGCAGCCCAACGCCTCGCGCCGCGATGCCTGGCCGCCGGAAGGCGGGCCGCAGGGCTCCTCGCTGTCCTTCATGCAGAAGCAGCTTCTCGATCCCTACAATGTCGCACTCGGCGTGCTCAATCCGCTTGCCACCGGGCAGGGCTTGCGCAACCACGATCTCGCCGGCGCGCTCTGCTCCGCGATCAACGACTGGCAGATCGAGAAATGGACCAGCAAGGACAAGCGCTTGAAGGCTTCGATCGTCGTCCCCAATGAGGACGGTCCTGCCGCCGCCGCCGAAATCCGCAAGCGCGCGGGCGACAAGAATTTCGTCCAGGTGCTGCTGCTCAGCCGCAACGTCGAACCGCTCGGCCAGCGCCGCTATTGGCCGATCTACGAGGCGGCGCAGGAGATCGGGTTGCCGGTCGGCGTCCACGCCTTCGGCTTCGGCGGCAATCCGCTCACCCCGTCCGGCTGGCCAAGCTTCTACATCGAGGAGATGGTCGGCCATTCTCAGTGTCAGCAGAGCGCGCTGGCGAGCCTCGTACTCGAAGGCGTGTTCGAGCGCTTCCCGAAGCTGAAGATGGTCATGATCGAGGCCGGCTTCGGCTGGGCGCCGTCACTTAGTTGGCGGCTCGACAAGACCTTTGAGAGACTGCACGGCGAGGTGCCGCATCTCAAGCGAAAGCCGTCGGAATATATCCGCGACCACATCTGGTGGACGACGCAGCCGATGGAAGATCCGGAGCGCCGCGATCACCTGTTCCAGACGATCGAATGGATCGGCTGGGACAAGCTGTTGTTCGCGACCGACTACCCGCATTGGGACTTTGATGAGCCGTCGCGCGTCCTGCCGGCCGGCGTCAGCGATACCAACCGCGAAGCGTTCTATCTCGGCAACGCGAAGAAGCTGTACGGAATTCTTGATGGTTCGGCACGTCATTGCCCCGGTGGACGAATTGCCGCCGGGGACGCGAAAATTCCTCGACATTGATGGCCGGCCGATCGCGATTTTCAACATCAAGGGCGAGTTCTTCGGCCTGTTGAATCGCTGCCCGCATCAGGGCGCGGCCTTGTGCGAGGGCCCGTTGATTGGCCTCGCGCAATCCTCCGATCCCGGCGAGATCGAGTATACCAGGCTAGGCGAAATCATCCGCTGCCCCTGGCACGGCTGGGAATTCGACATCCGCACCGGGCAGTCGTATTGCGATCCCAAGCGCTTTCGCGCGCGGGCCTACCCGGTCAATGTCGAGCCGGGAGCCGCCGTGGTGAAGGGGCCGTACGTGGCGGAGACGCTCGCCGTGTCGGTCGAGAGCGACTATGTCGTGGTCGATTTGTAGCGGCCGTCATTCCGGCGCGTCGAAGGCGCGAACCTGGACGTGCAATTGTACGTCCGGAAATCCCAAGATCCTGCTCAGGCCCTTCGAAAACGTCCTGGCTCTTTGCTGATTCCATTGAGTAGATGCCAAGGCATTCAGCAACGGCCAAGGGACCACGTATCCCGGCAGAGGCTAAGGTTCAAACCGTCCTGAGCGAAGTGGCAAGGCAAGGAGCAGTGCGTTAACGGCCCATGGTTGCAATGCACAAGTCGGATGCCGCACATCGCGTCATTCGCTGCGCTGCAAGCCGGTGCGACGTAACGCTTCCCGAGGCTGATCAGCGAACCGGTCGGCCGCGATCGTCTCGAGCACCTGCAATCGAAGCTCGAGTCACTGATGAGTTCCCCTCTGCGGCGGCGGTTCTTCAGCCGCGGACAAAGCTCTGGTCCGCATCTTTCTCGGAGCATTGACCGGCCGTGGAACGGACTTCGCCTTGGCGGAATTTACCCTCGAAAGCAAGGTCAACCTGATTTTTCATTTGGTTCAAGCATCGGCCTCGGCGACAAGCCATCGTGAGAATGGCCGCCGCAAGAAAAAGACGTGAGGCACGGGGCGGCACGCCGGCACGAAGCCGCAGGGAGGATGTGATGAAGAAGTTGGCTGCAATCACGTGTGCTGCGCTCGGCCTGTGGGCGCTCGGCTATTCGAATGTTTTGGCTCAGGCACCGAAAACATTCACGCTAAAATTCAATCACGTGCTTGGCCCGAAGGAGCCATACCACGACGGCTTCCTGAAGTGGGCCAAGGCCGTCGAGCAGCGCACCAATGGCCGTCTCAAGATCGATGTCTTCCATTCCGCGCAACTGGGTCTTGAGGAAGACATCATCGAGCAGATCAGGCAGGGAGCCAATATCGGCCAGAACACCGACGCCGCGCGTATGGGAAACTACGTTCCCGGCATAGCTGTGATGAACGGACCATATTTCGTCGAGACGCTGGAAGAGGTTGCCAAGCTGCGCAAAGCGCCGACTGTAGCAAAATGGCAGGCAGAACTCGCGACCAAGTTCGGGCTCAAGGTGGTGTCTTTCAACTGGGTGCAAGGCTATCGACACTTCTTTACGAACAAGCCGATAAAGACGCCGGATGATCTGAAGGGCCTGCGCATCCGCACGCCGCCGGCGCCAATTTGGCAAGAGTCGATACGCGCGCTTGGTGCCGTGCCGGTAGCGATGGCATTCGGCGAGATGTACCCGGGACTGCAGCAGCGGGCGATCGATGGTGTCGAGCTGGTTTACAACAACATTCCGGGTGGCCGCTTCTACGAGGTGCTTAAAGTCGCGAATGAAACAAGGCACATCATGCTGATAAACTTCGAAGTCGTCAGCGCCAAATGGTTCGACAGCCTGCCGAAGGAGTATCAGGACGCGTTGGTGGAAGAGGCCGATCGAGCCGGAGAGGAGACATCGCATCAGATCCTGAGGCTGGAAGCCGAAGTCGAGCAGCAATTGAAGTCTCGCGGCATGACGATCAACAAGGATGTCGATCTCGCCGCTTTCCGGAAGGCCGGCGAAAAGGCGTACGAGGTCCTGAAGATCACCGACGCCAAGAACGCGGTGCATAAGGAAATCGGTAAGTAGGTTCCGCCAAATGCAGAAAATCTACCAGCGTGTATGCGCCGCCGAGGCATGGATCGCCTCCGTGTTTCTCATCGTGATGGTAATCCTTATCTTTCTTGGCGGCGTTATGCGGATGCTGGGCCATCCGATCAACTGGTCGACGGATGTCTCGACCGCCCTGTTCGCCTGGGCCTGCTTTCTGTGCGCCGATATTGCCTGGCGGAAGAATAGCATGATGGCCATCGAAGTTTTCGCCAGTCGCCTGCCGGACAAGCTCCAGACCGCCCTCCGTATGGTGAACTACGCATTGATCACCGCGTTCCTGTTTTACCTACTCGTGATGGGCGCCTATTTATCGTGGATCAGTCGGGTACGCAGCTTCCAGGGCATTCCGGAAGTCAGCTACTCCTGGGTCACAATGAGCTTGCCGGTCGGCGCGGCGCTGCTGATCGTGACAACCGCGCTCAAGGTCCGCGGAGAACTCCGGGGCGAGCGCGCCGAATATCGCGCCGTCGACGTCATATGATCCGACGCGCATAGCCATGCTGATCGTAATCATTGCGTTCACGGTACTGCTGCTGATCGGAATGCCAGTTGCCTTCGCGATTGGAATTGCCGGCGCGCTGTTCTTCATCCAGCATCCGGAACTGCCGGCAACAATCCCGATACAGGTAACGGTAACCGAGACGCAGAATTTCGCGCTGCTTGCGGTTCCGCTGTTTATCCTCGCCGGCAATTTTCTCAACAACTCCGGCATCACGACCAACCTGCTCAAGCTGGCCACGGTACTGACAGGAAGGATGCACGGCAGTCTGGCGCAGACCTCTATTGCACTCTCAACGCTGATGAGCGGGGTGACCGGATCCTCGATTGCGGACGCCGCCATGAATGCCCGCATCATCGGTTTGCAGATGCTCAAGCGCGGCTATGCCCGTGGCTACGCGGCCGGCGTGATTTCGTACGGTTCTCTGCTGGCGCCAATCATTCCCCCCGGGATTGGTTTCATACTGTATGGCACAGTCGGCCAGGTCTCGATCGGACGGCTGTTTGCCGCCGGCATTATTCCGGGCCTCATGCTGTGGGCAGCTCTCGCCGTTGCGATCGCCATCACCGCCCGCCGCCGCGGCTACGGGCCGGAACGCGAGACGCGAGCGACTGGGCGTGAAATCCTGCTGGCGTCGTGGGGTGGGATCTGGGCGATCCTGTTTCCCATCATGCTGTTGGCGGGATTGCGCTACGGCGTCTTCACGCCATCGGAGATTGGAGCCTTCGCGGTCATCTATGCGGTGGCGGTGGGGTTCTTCGCTTACCGGATGCTGACGTTCGCGGGTTTCCGTGAAGCCATCGAGGGCGGCCTGGTCGATGTCGGGGCCGTGATGTTCCTGCTCGCGCTCTCGGCGATCTTTGGTTACGGCATCGTGTTTGAGCGAATACCCGAGGTGATTTCGGATTGGATGCTGGGTGTGACGGAAAACGCGCACGTTGTAATGGTGCTCATCGTGCTCTTCATCCTGATCGCTGGCACCTTCATGGAGGGCTCGGTGCTCATCATCATGCTGACGCCCATCTTCCTTCCGCTGGTGACGAATTACGGCATTGATCCGGTCCATTTCGGGCTCGTGTTCATTATTGCTGCCACGATCGGAAACTACACGCCGCCCGTCGGCGCCGCCATGTTCGTCACCTGCCAGGTGCTGCGTTGTCCCATCAGTGAGTACACCCGGGACTCGACGCCGTTCTTGATCGCCGTCACCGTGGTGACCTTGATACTGATCTTTGTCCCCTCACTGGTCTTGCTTGTCCCTGATATGATCTTCGGTGCCGATTTGCGATGAGATCGAACGGACGGTCGCTCCTGGCACATCGCGTCATTTCGCTGGCGCGCGTCACTTGCAAACACGCTCGGCGTGCAAAGCTGGCGCCTGCGGGCGTGCCTATTGGCTTCCCTGTGCTGCCGGGGAGTGATAGCGTTCCGACCGAACCCACTCATCTGGGGGAACTTTCACATGAGTGGGTGCGCTTACATTGCTGTTTCCGACCGATCTGACCTCGTTCCTCGACCTCATACGCCAGCACGGCGATGTGGCCTACAGCCTGATGTTTGCCTATGCGGCCTCGCATAGCCTGCTGCTTGCGCTCTTTGCGGGCTACGCGGCGCACTCGGGCGCGCTGGGTCTTGGTACGCTCATCGTGGTCTGCTGGTTCGGCAGTTTCGCCGGTGACGTCATTCGCTTTTGGATCGGGCGGCGTTACGGCGCCCGCCTGCTCGATCGTTTTCCGCGGTTCGAGCGGCCCGTGCAGACCGTTGTCCGCCTGACGGACCGCCATTATCTCTGGATGATCCTGTTTCACCGCTTCCCGCATGGCATCCGCGGGCTCGCGGGGTTTGCTTACGGGATATCGCGGCTGCCTTGGTCCACTTTCCTTGCGCTCAACTTCGTCGCGGCGGGCTTTTGGTCCGGAGCCGTTGTCTCGGCCGGCTATGCCTTCCGTCAATTCTCGGAGGCGTCCATCAACAACGCCTCTTCGGGCCTTGGCATCGTGATGTTGGTCGCGTTCCTCGGCCTTTCCTGGTTGCTGAGCAGGAAGCTCGATCAGATCGCAGAGCGGTACTGAAGCAAGATGTGCTCGCCTGTACTGACGTCGATGGGGCGTGCATACCGCCTCAGGCGCCGAGGAGTCCGCGGCGCAGCAACCCGGCCAGGGCGCCATGGAGGCTGGCTTTGCTTGCGATATTGCCGTGGGATGCGCTGAAAAGCCGAACTACCAGCCGCTGATATTGTTCGGTAGTAGGTTCAAGGCGCGCCAGCACTGTCTCGCGGAATCGCGAGACCATGGATATGTCTGTCCATCCCAGCCCCTCCAGATGAATCTGATACCGCCAGCCCGCAAGCTCGAGCTCGTCACCGGCCGGACCCGAAAAGCGCACCGAGGTCGGCGACACCGCAAGCAGGCGACACGACAGGATTTTACCTTCGCCCAACAGCCAGGCGGGCTCATCCGTTTCGAACATGTCGCCGGCGCGAGGCAATTCGAAGCAGACAAGAAACGCGACGAAGGCAATCAGCATCGCGATGCCAGCCCACAGCAAATTGAAGAAGTCGAGCGAGGAAATCTCGTTGGCCGCATAGGGCGAGATGAACGCCCACGCGATGCTGGCGGCTGAGCTTAGGGTGATCAAGCCAAAGATCGCGGCGAGCTTCCAATGCACGCGTGGCGTCGAGCGGTCGCCGCCTTTGTCGGTGATCTTGAACGGGCGGCCGAACGGCTTGAAGATGGCGCTTAGCAGCGTCGCGGTCACCGCAAAGCAGGTGACAGCGTGGGTGGCCTCCATGAATAACGGCAGTGTCCGTCCGCGCGATATCCAGCCCATGTAGATGATTTGGCCGAGCAGCGCCGGCACGCCGTAGCGCAAGAAGGTGTGGTAGTCGGCTTCGAAGGCGGGCAGGCCGCCGAACCAGTAGATCGTCGGCGCGATCAGCAGCAGCACCATGAATGGTTTGGAGAGCCAGTTCAGCACCCCGTGACAATAGTGCCAGCGCTGGTTGAAGCTGAAGCCGCGGCCGAACAGCGGGCCATTGCGGAGCAGGGCGACCTGTATGGTGCCAAGGCACCAGCGCGCGCGCTGGGTGATGTATTCGGGGATGCCTTCGGCCGAAAGCCCGAAGCTGAGCGGTTCGTTCAGCCACCATGTACGGTAGCCGTGCGTGAGCATCGTGTAAGTGAGATTGATGTCTTCCGAAATCGCCTGCTGCGGGAAGCCGCCGATCTCGCCAAGCCGGTCGCGGCGAACGACAAAGGAAGTTCCGACGCAGAACGCGCAGCCCCACGCGTCCTTGGCGGGCTGAAAGACGTCGAAGAAGAAGCGTTGATCGTCGACCCAGCTCTTCCCGGCGAGCAGATTATGCTGGATCGGGTCGGCGTTATGATAAAATTGCGGCGTCTGCACGATCGCAACCTCCGGATCGGACAACAGCAGGCCGACCGTGCGTTTCAAAAAATCCCGCCGTGGTGCAAAATCGGCGTCGAGCACCAGGATGACGGGCGCATTGGTCTTGCGCGCGGTCGCCATGAGCCCATGATTGAGATTGCCGGCCTTGGCGCCGTTGTTGTCTGGCCGCGTCAGATGATTCGCCCCGACTTGTGCGCAATACTCCCGCAGCCAGTCGCGCCTGGTGTCGTCCAGCACCCAGACCGTTGCATTGGGATAGTCGAGCGCCAGCGCGCTGAGGATCGATCGTTCGAGGATTTCGAGCGGCTCGTCATAGGTGCAGATGAAGATGTCGACGGCGGGGTATCTACGCGATGCAGATAGTTCGCGTTGCGCCGCATCGGCCTGTGCGGAGCGATCGGTGCTGCGGAACAGGATGACGACAGACATCAGCGTGTAGAGAATGGCAAGAAGTTCAAACGAAATGAACAACCGCGGCCACAGGCTTTCGGCCGACAGCGCAAACGGCGGCAACGTATCATTCCATCGCCAGAGCGCATAAAGGATCAGAAGTGCTGAAGTCGTGATGCCGAATAGGGTACGGTCCTTGGCATGCAGCGGATCCAGCAGTCGCGCCATCACCAGAAGCCCAAGGAGGATTCCCATATCGATGGTGAGGATCGATAGGTCATCGCCGGCGCTCGGGAACATCATCGTATCTTTTCCCCGGTGAACGGATTCCAGCCCGTTTCGGCCAGCACCGCCCACGCCGTCGCGCCGAGATGCGGTCGGCGGTAGTAGAAGAAGTCGGGCACGGTGCCGGTGGGATCGATCGACAACCCCGTCGTTAGTCGCGCGGTGCGTGCGGCGTTGAGCAGGCCGGAGCGCGTTTGGTCGGCTTTCAAATTGGCCAACAGCCGATCGCTCTGCGGTGTGTTGCCGCTGATCCGGTAGGCCAATGCCGCCTGCGCCGTTCCCTCGACCCAGATGCCGTCGCGGTCGCCATTGAAATCGAAGCCGCCATCGACCGCCAGGTGAGTTTGCGCGAAATCAAGCGTGCTTCGCCAGACCGCAGGCGCATCCGGCACGGCCATCCATGGCCAAAGCTGAGCGTCGAGTGCGAGCAGGCCTTCATCCGCAAGACTGCCGTCGGGTTTTGTGCCGAGCAGGAAGTGATTTCCGCGGAAGGTACGATCGAGCAGCCGCCGGGCCTGCCCGGCCGCGTCGGCGTATTTTGGCTCGCCGGTCAGGCGGAACAGCCAGCGCGCGGCGGCGTGGACGTCGGCATTGTGCTCGGTCGACATCCAGGTGAGCGTGACCTGCTGCGGATCGTAGCCGTGAAAGCCGCCGCAGAACCCGTCGCCGCAGGCGGTCGCCGCGATAACCCAATCGATCAGGCCTTTGGCGTCGGCGAGATACTGCGGATCGTGCGTCGCCTGGTGCAGCGTCAGCAACGCCAAGGCCGCCCATGCAACGTTGCCGGTCGAGGTGCCGTCTTGCGCCGCATCCTCGGCCCAGATCCTGGCGTGCTCATCCCACCATCCCGGTAAATTCGGAGCCCCGTTGCCGACCGAGCCGGCGCGATAGGCATTGCGAATTCGATGATCGTTAAAGGTCCGGTCCTTGCGGGCCGCCCGGCTCAATGCGTTACCGATCGGTTTGGCATCCTGCGCGTTGCCGCAGGCGATCAGCGCAATGACGGCGAGCGCGTTGTCATAGACAAACGCCGTCGTGGCGATGCCCGCCGGCAGGCTTGCTTCGTCAGCACCAGGTTCATAGCTGCGGATGAAGACGGCGTCGGCCTCGCCGGTCAGCGGTGCCACCGCCTTGTTCAGCCCGGCACAAAACGGACCGCCGCTCTTTTCCGGCTGCTTGCTCGCAGCGGGCGTCGAACCCATCACCATTGCACAGAACGCCATTACGAATACGAACACGTGCTTCATCGCGATACGAGCGTGCTAGTGCCTGACCACCAGCTTTCATCGGCCTTCGATGCATCCGGCTGGGCCATGCCGGCACGGCGTGCATCTGTATCGATCGGGTGGTTCCGCGCGGTCTCGCCGTTGCGGTCATCATGCGTCCACGAGGCGATGAGATTGCCAAGCCGTCGCCAGGTGACCGACATCGACGGCACCATGCCGTTGTCGCGCGTGACGGTAACCCACTGGCCGACCGGGCAGGCCGCAGCATCCGAAGCCTGCGTTCCCCGCTCCGGCGCGCCAGCCTCGTTCGCGCCTTCAGGCGTAATGATCGCATAGAGCTCGCGCCGTTCGGTTTGCGGAAACGGCACGGCAAAGCGCTCATCGACTTTGTCGCTGGTCTTCGGCAACACCGCGCTGACGATTCCGGTTCGGAACGTACTCCCGTCGATGCGGACACGGGTGCCGGGCATCATGTTCTGGCCTTGCCGGTACGAGAAAATGGCAACCACGAAGCGCTTGTCGCAATCGACGACGGAGCTGATCGTATCGCCGGGGTTGACGTGACGCCCCATCGCGGCGCCGATGGTCAGCACCTTGCCGGGGCCGCGAGAAAGGACGTCGGCTCCTGCCAGGCTCGCAAGCCGCTTCTGCTCGGCGTCGATCAGGCGCTCCAGGTCGCTAAGGACGGCGGATTGCTGCCTCTCCTCGATCTCCATGCGCTGGGCGTCGAGATCGATGTCCCGGCGCTTTTGCGCCAGATTGTTCAGCACAACCAGCTCCTCTCCGACATAGACGCCCCTGTTCAAGGCATCGAGCTGCGCAATCTTTTGATTGAGCTTGGCGCCTTCCGCGTCCGCATTGTGCATGGCCGCGGCATATTGCTGCGTGGTCGGCCTGAGCATGTCCATACTCGCGGTATTGCGTGTCACCATGTTGCTTTGCCGTTCCACCAAGGCCTTCTTCTCGCCGCTTTGGGCATTGGATTGCGACACGCGGGCGCGCAGTTCCTCAATTTGCGACTGAAACTGCATCTTGAGCTGCTCAGTTTGGCTGGCGAGTTCGGTCTCGAGGGAAGCAACATAGGCGCGGTCGGACGCGGCCTTTGCCCGCGTCGCGTCGAGCTTCTGGCGCGCATCGGATGATTTTTCCTCTAACGAGATCAGCGTGCTGCGGTCGACCCTTGGATTGCTGATCTGCGCCAGCTTGTCGCCGTCGCGAACGTCGCGGCCGGGAAGCGCAGTCATCGCGTCGATTTCGCCGCCGATCGGTGCGGTCAACAGCGTCACCGGCGCGTTGACAACGGCGCGGTCGGATTGATCGGCGGTAATCGGCGGAGCCACGGCCGTCACCATCAACGCCGACAACAGCCCGGCGACGCCGATGGCGGAAACTCTCAGGATGGCCGGGTGTCGCGGGGCTCTCGGTGGGGGGCCATGGCCCAACCCGGAGGAACGTTCAGTCGCACCGGTGTTGAATACATTGTTCATCAACTCTCTCTCGGTTGGTGGCGCCCGAAAGAGCGTTTCCTCACGGACGGCTCCGGTTCCTCCAGCGCCATGTTAATGCACTGCAAACAACGCAAGGCGCGATTGGTTCGAGGCAGTTCGGGAAAAAGCTGCAGAAAATTTCGGCGAGGAAATGCTCAATGAACCTGCGTTACAGCGATCACATCTGCGACATCATCATCAACCAACGCAAAGCGCAGCGAGCCCACCATTCCAAGATTGCTGTGTGGAGAAATGGTGGGCACGCTGTCGCTTTGCCCATCGTACGTTCTGCGACTTCAATCTTGGTTATCGACCACCACCGCCACCGCCGCCGCCGCCACCACCTCCGCCGCCGTCACGCATCGCCTGGTTTTCGCGCGGATCGAGATTTTTCATGTAGTTCGGTGAAGTGTCGCGGCGAGTGCGAAGCTGCGCCACATAGTTCATGTGGTCTCCGCAAGCCTGCCGTGATACCGCCTGATCGCAGTATGGCGACGCCACGAACACGGGAGCGGCCATGGCGCTGGTCGCACCGATCGCGACCAAAGCTGCCGCGGACAATATTAACTTCATCGACATCTGTACTCTCCATTCCTGTTGGGCGAAGCCGGAATGGCTCGCACAGGAGTTCGACGGCGCCAGACGAAAACCGGTTCGCAAGAGTGCGTGATGTGGGTCACTCGGATAACCTGATCGTGAACGATCTCCGGCATCCCAGGCCGTCGTCCCGCGAAAGCGGGTGACCCAATATCCCAGAGACGCCCGTGATTGAATCGAGAAGCCGCAACGTGCTGGATCCCCCGCATGCGCGGGGATGACGATCTGTAAGTGGCGCTCGCAATGATGGGGAAGGCGGCGGCCTTACTCCGCCGCCCCCTGTGCCATCGCTCTTCGCTCCATCGCATAGCGCACCAGGGCGGTGAAGCGATAGATGCCGTGCACGAACTTGCCATAGGGCATGGTGACGAACAGCGAAAACACCACGCCGAGATGCAGCGCCAGCAGCGGTCCCATCGCTGCTGTCTCGCGCAAGATCAGCAGCACCATGCCCGTGAGACTGGTCAAGAACAGCATCGCGATGAACGCGACATCCATGCCGTAACGCGCTTCATCGACCAGGATGGAATCGCGTTTCCATCGTTCAGCGAGCAAGCCGATCGGCCCGATCAACAGCCCGATGCCGCCGACCGTGCCCAGCACCACGGGCAGATCCCACCACGGATACGGCGCCTCGCGCGCCAGCAGATAGTGATAGAGCGTTGCGACGCAGGTCGAGGCAAAGCACAGCACAAAGCCGTAGAAAGTGAAGTGGTGATAGAGCCGGCGGCGGTCGGTCGGGCGGTCGTCCTCGTTGAAGCAGCCGACACCGCCGCCGTCGAGATAGCGCAGCTCGCCGGCATCTCGAATGGCCTGCAACAGCGCAGAAGCATCGGTCTTCATGCCGACGGGTTCGCCGATATCGCGCCAGAACGCGCGCACGCCCATCATCAAAGCGACGATAGCGTAAAGGAACGCCGCGCTGAACAGGGCTGCCATCGCATTGTGCGGCATCAGTTTGTAGAACGCGCCCGGCCCGGTATGGATGCCAAACAGAATTTGTCGATCGTTCATCGCAGCAAAGCCGAAGATGAACGCGGCGACACTGAGCGCGGCAACGAGGCTGATGACAAGCCCATTGCGCGCGAACGTCCCCGCGAAGGCGCGTGGCCATGCATAGGCCGCATAGGATTCCGCACGCGCCACCGCAAACGTCCTCGGCACATTGACGTTGAATTCGTGCGGCGGCGAGAACTGGCAATCGGTGTAGCAGGCGCCGCAGGCGTGGCACAGATTGGCGAGATAATTGAGATCGCCGTCGGAGAACGCGCGGCGCATTTCCATCGCCGGAAACACCGCGCACAGCCCCTCGCAATAGCGGCAGGAATTGCAGACCGTCATCAGGCGGTCGGCTTCCTCCAGAATCTTCGTTCCATGCATGATGCGCTGCTTCCTGCCTTCGCGCCAACCCGGTTACTTCGTAAGCCCCTTGCCCTCCAGCCACTTCTGGATCAGGGCGGCGACCTCGGCGTTGTTTTTGTCCATCATCACCATGTGCGAATTGCCCTTGATGCCGACCTGCGGCAGGTCGACGACATCGACGCTGCCGCCCGCCGCCTTGATCGCGTCCGCAAACGCAAGGCCGTTGGCGCGAATCTTCGGCCAGCGCGAATCCTTCTCGATGTAGTCGCCATAAACGATCAGCGTCGGAATGTTCTTCAGCACGTCGACCTTGGCGGGATCGCCGACGCCGGCCGGCTCGATCGCAATCAGCGCCTTGACCTTGTCGGGCCGGGCCTGCGCCACCTTGAAGCCGAAGCTGCCGGCTTGGCTGTGGAACAGGATGATGGCAGGGCCAACGCGGTCGATCTCGGCGATATAGGCGGCGATGATCGCATCATCGGTGGTGGTCCAGCGCGGCACGTTCTGCTTGACGAAGTTCTCATAGCCCTCGTTCGGAAACTGGCTGCCCGGCATCAGCTTCCGCTTGGCTGGATCCGGATTATAGGAGCCGGCGCCGTCGCCGATCCGAAACCGCTCGAACGGATTGGCGGTCGTGAGAAATACCGGCTCGCCCTTGAAGATATCTGGATATTGCGCCCAGCCGGCGCGGCCGCGCTCGACTGCGTCGGAATTGTAGACGGCCCAGCCCTTGCGCAGAAAATAGTTCAGCCAGCCCTCGCGCCCGTCGGGCGTCGTTTCATACGTCACGCCGGTGAGGCCGCCGCCGTGCCACATCAAGAGCGGATAGGCACCCTTCTCGTTGGCGGGCAGAAAATACTGCACATACATCTGCTCGACCTGATAGGTGCCGTTGGGATCGACTTTTGCCGGCACGCCGCCGGGGGTGAAGGTCACTTCCTTCACCGGCTTTCCCGAGATTTCCACGAGCCGTCCGCCGATGTGGAAAGAACCCATGTCGCGTAGCGCGATCGGCTCGGCGGCGTCGGCCAGTGTTGCGCTCATCAGAATGACTGCAGCAGTAGTGATCGCAAGCCGCATCATAAGTCCTCCCTGTTGCCTCTCCCTCTCCCCGCCCTTCGCGGGGAGAGGTCACTCAAGTGCCATCCTAATTCCTCGCATTCTTCGCCGCTTCCCGTCCCGCCACCCGGCCGAACACGCTGCCGATGGTCATGCCGATGCCGGCGGCGTAGCCCTTGCCGAGCACGTTGCCGGCCATGATCTCGCCCGCCGCAAACATGTTGGCCGACGGCTTGCCGTCCTTCATCACCATGCGCGACTGCTTGTTCACACGGGTGCCGAGATAGGTGAAGGTGATGCCGGGTCGGACCGGATAGGCGAGAAAAGGTGGCGTCTCGATCTTGCGCGCCCAATGCGTCTTTGGCGGCGTCACACCTTCGGTGCGGCAATCATCGAGGATGGTGTGATCGAATGTGCCGGGACGCACCGCGGCGTTGAACTCGGTAATCGTTTTCTCGAGCGCTTTCGGATCGAGTTCAAGCTTGGCAGCGAGTTCGGCGATGCTGCCGCCCTCGATCGGTGGGAACAGCGTCGGCATGAAACTGTTGCGAACCGACGCATCGAAGATGATATAGGCGATCTGGTCCGGTTGCGCGGCTACGAGCCGCCCCCAGATCGCGTAGCGCTTCGGCCAGATGTCTTCGCCTTCGTCATAGAAGCGCTGGGCGTGCTTGTTGACGACGATGCCGAACACGACCGAGTCATGCCGCGTGATGATGCCGCCGTCGAATTTCGGTGCGCGAGCGTCGATCGCAACGGCATGGCATTGGGTGGGATCGCCGATGTCCTGCACGCCCTTGTCGAGCAGCATTTTCAGGATTGAGCCGCGGTTATACGGCGTGCCGCGGATCAGGAAATTATCCGCCGCCTCGCCCCAATACTGCTTCAGCCATTCGATATTGGCTTCAAAGCCGCCGGCGGCGGCAACCAGCGCGGAAGCGCGGATTTCACTCGTGCCGTCGATCGGCTGCTTCAGCTTCGCGGACAGGAACATGCCGTCCTCGATTTCGAGGTCGATCACCTCGGCATCATAGACGATCTCGACGCCAAGTTTTTCCGCGGTGAGATAGAGCGCATTAAGCATCGCCCTGCCACCGCCGAGGAAGAACGAGTTGGTGCGGC
Organism: Bradyrhizobium sp. 157; assembly: GCF_023073815.1. NCBI lineage: Bacteria > Pseudomonadati > Pseudomonadota > Alphaproteobacteria > Hyphomicrobiales > Nitrobacteraceae > Bradyrhizobium > Bradyrhizobium sp. 157. The sequence goes on along the minus strand of NZ_JADPKF010000077.1, from coordinate 42,158 downwards.
CGAGACTCAGAGTGCCGCCCAGCGAAGGTTGCCAGCGCACGCCCTGTTCGACGATCCAGTTCAGGATGTCCTTGGACTCCCTGATCATGAACTTAGCGAGCTCCTCGTCGGTCTGCCCGTCGGTCAGCCGCAATAGATCGTCCCAGAATTCCTCTTCGGTATAGGGGCCGGTAAGAATATCGGTCGCGGAGTCGTGCGCGCAACGCATGTTGCGGGTGTGGCGGGTGTTGCCGCCGCGATAGAATTTCGGTGCGCCTTCCAGCACCAGCACGGAAGCACTCGCGCGCCGGGCGCTGATGGCGGCGCAGAGAGCGGCGTTACCGCCGCCGATCACCAGCACATCGAACTTCTGACTCAAATCGGCCATGCGCTCTTGTTGTCGTTGTTGGCCTGGAAATCAAACCGGCGCTCGGCCAGGCAAATCCACCCGCCCCGCGATTTTCTAGCCTGATGCAACGGCCGCGTCACGCCTCTCGTGCGCCTGCATCAGCAATCAGCATGGCCGCATGCGACGATGTCGCATGCACCTGGCTGTGTTGGAATATCAGCGCGGTCAGGGACGGTTCTGAACGGAGGCGAGCAGCCATTGCCGGAAGGCCGCGAGCTTTGGCGGATCGGCTCTACCCGCCGGCGAGACCAGATAGAATCCGGCATCGACCGGGAAAGCCATCTTGAAGGGAACGACCAAGCGTCCCTTGGCGATGTCCTCCTGCACATAAGCGGTGCGGCCCATGGCAACACCGAGGCCGTCGATCGCGGCCTGCACCGTCATGAAGATCATGTCGAAGGTCACGCCGGGCTGTTTTGAAAAATCGGCCGGCAGCCCGGCCGCCGTCAGCCACAGCCGCCAGTCGTCGCTATTGGCGTTGCTGGTATGCAGCAGCACGTGATCCCGGAGGTCTTCGGGGCATTTCAGCGGCTTGTTCCCCTTGAGCAGCGCGGGGCTGCACACCGGAAAGAGTTCGTCCGCCATCAGCCAGTCGGCGCGAACGCCAGGCCACTGGCCGCGGCCGTAGCGGATCGCGGCATCGACCTTGTCGCGCTGGAAGTCGACGAGGCTGATCGAGGTGGTGATGCGAACGTCGATCCCCGGTTGCGCTTCCTGAAAGGCCGTGAGGCGCGGCAGCAGCCATTTGGCGGCCAGCGAGGCCAACGTCGACACCGTCAGCACATGGTCGTCATCTTTGCGCAGCAGGCGATCGGTCGCGAGCCGGAGATCGTTGAAGGCGGCGCGAATGCCGGGAAGGTACTCCTGCGCTTCCGCGGTCAGCGTCAGCGAGCGGTTCTGGCGGACAAAGAGGCGAACACCGAGCTCTTCCTCGAGCCGCTTGATCTGGTGGCTGATCGCGGTCTGCGTGACATTCAGCTCGGAGGCGGCCTGCGTGAAGCTCAGATGCCGGGCGGCGGCCTCGAAGGCGCGCAGGCCATTCAGCGACGGCAGCCTGGCGGTCATTCCGCGATCTCCCAATGCATGAGTTTATATCATCCGAAGCGGTACAAAGTGTCGTTTGTGAACGGTCGCGGGAGCGCAGATATTAGCGCCAACAGACTACTACAGGAGCCGAAAATGTCCACTTACACGCATGAATCGATGATAAATCATCATGGACCGGGGATTTTGAGCCAATTGGCCGAGACCCTCCATGTCTGGCGGCAGCGCTACCAGTCGCGCCGCGAACTGGCCAAGTGGTCGGAGCGGGAACTCCACGACATCGGCGTCTCCTGGAGCGATGTCGCCTACGAGGCCGAAAAGCCGTTCTGGCGGGCTTGAGTAGCAGCCAGGCCGGCGCCGCCTCAATAGAGGGGCGCTGGCCATTTCATTGAGGACTGACGGGGAGCGCGCCATGACCGCCCTGCGTTTCGACGATCTCAGGCAATATTCCGACGTGCTGCGTTCGCGGCAGGGCCAGGCCGTGACCGTGCGCTTCGTCGAGCCGCGCGATGCCGAGGCGCTGCAGAACTATTTCCGCGCGCTCTCGACGCGCTCCCGTTACAACCGTTTCCTCGGCGCGGCCAGCGAACTGCCACCGTCCGAACTCGATCGCTTCATCCATGTCGGCGAAGCGGACCGGTTCAGTGTGGTCGCGACCATGCTGGTTGACGGCCGCGAGACCATCGTCGGCGAAGCGCGCTATGCCTTCGACAACGAGACTGCCTCGATCGAGTTTGGCCTCTCGATCGACGACCGCTGGCAGGGCCACGGCATCGGCAAGGCGCTGCTGAGAAATCTCGAATGCCGCGCGGCTGCGTTCGGTGCCGGGCGGGTCTTCGGCGACACACTGCGTTCCAACGATGCCATGATCGCGCTCGCCCGCGAGTCCGGTTACGCCTTCACCAATACACCCGGCGACTGGAAGTTGACGCGCTTCCAGAAAGAGATCCACGTCGAACCGCAGGAAATCCCATGCGCCAGTTGGCGGCTCGCCGCCGTCTCTCCCAGCGCAATGTCCTCGCTTGCGGTTTGACCACTGAGCCCGGTTCTGGGCCGCACCAGAACCGGGCCATTTTGCTGTTGCGGAAAAGGAACTCAACTCCCCCTAAACACCGGCTTGCGCTTGTCGATGAAGGCTTGCACCGCCTCCTTGTGATCGGCGGTGGTGGTCAGGCGGACGAGGCGCTCGGCCTCGTGGTCGCGCGCGGTGGCGAAGTCGAATTGGAGCGCTTCGTCGAGATTGTCCTTGATGTAGCGCAGCGCCAGCGTCGGGCCTTCGGCCATGGATTTGGCAAGCGCGAAGGCTTCAGTCTGCAGCTTGTCGTCGGGCACCACGCGGTTGACAAGGCCGATCGCCTCGCATCTGGCGGCATCGACCTTGTCGCCCGTGAACATCAGTTCGCGCGCCCGCGAAGTGCCGACCAGCCGGGTCAACAGCCAGGCGATGCCGTAGTCGCCGGAGAGCGCCACGCGGACATAGCCGGTGGAAACGAACGCCGTTTGCGCCGCGATTCTGATATCGCAGGCCAACGCGAGTGCGAGGCCAGCGCCGACCGCGGGGCCGGGCAGCGCCGCAATCGTTGGCTTGCGCACGGAGGCCAGCGCGCCGGTAAGCAGGTGCTGCCGCTCCTGCAGGTCGGCGACCTTCTCGTCATACGACATTTCGAGCTTCTTCTTGTCGCGGTGTGCGCCCATGCCCTTGACGTTGCCGCCGGCGCAGAACGCGGTGCCTGCGCCGGTCAGCAGGAGCGCGCCGACTTCCGGGTTCTCGCCGCAACTCTTGATCATGCTGCGAAGTGCCGGCGTCAACGTATCCGAGAACGCGTTGCGCGCTTCGGGGCGGTTCAGCGTGATGATGGCGACGCGGTCGCGGATCACGCAGAGCAGTTCGTCGGTGCCGGTGTCGATCCTGGTTTCGGTGGTCATTGTTTTCCCCATTCTTGGCTCCGTCATTGCGAGGAGCGAAGCGACGAAGCAATCCATTCTTCCCTTATGCGGCGCTATGGATTGCTTCGCTGCGCTCGCAATGACGGCGATGGCTTCAAAACCTCTCCACCCACGGCCGCAGCTCCACCTCCCAACTCCAGGCGCTGCGCGGCTGCTGCAGCACGTTCCAGTAGCTCAGGGCAATCGCGTCGGGATCGAGCATCGAGTCCGGCCGATCGGCAGGTTCGGCGCGCGCAGCGCTGCGGATGCCGCCGTCGATAACGAAATGCGCGACATGGATGCCCTGCGGCGCGAATTCGCGCGCCATGCTCTGGGCCAGCCCGCGCAGTGCAAACTTTCCCATCGCGAACGGCGCCGATTGCGGATAGCCCTTCACGCTGGCGGAGGCGCCGGTGAACAGGATCGCGCCGTGCTTGTTCGGCAGCATGCGTATCGCCGCCTGCTGGGCCACCAGAAAGCCTCCGAAGGCGGAGACCGCGATCGCGTTCGCAACTTCGGCCGGAACCAGGTCCGTGAAGGCGCCGCGTGCGCGGGCGCTGGCGTTATAGACGACGATATCGGGCGTGCCGATCTCGCGCTCGACCATGCCGAACAGTCTCTCGACTTCTTCGGCTTCGGTAGCGTTGCAGGCAAAGGCGCGGGCGCCGGTCTCGGTGCAGAGCGCGCCGAGCTTCTCGATCTTGCGCGCGGCAAGCGCAACCTTGATGCCTTCGCGCGCGAACAATCGCGCCAGGGATGCGCTCAATCCCTCACCGACGCCTACGATCAGGGCAATCTTGTAGCTGGGAATTTCCATGGGCGCTCTCCAGAGAAGGCGGGGACCTGGTATCTAGGGCCGCAATCCCGAAGGGCAACCCACAGGAACGAGCATCGGGTCGATATCTTCTCCGTCTGTCTCGCCCGAGCAGGACAGCATCTCGGCGCCGATGATGCGGTATCCGTCCGTCATGGGCGGGCCCTCCAATTATGCTTGTTGACGGCTTGAACGCCTGCGCTATCGGTAGATGATCAATATCGGGCGGAACGAACAAGGGCTAAAAATGCATCCACTCATGCAAAACCGTGCAGTCGAGTCAGCCAGTCAGCCGGGATTGCTCGCACCTGATACGACGGGGATGAACTTTTACCGCGCCGATCCGGTGTTGACGGATCTGCTGCGGCTGCATCTTCCAGATGCGCTGTTTCGCCATATCGAGCCGCATCTCGACCGGCTCGGCGAATTGGCCGGCGGCTATCTCGACGAATGCGCGCGGCTTGCCGATCGCCACACGCCGGTGCTGCACCAGCGCGACAAATTCGGCCGTGATATCCAGTATATCGAATATCACCCGGCCTATCGCGAACTGGAGAAAGCCGCGTTCGGCGAGTTCGGCATTCATGCGATGTCGATCCGCAAGGGCATCATGGGCTGGCCGGACAAATACCCCGTCGTCGCCAAGCACGCCTTTACGTTTCTGTTCAATCAGGCCGAGTTCGGGCTTGGATGCCCGATCAACGTCACCGACGGCTGCGCAAAACTGCTCAACAATTTCGGCAGCGAAGAACTGAAGGCGAAATATCTCGACGGCCTGACGCAGACCGACATGAGCAAGCTGACCCAGGGTGGCCAGTTCATGACCGAGAAAGAAGGCGGCTCCGACGTCGGCACGCTGACGACGAGGGCCGTTCAGGAAGGCGAGCATTGGCGGCTCTATGGCGAGAAATGGTTCTGCTCCAATGCCGACGCCAAGGTGGTGATGCTGCTGGCGCGCCCGGAAGGCGCGGGTCCCGGCACGCGCGGCCTCGGCCTGTTCCTGATGCCGCGCTTCCTCGACGACGGCTCGCAGAACCACTACCGGATCGTGCGCCTGAAGGACAAGCTCGGCACCCGCTCGATGGCCTCAGGCGAAATCAAGTTCGAGGGCGCGATTGCGTACGCGGTCGGCAAGCTCGACCGCGGCTTCGTGCAGATGGCCGAGATGGTCAACTCGTCCAGGCTCTCCAACGGCGTCAAGTCCACCGCGCTGATGCGGCGCGCGCATCATGACGCGATGACGGTGGCGAAGAACCGCGTGGTGTTCGGCCAACGCATCGTCGATCTGCCACTAGCGCGGAGACAATTGATGAAGATCATGTTGCCGACAGAGCAGGCGCTGTCGATGAGTTTCCTCACGGCCGACGCGCTCGATCGCGCCGAGGCCGGCAGCCAGGACGCGGCGGCGCTGCTACGCATCCTGACGCCGACGCTGAAATTCCGCGCCACGCGCGATGCGCGAAAAGTCTGCGGTGATGCGTTGGAGATGCGCGGCGGCATCGGCTATGTCGAGGAGTTTGCTACCGCGCGGCTGCTGCGCGACGCCCATCTCGGCTCGATCTGGGAAGGCACCGGCAACATCGTCGCGATCGACGCGCTGACGCGCGCGGTCGGCCGCCACGGCGCCGATGCCGCGCTATCAGCCGACCTGCACGCCCGCCTCGACGACAGCGCCAACGTGCCGCAGGCCTGGCGCAATCGCCTGCGTGAACTGACCGACCGCGCCATCGGCTTCGCCCGCGAAGTGGCGAGCCGGACCGATAATGAGGGCGACGCGCGGCGCGCGACCAGCTTGCTCTACCATGTCGCCAGCGCCGTTGCGCTGGCCTGGGAGGGCGGGCGGATTCATGAGATGCGCGGTGACGCCAGGCGGTTGTTGCTGTCGCGGATGGTGGTCGACCATCGCGTCGCGCCGGGCGATCCGTTCCGGCTTGCGGAAAATGCCATCCAGCGCGCGATCACCGGCCATCTGCTCGGCGAACGCAGCGTCGGTATGGACGAGGTTGGCGAATTGCTTGTCGCAGCGTAGGCTATCGCCAGTCCAAGTCAAAAGAACAGAATTGAAGGGGAAGCACCGATGAAGGCCGCCGTCCTGCATGAAGTCAACAAGCCGCTGGCAATCGAGGAGGTCAGCGTGCCGAATCCTGGCCCGCGCGAAGTTCTGATCCGCACGCGCGTCGCCGGTCTCTGCCATTCCGACCTGCATTTTATGGAAGGGCTGTATCCGCATCCGCTGCCGGCCGTGCTTGGGCATGAATCGGCCGGCGTGGTCGAAAAGGTCGGCTCCGACGTCACGTATGTGAAGCCAGGCGATCACGTCGTGACCTGCTTGTCCGTGTTCTGCGGCACCTGCGATAACTGCACCACCGGCCGCACCGTGCTCTGCACCGATACCACTGTGAAGATGCTGCCCGGCCAGTCAAACCGGCTGTCCTGGGCGCGTGAGGAGAAGCTTCATCAGTTCCTCAATCTCTCGTCCTTCGCCGAGCAGATGCTGGTGCACGAAAACGCCATCGTCAAAATCCGCAAGGACATGCCGCTGGAGCTCGCGGCTCTGATCGGCTGCGGCGTCATCACCGGCTATGGCGCGGTCGTGAACACCGCAAAGGTTCAGGCCGGCGAAACGGTGGCCGTGATCGGCTGCGGCGGCGTCGGCATGGCCGCGATCAATGGCGCGGCGATCGCTGGCGCCGGCCGCATCATCGCGATCGATACCAATCCGGCCAAGCTGCAGTTGGCCACCAAGCTTGGCGCCACCGATATCGTCGATCCCGCCCGCGGCGATGTGGTGCAGCAGGTGCGTGAACTCACCAATGGAGGCGTGCATCACTCCTTCGAGGTGCTGGGCCGCAAGGAAACCGCCGAGCAGTCCTTTGCGATGCTGGCGGCCGGCGGCACCGCGACCATTGTCGGCATGATCCCGTTCGGCCAAAAGATCGAGCTGCATGGCTTCGACTTCCTGCGCGAGCGCCGCATTCAGGGCTCGTCGATGGGCTCCAACCATTTCCGCGTCGACATGCCACGCCTCATCGAGTTCTACATGCGCGGCAAGCTGCATCTGGAGGATTGGATCTCGGCCAAGCTGAAACTCTCCGAAATCAACGAAGGTTTTGCCAACATGAAAGCCGGCAAGACGCTACGCAGTGTGATTGTGTTTGATGCGTGAGGCCAGTCGAACGTACCGTATTTCGTCGTCCCGGCGAACGCCGGGACCATACGCCGCGGCCGATCGTAGTGGCACGAGGGGGGACGGCTTCTCTCGCAACACCCGTCAGTGATTATGGGCCCTGCTTTCGCAGGGACGACGCGGTGAAGCTCGGCTTACCGCGTCACATGTGCCGACACGGCGAGCCATTTCCCGTTCCGCTTCGCCCAGCAGTCGGTATAGCGGCCGTGGACCTGTTGGCCGTCCGGCGTGGTGTAGCTCGTCGCTGCGTGGATGATGGCGAAATCGCCGAGGATTCGGATCTTCACGTCTTCCGCGCGCAGGTTCTTGATCGCGACAGGCTTTGCGGTCTGTTGCAGGAACGTGGCGCGATCGACCAGCGACTTGTCGGGATTGGAGCAGTAGAAATCGGCTGCGAGGATTTCGTCAAAGCGCTTGACGTCGGAATTCTGCACGGACGCGACATAGTCGCGGTTGAGCTCTGTCAGCTCGGCAAGGTCGTTGTTCATGATTCCTCCGGTTCTTGTTCGTCACTGCAGAGCGGCTATCACGCTGTTCTCGGCGAGCGTTTGATCACGACACGGGCGAGCGAGCCAAGCACGTAACCCGCGAGCGAGAAGGCGACGGGCGGCAAGAGCTGCTTGAGATCAAAGATGGCTCGAGACACGAGTTGTTCAAGCGCCGGCGGCGCCAGCAGAAGATCCAAGTTCAGGAAAACAAGCGGCGATACCACGAGCAGCGCCAAACGGAGCCGGTGTTTGGCAAAGATGCATAGTACTGCAACGATAACCGCCGTGGCGCTGAACAGGCCATAGGCAATCTCAAAGCCGAGAGCGTGGCGGATGTTGAAAGCAGTGGCCAGCAACAGACCCCAAACAAGACCGGCGATCAGAAGCGCTGCGTCGTCGATGCGCGGGAAAAGCGGCAGATACCCCAGTGCCAGGAATGCCAGGATCGACAGGGTAGGCCACGCAGCGACAAAGGTGCCATGCATCAGCCCGCACAAGTGAAACGTTGGCCAGCCGAGCGCGGCATAGGCATAGCCAAGCGGCCACATCAGCAGGAAGCCGGCGACGACGGCGATGACGCTTCGAATGAAAGTCCGCATGGCGCTTTCAACGATACCGCTTCATCCTCCCGGCGAGGAGATGCGCTTGCGCGCAACTCCCCGGCACGAGGGATCTTCAATCATCAAACATCGGCGGCGGCTTGAAGCCGCCGAATTCGCGCTCGATCAGTTCCGCCAGCTTTAGCGTTGTGCGATCCTCCAGCCACGGCCCGACGATCTGCACGCCGACCGGCAATCCGTCCGGCGAAAAGCCGGTCGGGATCGCGGTCGCGGGCAGGCCGGGTAGTGTCGCGATGCCCGGCCACGAAAGCTGATCTGGATAGACGTGCTCCTTGCCGTCGACCTTGATGCGGCGTTTCTCCTGGTCATCGGAGTGATCGTGCGGAAAGGCGGGTGTCGGCATGATCGGACAAATTACGGCATCAAAGGTCTTGAACAGTTCGCGCCATTGCGCCCGCAGGCGTGCGCGCGCGACGTCGTCCATCAGCCAGTTGCGGTGGCTTTGCGCCATGCCCCGCAGGCGTTCGGCAGCGAGGCTTACATCGCTCTGCGGCAGGGTGGCGGCGGCGGCCTGCGCGCCGGCATAGACTTCCGGCGGGAAGGAGGCGGCGAGGAACGACATCAGCATCCGCATGTAGAGCCGGGACGTCTCGGCAAAGTTCGGCAGCAACGGGCTATTGCGATCGATCTTGATACCGGCCTTTTCGAGGTTGGAGGCGAGCTTGTGGATCGTGCCGCGCACCACCTCGTCGGTCGGCATGACAGGGTCGGTATCGACTACCAACACGCGAAAATCCTTCAGCGCGCCGTGGCGCGGCGGCGGCAGGGCGAGTTTGTAACCCTTGCCGGCCTCCAGCGGGTCCGGACCGGCAATGGTGTCGAGCAGCAGCGAGAGATCGGCGGCGCTGCGTGCCATCGGACCAATCACGGCAAGGTCGCGGTCGAACGGCAGCGGCTGGAATGGCGGCGGCGTGTGGCCGCGCCCCGGTACCAGCGCAAAGGTCGGCTTGTGCGCATAGACGCCGCAATGAAAGGCGGGCACGCGCAACGAGCCGCCGATGTCGGAGCCGAGCGAGAGCGCGCCATAGCCTGCCGCGAGCGCCGCCGACGAGCCTCCGGACGAGCCGCCCGGCGTCCGGCCGAGATCGAACGGGTTGTTGGTGGTGCCGTAGATCTCGTTATAGCTCTGCCAGTCGCCGAGCCCGAACGGGACGTTGGTCTTGCCCAGGATGACGCCGCCGGCGTCTTTGACGCGCGAGATCGACAGCGCATCCTCCGTCGGCGTGAAATCCTTCTGCGCCGGAATGCCCCAGGTCGTCGGCAGGCCCGCGATATTGTAGGATTCCTTCACCGTCATCGGAATGCCGAGCAACGGCTTCTTGACGCCGCGCGCCAGTTCGGCGTCGGCGGCACGGGCGGCAGCAAGGCCGCGCTCGAAATCGCGGACACAAATCGCGTTGATCTTTGAGTCATGCCGCACGATCCGGCTGATCGCGTCCTTCGCTAGTTCAACCGCTGAGACTTTCCTGTCAACAAGCGCAGATGACAGTTCGACGGCGGTCTTGAAGCTCCATTGCGATTTGGCCAAGGCTTACGCTCCGCTCTGTTTTTCGAATGCGGCGCGGATGATGCTTAGTTTGGAGGCGCGCGGCAAGAGCAATGGCTGTACAGCGGCGGTCCTCTCTTGCCGGTACGCTACTGGCGAACGCGTCATTTGCGCGGTAGTCTCCTGTACCGCCCACAATTCGAAGAAAGCCACGACGCAAGCGATGGCAGTCGCGGCGCCGCAAAGTCTTCCGACGCGGTCAATTGCTGGACCTGTCCCGGCTGGCCTTTGTCTTTGCGCTGTCCTTTGCCCCTCGCAGGAATTGCACCAGCAACCAACTCACTTGGTTAGGCTGTTCCTGCTGCACCCAGTGGCCCGCACCATCGACGAGATGGCAGCCGATCATGTTGGTGCAGGCCTTCGATTGCATCGCTTCATAGACGCCGGGGCGTTGATAGGTGCCCCAGTCCTGCTTGCCCGAGATGAACGCAGAGCGCACGTCGATGGTGCGGCCCGACCATAACTGCAATTCCGGCGTGAACGCGCCCGAGGTGCCGCAGCGATACCATTGCAAGCCGCCCTGGAAGCCGTTGCGCTCGTACTCGGCGCTGTAGAAGGCAAGCTCACGGTCCGGCAGCCATTTGTTGGCGGCGATTTCGGCGGCCGACGGCATCTCCTCCGCGACGGTGGCGGCCATGTCCTTGGCGAGGTCCATCACATAGTAAGTCGGCAGCTTCGCGATCTCTTCCGCGGTCCAGGATTTGAGCGGGTAGGGCTTGTTGTCTTTCCAGTCCGCGCTCTTGTAATGGTAGTAAGCGCGCAGGAAATCATGCACGCCCTGCGGCGCGCGGTGCATGTCCTCGTTCGCCTCGCGTGTCGAGTAGTACCACTGGTAATGCTTGCGTGGCCGCGGCAGCGCCGCGAGCTCGCGATGGATGGGGTCCTCGGCAACAGGCTTCGCCGGCCCATCCACTGTGTTGAACGGTAGCGAGGGCGGGCCGCCGAACGGCGCGCTCATCATGACGACCGAGCGAAACACGTCGGGGCGGATCAGCGCGCACCACGCCGCCACCGACGAGCCGAAATCATGTCCGATCACGGCATCGACCTCGCGATACCCGAATGCCGATACCAGCCCGAGCATGTCGCGCACCAGATTGGGGAGCCGGAACGAGGCGAGGTCGCCATCATAATCCGCGTCCCATCCGGTGGTGCGGCCATAACCGCGCTGGTCCGGCGCGATCACGTGATAGCCGGCTTCCGCAAGGACAGGCATCACCTTGCGCCAGGAGAAGGCGAGTTCGGGAAAGCCGTGCAGCAGCAGCACGCAGGGCCGGCGGCGGGTCTCGAAGCCGGCTTCGAGCACATGCATGCGCAGGCCGTTGATGCCATCGACGTAGCGGGAGCGGATCGTGGAGGGGAGCGGGATATCGGGGAGGGTGGGCATGGTGGCTTCGCCTTTCTTCCCCTCTCCCCCTGTGGGAGAGGGTGGACGCGATGCGCAGCATCGCGGACGGGTGAGGGGTTGTCTCCGCGGAGAGAGACCCCTCATCCGCCTTCGCGTTCCGCGAAGACACCTTCTCCCACAAGGGGAGAAGGGAAGGAAGGACGAAAGAAAAAGACAAGCCGGGCATGACGTGCCGAGACTTGCGTGCCCCGGACGCAGCGCAGCGCTCTCGGGATCGCGCTTCGCGCGACTCCGGCGGTGCGCTGCTGAGCCGGGGCCTATCTGGCCGCTCGTGGGTCCCGGCTCTGCGGCACAGCGTCGCCGCTGCGCCGCGTCCGGGACAAGAGAATTACGCCTTCGCCGCCGCCTTCGGCCAATACCTGTCCCGCAGGTGCCGCTTCACCAGTTTCCCGGTTGGCGTGCGCGGCAACTCTGCCTCGAAGTCGACGCTCCTCGGGCATTTGATCGGCGACAAATGCTTGCGGCAGAACGCGATCAGTTCGGCCTCGAGTTCCTTGCCGGCCTTTGACATGTCGTGCGGCTGCACCACGGCCTTGACCTCTTCGCCCATTTCCTCGTTCGGCACGCCGAACACCGCGACGTCGGAAACGGCAGGATGCGTGATCAGGACGTCCTCGGTCTCCTGCGGGTAGATGTTTACCCCGCCCGAGATGATCATGTAGCTCTTGCGGTCGGTGAGGTAGAGAAAGCCTTCGGCGTCGAGATAGCCGACGTCGCCGAGCGTCGACCAGCCCTTGGCGTTGTAGGCCTTCTTGGTCTTCTCGGGATCATTGTGATAGGTGAAAACAGGCGCATCGGCGAAATAAACCGTACCGATTTCGCCGGTCGGCCTTTCCTCCTCGTTCTCGTCGAGGATTTTCACCTTGCCGACCACGGCGCGGCCGACGGTGCCGCGATGGGTCAGCCATTGCTGCGAAGTCGAAACCGTGACGCCGTTGCCTTCGGAGCCGGCGTAATATTCGATCAGGATCGGTCCCCACCACTCGATCATCTTGGCTTTTACATCGACCGGGCAGGGTGCGGCGGCATGGATAGCGCCCTTCAATGACGAGACGTCATAGCGATTGCGCACCTCGTCCGGCAATTTCAGCATGCGCACGAACATGGTCGGCACCAGCTGCGACTGCGTGACCTTATATTCCTCGACCAGCCTCAAGAATTCCTCGGCGTCGAAGTGCTCCATGATGATGGAGGTGCCGCCGAGCGTGATCGCCATCATGTTGAAGCGTAGGGGCGCTGCGTGATAGAGCGGCGCCGGCGACAGATAGATGCTGTCGGACGACATACCGCACATGTCGGCGCAGAGAATTTTCAGGAGCGGGTTTGGCACGTCGATCGCCTTGCCCTCGAATTCCTTCTTGATGCCCTTGGGCCGGCCGGTGGTGCCTGACGAATACAGCATGTCGTAACCGGCAACTTCATCCGTAATCGGCGTCACCGGCATCGCGATCGCTTCCCTATCCCAGGAGCGGAAGCCGGGCGCGGGCTCGTCGACCATGAAGAACAGCGGTTCGCCGGGTTCGCGCTTGATCAGGCCCTTGACCTTGTCGGCGCATTGCGGCGTGGTGATGAAGACCCTGGCGCCGCAATCCCTGACGATATAGGCGATCTCTTCCTCGGTGAGATAGCGGCTGATCGCGGTGTAATAGAGCCCCGAGCGCTGCGCAGCCCAGCAGATCTCCATGAACGCGAGGCGGTTTTCCATCAGGAAGGCAATATGGTCGCCGGCCTTCAGGCCGAGCGAACGGAACAGATGCGCGCCCTGGTTCGAAAGCTCGTCAAGCTCGCGATAGGTGATCGCCTTGCCGGTCGCCGCCATCTGGTAGGCGATCTTGTTCGGTGTGTTGCGGGCGTGGACGGACGGGTGGGTCATTGTGATGCTTCGGCTCCGCGCTTGATGTGGCGTTCCCCGGATGCTGCGCAGCGCGCAAGCGGTGCGCTGCTGATCCGGGGTCCATTGGGGCACGAATGGGTCCCGGCTCTGCGAAGCAGCGCTTGCGCGCTGCATCGCGTCCGGGACACGTGAGACTTACAGCCTTTCCACGATTGTCACGTTCGCCATGCCGCCGCCTTCGCACATGGTCTGCAGGCCATAGCGCTTGTTGTTCTGCTTCAGCGCGTTGACCAGCGTGGTCATCAGCTTGGTGCCGGAGCCGCCGAGCGGATGGCCGAGCGCGATCGCGCCGCCATTGACGTTGAGCCTGTCAGGATCGGCGCCGGTCGTCTTCAGCCATGCCACCGGCACGGCCGCGAAGGCTTCGTTGACTTCGAACAGGTTGATGTCGTCGATCGACATGCCGGCCTTCTCCAGCGCCCGCTTGGTGGCGTGTAGCGGGGCATCCAGCATGATCACGGGATCGCCGCCCATCATGGTCATGTGGTGGATGCGTGCCAGCGGCTTCACGCCGAGCGACTTCAGGCCCTTCTCGTTGACCACCAGCACGCCGGAGGCGCCGTCGCAGATCTGGCTGGCGCTGGCGGCGGTGTGCTTGCCGTTCTCGGCAATCAGCTTGACGCCCTTGATGCCGTCGAGGCTGGCGTCGAAGCGGATGCCTTCGTCGATATGGTGGGTGTCGGTCGAGCCGTCGGCGCGGGTGATCTGCAGCGGAACGATTTCATCCCTAAACTTGCCACCTTGCGTCGCGGCAATCGCGCGCTGATGGCTGTTATAGGAGTACTCGTCGAGCTGGTCTTTCGAGAGCCCGTACTTCTCCGCCATCATTTCCGCGCCGGTGAACTGGCTGAACACGATGTTCGGATATTTCGCCTCGATGCCGGGGCTCTTGTAATGACCAAAGCCGTTCTTGGCCGGCAGCGACGAAGCAAGCCCCATCGGTACCCGCGTCATCGATTCCACGCCGGCGGCGATCACGATGTCCATCGAGCCGGTCATCACCGCCTGCGCCGCAAAATGCAGCGCCTGCTGCGACGAGCCGCACTGGCGGTCGACCGAGGTGGCGGGCACGCTCTCGGGCAGCTTCGAGGCCATCACCGCGTTGCGGGCGATGTTGTTGGACTGTTCGCCGGCCTGCATCACGCAGCCCATGATCACGTCTTCGATCTGGGCCGGGTCGACGCCGGAGCGGTCGACCAGCGAATTGAGCACGGAAGCGGCGAGATCGGCCGGGTGCCAGCCTGCGAGACGTCCGCCCTTGCGGCCACCGGCAGTGCGTGCGGCGGCGACGATATAGGCCTCGGCCATGTCTGTTCTCCCTGAATGTTGTTTGTGGCTTGGAAAGATGGGCCGGATTTAAGGGGGGCTGCGGGATTTAGTCAATCAATCAATTAACTCTTGAGTGCAGCCGCGGCATGCGCTTATGTGCGGCCCGGATCTCCGGCAGGCAGGAATGGGATCACCGTTGAATACCACCGTACCGACCAGGTTCCCGAGCGGCAAAAATACCACCGCCGAGAAGCTGCTTGTGGCGGCGAGCGAGCTGATGATCGAGCGCGCCTCGATCGAGGTGTCGCTGTCCGACATTGCGCAGAAGTCGGGCGTCAACGCCGCGCTGGTGAAATACCATTTTGGCAACAAGGACGGGCTGCTTTTGGCGCTGCTGGCCCGCGACGCCGCGACCGAGATGTCGCAGCTTGAATACCTGATCAGCCAGCCGATCTCGCCGACTGCAAAACTGCGCCTGCACATCGGCGGCATCATCCGCGCCTATCACCAGTTCCCTTACATGAACCGGCTGATCCACTATCTCCTGCACGAAAGCAGCGCCGAAGCCGCCGACGAAGTCTCGCAATTCTTCGTCGCGCCGCTATTGGACTTCCATCGCCGCCTGCTCGCCGAGGGCGTCAAGGCCGGCGAATTCCGCGATATCGATCCGGTGCTGTTCTACACCAGCCTGATCGGCGCCTGCGATCACCTGTTCTTCGGCCGCCACGCGATGTCGCGCGCGACCGGTGTCGGTCCGGTCACCGACGAAGTCTGCCGCGACTACATCAAGCACATGGAAGCGCTGATCTGCGGCGGCATGTTGAACGGGCGAATGGCGAGTAGCGAATAGCGAATGGATCCATTCGCCACTCGCTGTTCGCCATTCGCCAACTAGAGAAGAAAACACCCAAGGAAAGGTTCTCAAAATGCAGTTGAAAGACGTTGCCGTTCTCATCACCGGCGGTGGCTCCGGCTTAGGGGCCGCGACCGCCCGCGCCATGGCCGCCAAGGGCGCCAAGATCGGCGTGCTCGACCAGAACAAGGAGAATGCCGAGAAGGTCGCGGCCGAAGTGAAGGGCGTAGCCCTTCATGCCGACGTCACCAGCGAGGAACAGATGAAGGCGGC
The DNA here is from genome assembly GCF_023073815.1 of Bradyrhizobium sp. 157. Classification (NCBI taxonomy): domain Bacteria; kingdom Pseudomonadati; phylum Pseudomonadota; class Alphaproteobacteria; order Hyphomicrobiales; family Nitrobacteraceae; genus Bradyrhizobium; species Bradyrhizobium sp. 157. Next base: position 26,448 of record NZ_JADPKF010000077.1, on the reverse strand, counting down.
GATCGCCAAGGCGGAAGCCGCCCATGGTGTCGCGCGCGTGCTGATGAACTGCGCCGGCATCGGCGGCTCGCAGCGTGTGGTCGGAAAGGACGGCGTCTATCCACTGGAGAAGTTCGTCCGCATCATCAATGTCAATCTGATCGGCACCTTCAACGCGCTGCGCCTGTTCTCCGAACGGCTCGCCACCGCGGCCCCGGTCGGCGAGGAGCGCGGCGTCATCATCAACACCGCGTCCGTTGCGGCCTATGAAGGCCAGATCGGCCAGATCGCGTATTCTGCTTCCAAGGGCGGCATCGTCGGCCTCACGCTGCCGGCGGCGCGCGATCTCGCCAGCCTGAAGATCCGCGTCAACACGATTGCGCCCGGCATCTTCTTCACGCCGCTGCTGATGGGGTTGAACGAGGAAGCCCGCAAGAGTCTTGGCGCCCAGGTGCCGCATCCGGCCCGTCTTGGCGAGCCCGACGAATACGGTGCGCTCGCGGTGCACATCGTCGAGAACGCGATGCTCAACGGCGAGACCATCCGTCTCGACGGCGCCATCCGCATGGCGCCGCGGTAAAGCGAAGCGCTTCTTCCCTTCTCCCCTCTTGTCCGCCGAAGCCTTCAGGCGAAGGCGGATGTGGGAGAAGGTGGCTTCGCGAAGCGAAGACGGATGAGGGGTTCTCTCCGGCAGGCAACCCCTCACCACATCGAATGCACGGCTGATGCCGGTGTGGCCCTCTCCCACAAGGGGAGAGGGCGCAGCAATGAGCGCCGCAATCCGCGGATGTAGGGAGCACCTCGTGACTCAGCCGCTGCTGATCGAACATCATGACGGGGTCGATTGGGTCACGCTCAACCGGCCCGACAGCCTCAATGCGCTCGATCCCTCGCTGATCGACGCGCTCAACGCCTATTTCGAGGGCCTGCAGCGCAACCGGTCGACGCATGTCGTGGTGCTGAAGGGTGCAGGCGCATCGTTCTGCGCCGGGCTCGATCTCAAATACACCATGCAGCGCCGCGCCGGGCAGCAGGAGCCGCCGGGCGTGACCGAGTCTCTGGACTCGCAGCGGCGGATTGCCGACATAGTGATGCTGATGCGGCGCTGCCCGCAGCCGATCATTGCGCTGATCCAGGGCGCGGCGGCCGGGGGCGGCTTTGCGCTGGCGCTCGCCGCCGACATCCGGATTGCCACCAAATCCGCGCGGATGAACTGCGCCTTCATCAAGCTCGGTCTTGGCGGCTGCGACATCGGCACCTCCTATTTCCTGCCGCGCCTGGTGGGTGTGTCGGTCGCCTCCGAACTAATTCTTACCGGCCGCTTCATCGGCGCCGAGCGCGCGCTCGCGGTTGGCCTCGTCTCCGAAGTCGTCGAGGAAGGCGGGCTCGATGCCGCGGCCGAGCCTTACGTCGAGGCAATGATGACGGCCTCGCCCGTGGGCTTACGGCTCTCCAAGGAATGCCTCAACATGAGCGTCGATGCCGGCTCGATCGAAGCCGTGATTGCGATGGAAGACCGCAATCAGGTGCTGTGCAGCCGCTCGGAAGATTTCAACGAAGGCATCAGGGCCTTTCTCGAAAAGCGAAAGCCTGTCTATATCAGGCGGTGACGACAAGATCCGCAAAAGGACAAGAATTCCGGGAGACGCAATATGAGTGGGAGTGCAGCGAAGGTGCTGACAAAGCCGGCCTTCCGCAAGATCGAGTGGCTGCCGCGCGACATCGCGGTCGAGCGTCGCCCAGACGGCGTCATCATCCTGAAGTCGCGCATTCCGCTGCAGCCTTACGAGAAGCATATTCCGGCATCGCTGGCAAAATGGGCCAAGCAAGCGCCCGAGCGCATCTGGCTGGCGCAACGCGGCGGCCCGGAGCGGCAGTGGCGGAAGGTGTCTTATGGCGACGCCAAGCGTATCGTCGACGGATTGACACAGGGCCTGCTCAATCTCGAGCTCGAAGAAGGCCGTCCCGTTGCGATCCTGTCAGGCAATTCGATCGAACACGCGCTGATGACGCAAGCTGCGATGCAGGCGCGCCTGCCGGCAGCGCCGGTGTCGCCGGCTTATTCGCTGATGAGCCAGGATCATCTCAAGCTCAAATACCTCTTCAACCTGATCAAGCCGGCGGTCGTGATGGTGCAGGACGGGCCGGCCTTCGAGAAGGCCTTGAAGGCGCTCGATCTCACCGATGTCGCCGTCGTCCATGTCTTGCGTCCTTGCGACGGCATCAAGAGCGTGTCCTTTGCCGACCTTGCGGCCACGCCGGTGACGAACGCGGTCGAGGAGTCAGTTGCCAAGATCACGCCGAAGACCGTCGGCAAGCTCTTGTTCACCTCGGGCTCGACCGGCATGCCGAAGGCCGTCATCAACACGCAGGAGATGATGTGCGCCAATGCGGCGATGATGATGCAGGTGCGGCCGCGCGATCCGAACGGACCGACCGCGACCGTGCTCGACTGGATGCCGTGGAATCACACCATGGGCGGCAACGCCGCGTTCAATCCGATTCTGATCGACGGCGGCACGCTCTATATCGACGACGGCCGGCCGATGCCCGGCCAACTCGAAGAAACCATCCGTAATCTGCGTGAGGTGTCGCCGACCTATTATGCCAACGTACCCGCCGGCTATGCCGCGCTCGCCGCTGCGATGGAAAAGGACGACGCGCTGTGCCGCAGCTTCTTCAAGAACCTGACCGTGATGGCCTATGGCGGCGCGCGGCTGCCTGACGATCTCTACGACCGCATGCAGGCGCTGGCGGTGAAGACCACCGGCGAGCGCATCGTGTTCTACACCGGCTGGGGCTCGACCGAGACCGCGCCGACCTCGACCGGCACCTATTGGGACACCGAGCGCGTCGGCCTGATCGGCCTGCCGTTTCCCGGCGTCGAATTGAAGATGGTGCCGTGCGGCTCCAAATACGAATTGCGCTTGCGCGGCATCAACGTCACGCCGGGCTATTTCGGACAGCCCGAGTTGACGAAGAAGATGTTCGACGAGGAAGGCTTTTACTGCATCGGCGATGCCGGCGTGTTCGTCGATGAGAACGATCCGCTGCAGGGCATCATCTTTGCCGGCCGCGTGGTCGAAGACTTCAAGCTCACGACCGGCACCTTCGTCCATGTCGGCTCATTGCGCACCGATGCCATCGCGGCCGCGACGCCGGTGGTGCATGACGCGCTGGTTACGGGGCAGGACCGTCCCTTCATCGGGCTCTTAGCCTGGCCCAATCTGCATGCCTGCCGGCAGATCGTCGGCAACCCCAATGCGACGTTTGAAGATGTTGTCAGGCATCCCGAGGTGATCGCCTGCTTGAAGCGCGGGTTGGAAGCGCACAACGCCTCCGCCACTGGCAGCAGCATGCGGATTGCCCGCGCCATGCTGATGGCCGAGCCGCCCTCGATCGACGGCAACGAACTCACCGACAAAGGCTACATCAACCAGCGCGCCGGCCTCGAACGCCGCGCCGCGCTGGTGGAGAAGCTTTACGCCGACAAGCCGGGAGACGACGTAATCATTTTGAACTGATCGTAGGATGGGTAGAGCGCAGCGAAACCCATCATTCGAAGCCAAAAATTGATGGGTATCGCTTCGCTCCACCCATCCTACAGAGCCATTACCAACGCGAGTAACACGCCATGAACTTCGATTTCTCCGATGAACAAAAACAGATGCGCGACGCGGCGAGAAAATTTCTTGCCGAAAAGTGCCCGCCGAAGGCCGTGCGCGAGGTGCTCGACGGCAAGGCGACCTATAACAAGGAATTGTGGAAGGGGCTCGCCGATATGGGTTTTCTTGGCGTCGCGATCCCGGAAGAATTCGGTGGCGCCGGTGCCGGCCATCTCGAGCTCTGCGTGATCGCGGAAGAGATGGGCCGCGCGAATGCGCCGGTGCCGTTCTCCTCCACCGTCTATCTCGCCGCCGAGGCGCTGCTGCTGGCCGGCTCCGATGCGCAGAAGCAGAAATGGTTGCCGAAGATCGCCGCAGGCGAGGCGATCGGCACGCTGGCGCTGTTCGAGGGCAAGGGGAATCCGTCGCCGAAGGCGATCAAGTTGCAGGCCTCCGGCGGCGCGCTCACGGGCGTGAAGAAGCCGGTGCCGGATGGCGCGATTGCCGATTTCGCCGTGGTCGCCGCGCGCGGCGGTTCGACCGGGCGCGATGCCGACATCTCGCTGTTCCTGGTCGACCTCAAGGCCGGCGGCGTCGAAGCCAAGCCGCTGACCAATATCGATCCGACCCGCGGGCAAGCCGAACTCATCTTCAAGAATGCCAAGGCCGAGCCGCTTGGAGCGGCTGGCGAGGGCTGGAGTATTCTCACGCAAGTGCTCGACCGCGCCGCAGTGCTGCTCGCGTTCGAGCAGGTCGGCGGCTCCGACCGCGCGCTCGAAATGGGCCGCGACTACGCGCTCGACCGTATCGCGTTCGGCCGGCCGATCGGCTCGTTCCAGGCGGTGAAACACATGCTGGCCGACATGTATGTCTCGGCAACGCTGGCGCGCTCGAATTGTTATTACGGCGCGTGGGCGCTCTCGACCAACGCGTCGGAATTGCCGGAAGCCGCTGCAGCCGCGCGCATCAGCGCGACGCAGGCGTTCCAACACTGCTCCAAGAACAACATCCAGGTTCATGGCGGCATGGGCTTCACCTGGGAGTTCGACTGCCACATGTACTACCGCCGCGCCAACGCCACCGCGCTGACGCTCGGCAGCCTGTCGTACTGGGAAGATCAGTTGATCGACCGCATGCGCAAGAAGAACGCGGCGTAGGATTCTCGTGTCCCGGACGCGGTGCAGCGTGCAACGCTGCTCCGCAGAGCCGGGACCCACAAGGGACCAACGATGGACCCCGGATCAGCAGCGCACCGCTTCGCGCTGCGCAGCATCCGGGGAACGCGAGAGGAAAGAGAGGCGCCATGAACTTCGACGACACCCCGCAGGAAGCCGCGTTCCGCGCCGAGGCCCGCGCATGGATACAAGCCAACGCGCCCAAGCAGTACGAGGAAGAACTTCGAAAATCCTCGCTCGGCCGCACCGTGCTCAAGGGCGCCAACATTCTCGAGGTCGCAAAGGCCTGGCAGAAGAAGAAGGCCGATGCCGGCTGGGCCTGCCTGCACTGGCCGAAGGAGTATGGCGGCCGCGGCGCCTCGCCCATCGAGCGGGTGATCTGGCAGCAGGAAGAGGGACCGTTCGGCAAGCTCTCCGGCATGTTCATCATCGGCCATGGCATGTGCGGGCCGACCATGATGGCCTATGCCGGCGAGGAGCAGAAACGCAAATATCTGCCGCCGCTCGCTTCCGGCGAAAAAATCTGGTGCCAGCTCTTTTCCGAACCCGCCGGCGGCTCCGACGTCGCAGGGCTTCGCACCCGCGCCGAGAAGAAGGGCGACGACTGGATCATCAACGGCCAGAAGATCTGGACCTCCGGCGCGCATTATTCCGATTACGGCATCCTGCTGACGCGCACCGATCCCAATGTGCCCAAGCACAAGGGCCTTACCATGTTCTTCCTTGATATGAAGAGCCCGGGCGTCGAGGTGCGGCCGATCAAGCAGGCCAGCGGCCAGTCCGACTTCAACGAGGTCTACTTCACCGACGTGAAGATCCCGGACTCACAGCGGCTTGGCGCCGTCAATGACGGCTGGAACGTTTCGCTGACCACGCTGATGAACGAGCGCATGTCGATCGGCGCGGGCGTTGCAACCGGCTTCCCGGAATTGTTCGAGTTCTGCAACAGCCTGATGCTGGAGGACGGTCCCGCGATCGAGGATCGCAACGTGCGTTCAAGGCTTGCGAACTACGCAGTGAAGGCGAGCGGACTGAGATACACCAGCATGCGCGCGATCTCGGCGCTGTCGAAGGGCGAGCGCCCCGGTCCGGAAAATTCCATCGGCAAACTAGTTGCGGGATCGATGGTCCAGGAAGTCGCAATGTATGCGCTCGACCTGCAGGGCGCCGCCGGCGTGCTGAGCGGGCCTGACGACGCCGAAGTCGGCGGCAAATTCCAGGCGATGCTGCTGCGCGCGCCGGGCACCCGCGTCGAAGGCGGTACCGACGAGATCATGCGCAACATCATCGCCGAGCGCGTGCTTGGCTTGCCCGGCGATATCAGGGTCGACAAGGACGTGCCGTTCAACCAGATCCCGACCAAGGGAAGAAACTGACCTTGTCCCGGACGCGGTGCAGCGTGCAACGCTGCGCCGCAGAGCCGGGACCCACAGAATGCCAATTGAGAGACCCCGGATCAGCAGCGCATCACTTCGTGCTGCGCAGCATCCGGGGAACGCATACGAGACAGGAGAAGCCGCCATGAACTTCGACGATACGCCACAGGAAGCGGAATTCCGCAGCCTGGCCCGCAGATGGATCGACGCCAACGCCCCGAAGCAATATGAGGCGGAGCTGTCAAAATCCTCGCTCGGCCGGATCCGGCTGGAGAAGGAAGATATCGTCGATGTCGGCAAGGCCTGGCAGAAGAAGAAGGCCGAGGGCGGCTGGGCCTGCCTGCACTGGCCGAAGGAGTATGGCGGCCGCGGCGCCAGCCCGATCGAGAAGGTGATCTGGCAACAGGAAGAGGGCGTCTACGGCAAGCTGACGCAGCCGTTCCAGATCGGCGAGGGCATGTGCGGCCCGACCGTGATGGCGTTCGGCAGCGAGGAGCACAAGCGTCACTATCTGCCAAAGCTCGCGTCGGGCGAGCATATCTGGTGCCAGCTTTTTTCCGAACCCGCCGGCGGCTCGGATGTCGCGGGGCTGCGCACGCGCGCGGAAAAGCAGGGCGACAACTGGATCGTCAACGGTCAGAAGATCTGGACCTCGGGCGCGCATTATTCCGACTACGGCCTGCTGATCACGCGCACCGATCCCAACGTGCCCAAGCACAAGGGCCTGACGATGTTCTTCCTCGACATGAAGAGCAAGGGCGTCGAGGTGCGGCCGATCAAGCAGGCCAACGGCATGCAGGAATTCAACGAGGTCTATTTCACCGATGTCGTGATCCCCGACAGCCAGCGGCTCGGCGCGGTCGGCGATGGCTGGAACGTGTCGCTGACCACGCTGATGAATGAGCGGATGTCGATCGGTTCGCGGCTTGCGACGGGTTTCCCCGAGATGTTCGAGTTCTGCTCCAATCTGATGACCGATGACGGGCTCGCGATCGACGATCCCGCGACGCGCTCAAAACTTGCGAACTGGGCGGTGAAGGCGAGCGGGCTGAAATACACCAGCTACCGTGCCATCTCCTCGCTATCGAAGGGCGAGCGGCCGGGCCCGGAAAACTCCATCGGCAAGCTGGTGTCGGGTTCGATGCTGCAGGACATCGCGACCTTTGCGATGGACCTGCAGGGCGCGGCCGGCGCGCTGACGGGCGCCGATGAGAACGCGGCGCGCGGCCAGTTCCAGCAGATGCTGTTGTCCTCGCCCTCGATGCGCATTGCCGGCGGCACCGACGAGATCCTGCGCAACATCATCGCCGAGCGCGTGCTCGGCCTGCCCGGCGACATCAGGGTCGACAAGGACGTGCCGTTCAACAAGATCCCGACCAAGGGGCGGTAGTTCTCGGCCCGGTAAACTCTCGCGTCCCGGACGCGGTGCAGCGTGTCCCGGCGATGCGAAGCATCGTCCGGTGCGCTGCTCCGCAGAGCCGGGACCTACACGCAATTGGCCCCGGCTCTGCAGCGCACCGCTCCGCGCTGCGCTGCGTCCGGGCACGAAAGTGAGCAAGGCCATGGATACTGCCGTGAACCAACAAGATCGCATCGACGTGCTCGAGGACCTCCTGAACGAGCGCTACTCCGTTCGAGCCTTCCTGCCGCAGGAGGTGCCGCGCGAGACCATCGAGCATATTCTGAAGGTCGCGCAACGCACGGCGTCATGGTGCAACAGCCAGCCCTGGCAGGTGCTGATCGCCAGCGGCGGTGCCAAGGAAAAGTTTCGCAAGGCGATCTATGCCGAAGCCGCCTCCGGCGCCAAGGACGATCATGACTTCACGCCGCCGCGCGAATATCTCGGCGTCTATCTCGAACGCCGCCGTGAGAGCGGTTTTCAGCTCTACAACACGCTCGGCATCACCAGAGGCGACAAGATGGCCTACGCCAAACAGGCGCTGGAGAACTACAATTTCTTCGGTGCCCCGCATGTCGCCATCATCCACACCGACGAGCCGCTCGGCATCTATGGTGCGGTCGATTGCGGCGCTTATGTCTCTAATTTCATGCTGGCGGCGCAGGCGCTGGGCCTCGGCACCATTCCGCAGGCCGCATTGGCGCGGCATTCCGGATTGATCCGGCGTCACTTCAAGCTGGCGGATGACCGTCGCGTGGTCTGCGGCATCTCCTTCGGCTATGCTGACCACGCCCACAAGGTCAACAGCTACCGCACCTCGCGGGCGAGCGTCGCCGATACGGTCACCTTCGTGGACGAGTAGCTGCCCTTCTCCCCTTGTGGGAGAAGGTGGCGCGAAGCGCCGGATGAGGGGTATGTCTCCGCGGAGAGAACCCCTCACCCGTCTCGAATGAGCTCTGCTCATTCGATCCACCCTCTCCCACAAGGGGAGAGGGGACGAGCCCTCAAACTTCGTGCCGCAGCAGCTCCTCGACCACTTCATCCGAGAACCGCTTTTTAGTTCCTGCAATCATCACCCATTCGGGATCGCCCGGAATCGCCGTCGCACCCGGCATGCCGTGATCGAGCAATGCGCGTGCGCAGCCGACCCAATCGCCACCTTCGACCGGCTCGTTGCAGGACGCCCACCCCAAGGTGCCGCAGGCATTGTCACCATGACCATGCTGCTCGGTCCACTCAGCGCCGTGTTCAAGCAGGAAGCGCGTCAGCGCCGCATCGCCCCGGAACACCGCGAGGTTGAGCGCAGATGCATCCCAGTCGCCGCCGCGCACGGCGATCGGCCAGCGGAGCCGGACCATCAGCTTGACGACGTCATCGGCACCGGCCGCGGCCATGTCGGGCAATAGCCGCAACTGTGCCGGCGGCAACGAGGCCGGCAGGTCGGGCCGCCGCGAGCGGATCGCCCGCGCCTCCGTTTCGTCGCCGCGCGCACATGCGGCGACAAAGCGTTCTTCGTCGGAGATATCAGGTTCGCCCTCGCGCAGCAGGGCTGCGACCTCGGACAGTCCGAACTGCAGTGCCAGCCTGTAGGGACTGATGCCGTCAGCGGTTGGTCGCAACCGGTCGGCGCCGGCCTCCAGCAATGCCTTCACATGGCGCGGGCGCCGGCGGTAGATCGCCCATGCCAAAGGCGAGCCCCAATTGGTCAGCGGTTTATTCCGCGCCGGCTCGTTCGGATCGCCGCCATGCTGCAGCAACAGTCTTAGCGCGCTGTCGTCTTCGAGATCGATCGCGCGGTAGATCGCGTTACTCTCTGCAATCCGCGCGCCGTGCTCCAGCAATAGACGCGTGCACGCCGGATTCCCCAGTGAATGATAAAGCGACTCGCCGTCATTCGGATCCGCTCCCGCCTCGAGCAGTAATTTGGTCATCGTCGGATCATGGTTGCTGCCGGCCGCGCCATAAAGCGTCGAGAGCGGATAGCGTTGGTCGGGCGCGTTCAGCGATCCAGGCGGCCAGCGGCTGTAGATGTGCTGGTTGGCGTCGGCGCCTGCCGCGATGAGCAATTGCGCGCAGCGATGCAGGCGCTCGCGAAATTCTTCCACGCGCAGCAGGCTCGAATGCGCGACCGCGAACAGCGGCGGCAATCGCAGCGGGCCGCCGGAACCGTTGACCCAGGCCGGATCGGCCTGTGTCGCTCGCCGCAGCGCGCTTTCGTCGCCGATCGTACAGGCGAGATGGGGATCGCCGTCAACGAGTTCGGGATCATCGGTCAGGATGCGCAGCGCGACGCGCGGGTTGGCGCGGTTGATTGTGCCGCTGACGTCGCCGGAATAGAGAAGCTGAGCCCAGTACCGGACGCGGGCGGCGCGCTCATTGCGCACAGCCGTCTGTACGTCGACGTAACGCTTCAGGTCGGGCCAGGAAGCAAAGCCGTGCTCGCGCGCGATGCATGATTGCGCGTCGTGCAGGCGAAGATCGAGGGACGCAATATCCGCATCACTACGGCCGGCCGCCGCCGGCAGCGTATGCCGAAACCGCGCCATCGCCGCCGGGTCGCGGCTTCGATAGAGGCGGATCAATTCCTTGGCTTGTTTCTTCAGATGATCGAGATTCAATCGATCGGGAGACGGGTTCATCAGACACCTCCGTGCATGACATCGCCGACGGCCCGCAATACCGGCTGCACAAAGGCTCTAGATCTCGCTCGAAAGCTGCAAGTGGGTTCAACCCTTCCCGCGGGCCCGGGCACGGCTTGCACCGCAGGCGCCACAATATGGCTGCAGCGGGCAGGGTCAACGTACTCAGGCAAGCGGAAAAATCCCGGTCGCTGGCGCGGCCGGGATCTTTCTTACAGAACGCTATTCGATCAGTAGGCGCAGACGTTCACGGTGCGCAGGCGCATGCCACGGCGGGTTTCGACCCAGCGCTGCTGCAGGCAGCCGTTCAAACCGGTATTGACGTAGACGCCGCCGAAGCCTACGCCGATGGCGGGACCCCAGCCATGGCCCCAATGATGGCCCCAGTGATGGCCGTGGTAAAAGCCGCCGGCGGAAGCGGGTGCTGCAGCGGCAATGGTCAGCGAAGCGGCGGCAATCAGTCCGAGGGTAACCTTGCGAAACATACTCATTTTCTCCAGTTGCTTGGCACGAGGCCGTTGTTGCGTCCCTGCCCATCAGTCGGACCACAGGCGGATTGCGTTCACGCGCAAAGGGGGAGAATCGTGTTTCAGGAGTGTTTCGTGTCGCCAGATATCGCGGCCCGGACGCGGCGCAGCGCCATAAGCGCGTTCACGCGCGTCTTCGACGCGCTATGGCGTTGAGCCGCAACGCCGGGATCCACCGCCAGGGGCCCCGGCATAGCAGCGCATCACGCCGCAAAGTGCGGCGCGCTGCGCAGCATCCGGGGTACGCCCCCCGCTCTAGAACCGCGGCGGCCGCTTTTCGGCGAACGCCTCGATGCCTTCCTTGATCTCGGCGCTACGCATGCTCTCGCGATGACGCAGGTCGGCGGCCTCTTCGTCGAGCTTGCCGCGGGCGAATTCGTTGATGGCGCGCTTCATGCCACGCATTGCCAGCGGCGCGTTGCCGGCCAGGATAGCGGCGAGGCGATCCACTTCCTCGTCCAGCATCTCCATCGGCACCATGGCGGTGAGGTACCCGATCCGCAGCATTTCCGGCGCGGTAATTTTTTGCGCGGTGAGAAACAGCATTTTTGCGTTGTCGACGCCGAGCCGCGAGACGTAGCGCTTAATTCCGCTCTTGTAATAATGCAGGCCGAGCCGCGCCGCCGGCATGAACATTTCGGCCGTATCGACGCCGATACGGAAGTCGCAGGCCAGCGCCAGATCGGTCGAGCCGCCATAGACGCCGCCATTGAGCCGGCAGATCGTCGGCACCCCGAGATCCTCCAGCCGGTTGACGACGACCTCAAACGCCGATCCCGCGCTCTGTTGTTCCTTCTCGCTGGTCGCTCGATCCGCGACCGAATTGAGATCATAGCCCGCGCTGAAGGCGCGGCCGGTGCCGGTCAGCACCAGCACGCGGATCGCGGGATTGGCCTCGATCCGGTCGAACAGTTTCATGAGTTCGCCGAGGTCCTCGCTCTGCAACCGGTTCAGATGTTTCGGCCGGTTGAGGCGGATGGTGGCGCGCGGGCCGCTGATCTCGAGGACGGGCGCGCTCGCCGTCTCGGCTGTATCGGACATTATTTGCTCCATTGTTCAGCCGTCATTGCGAACGAAGCGTGCCTGCCGCCGCGGAGGGCGTCAACGATGCCGTCGCGCCCGCCCCGCCAGGCGGTCGGGTTCGGGCCGCGGGCGGGCTATATGGACGGGGAATTTTACCCGGGAATAGTGAGAATCCCGACAAAACGTCGCCTTTTCCTCGTATACCAAAAGGGCCCTGCGGGCATTACGATAGCGGGCGCCGCAGCAGAATCGCGAAAAATCAGTCCCTGAAGAAAATTGGTTGGCCTCCAATGGATACGTCTCATCTGGCACAACACGCGGGAACGGCCGGTGCGCTGTTTGCCACGATCTTCGTGGTTGCCACCACGACGATGAAGACCATGATCCCCTTGCGGGTTTTCGGCATTCTCGCCAACGTCATCCTGATCATCACCGCAATTCCCGCCCGAAACTACCTGGTCATGGTGGTGCAGTTGATCATGCTGCTGGTTAATTCCTATCGGCTGCACCAGATGTTGCAGTTGGTGCGCGACGTCAAAAAATCCGTCAACAGCGACCTGTCGATGGAATGGTTGAAGCCGTTCATGACCGAGCGCCAATGCCAGGCCGGCGAAATCCTGTTCTACAAGGATGAGAAGGCCGAGGACATGCTCTATATCGTCAGCGGCAAGTTTAAGCTGGTCGAATCCGGCATCGTGCTGCCGGTAGGCGCCATCGTTGGCGAGCTCGGTATGCTGTCGCCGTCGAACATGCGAACCCAGACGTTGGAATGCGTCGAATCCGGCCTCATCCTGAGCGTCAGTTACACCAAGGTTGAGGAGCTCTACGTGCAGAACCCGGCCTTCGGCTTCTATTTCCTGCGGCTGTCGAGTGCCCGGCTGTTTCAGAATATTGAAACGCTTGAGCGGCGACTGGCACAGCAGTCTGCGCCGGCAGCCGAGCCGAAACCCGCGTAGAGGCCGGAGCCCAAGGAGTGTCAGACCGCGGTATTCTGTCGTCGTTGCGTTATCTGTTGGCCGATTTCATCGGCGACGATGACGAGGAGCCGCCGTTCCTGCCCGAAGGACTACCGGAGCCGGTGATGGCGGTGGCGAGCGAGGCCATCCATCTTCTCATCGACTATCAGGGCCCGAGCTACGCCCGGCTCTACGTCGATCGGCTGCGGCGGTTCATCGGAAAACGAGGCGTCGACGACGTGATGCTCGGCGAAATTGCGCGGCTGATGGCGGTGCGCATGAGCTATCAGGACCCGATCCGGATCGCGCAGCTCAAGCTTGCCGAACTGCACGGCCCGGCCGGCGCGTCGGCCGGGTCTGTCGAAGTCAAAAAATTCCGGCTTGAAGAGCTGATCGGCGCACTGCCCGCCGTGATCGCCGAGTACGTGCTCGATGCGCTGGAATGGATGGGGTGGGCGCACAAGCGCGTCTCCATCCGCTTCAGCACGGCAAGCCGCTTTGGCATTCGCCGCCTTAAGATCGAGGCGGGGCTGCGGCGATGGCGGCTGCTTTCGGTGCGCTATGCCAAAGAGCGGGTCTGGGTCGAACGCTGGCTGCACATGATCGACCGCAGCCTGACCAAACAGCCCCAAGCCGCGCCCACGATCATCCAGACCGCGACCATGATCGAGGGCTATGGCGACGTCTATCGGCAGGGCATGGCCGATTGGCACGCGATCATCGACGGGCTTGCCAAGCCGACCTTCGATGGCGTGCTGGCCTTGTCGGATCTCGCCGGCGCGATAGCCGAAGCGCGCGCCGCAGCAACGCCTGACCCGCGGCAGACGGCGCTCAAGCGCAAGATCGCCGAGATAAGGGCGCGGGTATCGGCCGGCGCGGATGCGGCAGTTCGTTAGATTGTTGGGTGGGCAAAGCGAACTAGCGCTCCTTTGCCCACCCTACGGAGCTTTGCCTTACGCGCTCTGCGCAGTCTTCACGACCACGACCTTGTCGTCCTGCGGATGATGCCGCTTGAGATGTTCGCGGCGCAAGCCGATTTCGTCGCGCACGAATTCATAGCCGAGCTTGAAGGTATCCAGCCCGTCGCTACTGATGGTGCCGTCGCGCAAGCCGATCACCACGCCGCGCAGGGTCGCTTCCAACTCGTCCTGCAGTTCGTCGAGCGCGTCGAGAGAGTTGGCGTATTCGATGCGCTCGCCGATATCGAGAATCGCGGTCGCGAGCTGGCTGGCCTTTTCCGGTGCGATCCGGGTGATCTTGGCGTAGATGGCGGCAAAGATCGAGCCGATGATGCTGAGCGCCAATAGCGCCACATACATCAAATCGCTGTAGCGCTCGACAAAGGACTTGGTGTCGTCGTTGATGTATTCGGCAGCGCCCGGATGCGCCACGACGAAGGCGTCCTTGTCGGTCTCTGCGGGCTCGATCTTGGAGGCGAAGCCGTCGGCTAGCCCAAGCTCGGCCTTGTTCTCGTAGATGATCCGCGCAAGGTCGCCCACGGTGGTGGTCGAGAGCCTGGATTGGGCGACCAGCAGCCATTCGATCCCGATCGTCTCGACGTCTTCGGCAGGGACGGCGGGGGAGGCGGACAGCATGCCGGTCGCCACTGTTTCCTCTGAGATCGCCGGGTACTTCCTCGCGATCGCCTTTGCGGAGTCGATCGCGTTCAGCGTGAAGCCGCCGCGTCTGGCATATTGCTCGTAACTCTTGTCCTTCACGATCTGGGAAGCGTGCGCAATCTTGATCACGGCGCCGAAGCCTGCGGCGAACAGTTGGTCGAACGTCGCGCCCGGCGGTGCCATCTGCACCCGCGTCGCTGCCTCCGGGCTGTCCGACAGTTCGAGAATATTGCGCACCAGCGCAGCCCCGCTCTCGTTGTCGGCGATGACCGCGATCTTCTTCTTCTTCAGTTCCGCGATGGATTTGATTTTCTTGCCGTTCGGGCTGATCAACAGAAGCAGGTCGTGTTCGAGGATCGCCAGCGCGCGGGCGCGGGGCGGTATCCTGGCGTCGGTGCGCAAGATCGCAAGGTTGGCCTCCTTGCGATCGAACTGCGACAGCGCCCTGGCATTGTCGCCGCTGGGTACGATCTTGAGCCGCAGCCGCGAGGAATTGTTCTTCAGCACCGCCGCTAATCGGTCGGCGAAGCGTGCCTCGAGGCCATTGCGCTCGCCGACGGCAAATACCAGCGTCTCGGAATTGCGCAGCAAGGTCCGGCCGCCCCACACCACGGCGGCGGTCAGGACTAGCGTCAGGATGGAGAACAGCAGGATCTGGGTCCGGTTGCTCTTGACGGACCGCAACCGGGGACGCGGCATTTTCGGATGCGGCGTTGGGGTCTCAACTCGCATGGCTCGTACCCGGGGGTCAGGGGACGTGTTGCCGCCGGGCTGGGCGCCGCAGTCCGAATGGATTCGTAAATACCTAGAAAAGAACGATAATTTTGACCGTCGGCCAATGATAGCCCGCGCTTACGGGATTGCAAAGCACGCCCGCCGGTAACCTTACCCCGGGGCCACGCTGCGCGTCCTTGCCGCAGTATCGCAGTTCCGCCACACCGTGCGATTTTCAGACTACCCACAGGTGCATTCCGCCACAGGAGATGTCATAAATAAAGGCAACGTTCGAATAGTCCGGGTTTGACAAGAACATTGCGCTGACAGCCTAGGCCCCGGGTTTAGCCATCTCGTCAGTCCCAGCAAAGGGCGTCAGCTTTGTTGTTTCCTTCGATGTCGTCCTCGATCCCGGTAGGTGCGCTGGTCGGATGGATGCTGCTTCTCACTGTGAAGCACGTCATTGCCGATTTCGTACTGCAAACTTCCTGGATGGCGATCGGCAAGGATCAAAAGACCGGTTGGGCGCTGCCGCTGCTCGCGCACTGCCTCGTGCACCTTGCGGTATCGCTCGTGCTGATCCTGATCGTCGCGCCGCGATTCTGGTTCGTTGCCTTTATCGATTTTTTCATTCACATCACCGTCGACCGCCTCAAGGGGATCATCGCCTCCCGGTTCGGCGTGACGCTCGAGAACGAGCATCCGTGGTTCTGGACGCTGATCGGTGTCGATCAGGCGCTGCACCACCTCACCGGTTTCGGCCTGGCGATCTTCATGGCGGCGAACTGATCCCGCGACCGGCGGCGGCCTGATCCTTCTTCCGAAATTGGACGGCTACCCGCGCCGGCCCGAATCACGTTCGATTTCCGAACTGGGCGTCACTGGCAAGTCCTCCGGAACACTACTGGTGCGGGTGGTTAACTCTTCATTAGAGAATTGCACGGCATCTTCCGGATAGGGAGAACCCGCAATGTTTTCAAGCCGCGACGCCTTCGAGAACGATTTCTGTCCGGTCCGGGACGAGCTGCTGGGCGAGATGTATCGCGCCAATCCGCATGGGCTGTCGCTGCTGGTGGAAAGCGTTTCATCCGACGTCCGCGCCATGCTGGCACTGTTCTGCTACCGCCGCAGCCACCTCCACGCGTTGGCCGTCGCCATCGCGGCGAGCTGCACCGAACGCGAGTTGATCCATTTTGGCGGCCGGGTTGGTTCTACGCTCTATGCGCTGTCGCGCGAACCCGCCGCGCGTTCCGCCTCGTCGTCATCGCACGGCGGCCGCAAGCCGATCACCCTGTCGACCAAGCCGCTCTCGACCTTCAAGCCGATCGAGGATGAGATCGACGACGAAGATTTTGCGGAAGCCGTGACGGCCTGAGTTGTCCTGACGCGTAGCCCGGGTGAAGCGCAGCGTAACCCGGGGGCTCTCTCGCAACCGGCTCGAGTCGCCCTGGATTGCGCTTCGCTTCATCCGGGCTACTGTCAATCGAGATACGTTACGCCAACACCGGCAATCCGTGCCGCTTTCGCGCCATCGCGCATTCCACGTCACCGGGCATGCAGGTGCGGCACACTTCGGGCCGCATCGCGTAGATTTGGCACGACGTCGCCTCGCCGACCTTGCCTGACAGCGCCGAACAGCGCTCGCCGTCGCAGCGCATTCCGGACAGCCGTTCGTTGACGAATCGTTCCGGGATCAGGTCGAGAGCCGCGTCGTCCTCGGTGGTGAAGCGCGGCCAGTTCTGCGAGTAGCTGCAGCAGGCGCCGCAGGCCTGGCAGGGGTTTTGGTTGTCGGCGGCGAATCCTTGCATGCCTCGCGTTTAGCCCGGAATGACGGCCGCGGCCAGCCGCCCGGCGCCAGGTATCCTGTCTAGGTATCTTTGGGCGCTTCCCAGACCAGGCTGCGCCGCCATTTCGCCCGCAGGATATCGCGCCGTTCCGGATATTTTTCGTCGTGATAGACCGCGTCAACGACGCGGTCGGTGCGGAAGCTGCGAAAATCCTTCCGCAGTTCGCACCACGCCGCCAGTATCCGCACCGCCTCGTGATAGCCGACCGCGATCGGCCAGATCGTGCGCTGGCTGTCGCGGCCATGCTCGTCGCGATAGTTCAGCGTGATCTTCTTGCCTTCGTGGATTTGCGTCCGTGTCCGCACCATGTCGATGCGGTCGGGCTCCCTATTCCATGCCCGTCGGGCGCGGCTGGCCGGCTCCAGCACGAATGGCCGCAGCCGCTCCGGCACGGTCTCGGCGACTTTCGCCATCAGGTCCTGCGCAGCGCGTGCCAGCGCGGGATCGGCGTGGCCGACCACCCATTGCGCGCCGAGCACGCAGGCTTCGATCTCGTCCGGCGTGAGCATCAAAGGCGGCAGGTCGAAACCCTTTTCCAGGATGTAGCCGACGCCGGCTTCGCCGCGGATCGGCACGCGCTGTTCGATCAGTGTCGTTATATCGCGATAGATCGTTCGCTTCGAAGTCTCCAGCTCCGCCGCGATTGCGTCTGCGGTCAAAGGCTTCCGGGTGCGCCGAAGCACCTGAATGATCTGAAACAGCCGGTCGGCCCGTCTCATGGCTGGTCTCTTTTCCTGATCGATGGCCCACGATGCTGACAGCATGTTGGCAGCAGGGGCTTTGTATATCGGGACAACACCTCAATTAAAGGGAACTTGTCCATGACGATTTTCAGCGAATTCGGCTTCCGGCGCAGCCGCGGACCTCTCGTGAATGCACACCGATTTGCATTGGAACAGCTCGTTTCCATCCACTGCGTCACCACCGACCTGCGCTGGGCGATGGTTGAGCTGGCATGGCGTTCACTCATCGCCTTGTGCGCCCTGGCGCAAGAGCAGCTTGCGTCATGGGCGCGCAAGCCCCGTTCGCCCCGGCAGGAGGAAGCCGGCGGCCGGCATTGCTGCTGCTGACACCATGGTGGCAGCAGGGGGGCGCTAGCCTCGGACGCGTTTTTGAGATCGGGAGACTCGCATGATTACCCTCTACGGCTTCGGTGCCGGCTTCGGCCTGCCGGAGATCAGCCCCTTTGTGACCAAGACCGAGGTCCAGCTCAAGATGGCTGGTCTTGCCTATCGCAAGGAGAAGGCCAAGCCGCCGGCTTCGCCCAAGGGGCAGTTGCCCTACATCGTTGATGAGGCCGAGACGATCGCCGATTCCACCTTCATTCGCGCGCACCTGGAGGCCAAGTATGGTTTCGACTTCGATGCGCCGCTCAGCCTGCAGGCGCGGGCGCAGGCCTGGGCCTTCGAGCGGATGATCGAGCATCATATTTATTGGGCGCTGGTCGGCGCGCGCTGGGTCGACGGCGACAATTTTGCCAAGGGGCCTGCGCATTTCTTCGACAGCGCACCGGCGCACTTGCGCGAGAAGATGCGCGAGGACGCCCAGTTCCGTGTCGCCGAGAATTACCTGCTCAGCGGCCTCGGCCGCCACGCCCCGGACGAGGATATCGATCTGGCCGCCCGCTCGCTGTTTGCGCTGTCGGTCCAGCTCGGCGACAAGCCGTTTCTGATGGGCGAAACACCCTGCGGCATGGACGCCACCGCCTTCGGCGCGCTCGCCGGAATCCTGACGCCGTTCTTCGAGTCGGCCCTGCGGCAGCGGACCGAGCAGTTCGCCAACCTCACCGCCTATGTCGACCGGATGATGCTGCTGTACTATCCGGAATTCGCCTGGGCGCCGGTGCAGCAAGCGGCCTGATTACGACGTTGCCGCTGCGGGCTGGCCCTTCAACGCGGCCAGCTCCGCTTCAAGCTCGGCGATGCGGGCATCGCGCACCGCCAACGCCTGCGCGACGTCAGCGGCATCGAACTTCTGCGGGATGTGCTGCGGGCAATTGGTGTCCCACGCCGCAATCTTGAACAGGATGACCTGCTCGGGGCGTGCCTTGTAGCCCTGCGGCATCAGCGATTTCGTCAGGGCCGGATCGTCTTCCACCACGCGCGCCTCGCCCCAGATTTTTACGCGCCGGCGATGCGCGTAGTCCATCACGAAAATATGCGCCTTCAGATTCTCCGACAGATTGCCCTGGCTGATGTACTGCCGGTTGCCGCTGTAATCGGCGAACGCGATCGTGTTCTTGTCGAGGACTTTGACAAAACCCTTCGGCCCGCCGCGGTGCTGGATGTAGGGCTGGCCGTCCGCTGAGGCAGTCGCGAGATAGAAGCTCGTGGTCTCCGCGAGGAAGCCGGCGAGGTTTTCGTCGATCTCGACGCGCCAGCCGCCGCGCGCTTCGACGCTGGCATAGGCCTCGCGCGAGCCCTTGCGGGTTTGGATCGCCTTCACCGCCCGGGTAAAGGCGACGTCGCTGGAATAGGTGTGAACGTCAGACATCTGAGCCTCCCGTCATGGAGCGCCTACACGGTCGTCCTTCGGCTCCAAGATGGCCGTTTCTGAAGTATAAACAATCTGAGGAATTGACACTTCACTATTGCTGGATATGCAATAGTCGGATGGACCGGCTCGATGCCATGCAGGCCTTTGTCGCGGTGGCGGATCTGCAGGGCTTTGCTCCCGCGGCGCGCAAGCTCGGGCTGTCGCCTTCGGGCGTGACGCGGCTGATTGCGGCGCTGGAGGATCGTCTGGGCGCACGCCTGTTGCAGCGGACCACTCGACAGGTGACGCTGACCGACGCCGGCTCGCGCTATCTGGAGCGAGCGCGGCGAATTCTGGCCGACGTCGAGGAGGCCGAGGGCGCCGTCGCCGGCGAGCGTACGCGGCCGGAAGGGCAACTCGTCATCTCGGCGCCGGTTGGTTTCGGCCGGCTGCACGTCAGCCCGATCGTGTCGGCCTATCTGAAGCGCTATCCCGAGGTGAGTGTGGACCTCCGTTTGTCCGACCGCATGATCAACCTCGTTGAGGATGGTGTCGATCTCGCCGTCCGGATCGGCCATCTGCCCGACTCGACGCTGGTGGCGCGCCATGTCGGCGAGATGCGGCGGATCGTGGTGGCTTCGCCCGGCTATCTCCGGGCGCGCGGCGAGCCGCAGCGGCCACGGGACATCTCCGCGCATGACACGATCCAGTTCGGCGCCATGACCGCGGCACTCGACTGGCGTTTCGTCGAGGACGGCCGCGAGATCCGCGTCGCCAGCACGCCGCGCCTAGCCACCAACAGCTCGGATGCCGCGATCCAATATGCCGAGCAGGATGGCGGGCTGACGCGGGTCATGGCCTATCAGGCCGCCGAGTCGCTGAAAGCGCGTCGGCTCCGAATCGTGCTCGCGCCGTTCGAGCAGCCCGCGATGCCAATCCACATCGTCTATCCGACCTCCCGGCTGCTCTCGGCCAAGGTCCGCACCTTCGTCGATCTCGTGACCGAGATGGCCGACTGGCATTTTGGCTAGGTACCGTGCCCCGGCTCTGCGGAGCAGCGTACCGGACGATGCTTCGCATCGCCGGGGCACGCTGCACCGCGTCCGGGACACGCGGCGCCTACACCGGCTCCTTCTTCGGCACTACGCGAAACGTCGCATTGGCCCGCGCGATCACGGCGTCGTCGGCCTTGATCAGGCTCTGCGCGAAACAGATCGTCTTGCCGGTCTTGACCACCTCGCTCTCGACCGCGAGCCACTGCCCGACCTCCGCGGTGCCGACGAAATCGACCGCCAGCCCGATCGTCACCAGCGACGACACGCCGCCCATCACATGCGCGCAACTATGGCCCATGGCATTATCGGCCAGCGCCGCGATCAGCCCGCCATGAATCAGGCCGCGTCCATTGGTGTGCGGCTTTGCAAGCCGCAGCCCGATGATGACGGCCTTATCGGTCTTCTTCGAATACAGCGGCTCCCAGGGATCGGTCAGCGGGCTCTTGCGGGTGTGCGGCTCGAACCCTGTGGGGATATCGGATGCGGTCATTGGCGGCTCACCGTGTGATGATGTCTTTCGTCATTGAACGCGACGCGCCGGCTGAAGTCACCACCTACAAAGTTTTAAACGGCATTGCGACGGGTGTTTGAAATGCCGCGTTCTATCCTTCCGTCATTGCGAGCGGAGCGAAGCAATCCATGCTTCCGCGTATGCGGGACGATGGATTGCTTCGTCGCTTACGCTCCTCGCAATGACGGCGACATTATGCCTCGTCCTAAAACGGCAGCCCCACATAATTCTCCGACAGCGACGCCGAGGCCGCCTTCGAGTTGACGACGTAATCCAGCTCGGCGAGCTGAATCCGTGAGCCGAATTCGCCCTGGTCCGGGAATTTGTGCAGCATCGAGGTCATCCACCAGGAGAAGCGCACCGCCTTCCAGACGCGCGACAATGCCTTGGCGGAATAATTGTCGATCCCGGCCGAGGATTTCTCGTCGTAATATTCGCGCAACGCCTGCGAGAGGTAATGCACGTCGCTGGCGGCGAGGTTCAGTCCCTTGGCGCCGGTCGGCGGCACGATGTGGGAGGCATCGCCGGCCAAGAACATGCTCCCGAACCGCATCGGCTCGGCGACGAAGCTGCGAAGCGGCGCGATGCTCTTTTCGATCGAGGGGCCAGTGACGAGTTCGTCGGCCGCCTTCTGGTCGATCCGGCGCTTCAGCTCGTCCCAGAAGCGCTCGTCCGGCCACTGGTCAATATGGTCGTCGAGCGAGCATTGCACATAGTAGCGGCTGCGGCGCATCGAGCGCATCGTGCACAGTGCAAAGCCGCGCGCATGGTTGTTGTAGATCAGCTCCGGGCTGACCGGCGGCGTCTCCGAGAGGATGCCGAGCCAGCCAAACGGATAGATCCGTTCAAAGGTCTGGATCGCTGACGGTTTTACGCTGGCGCGGCTGACGCCATGAAAGCCGTCGCAGCCGGCGATGAAGTCGCATTCGATCTCGTGGGAAACGCCGTCCTTCACATAGCTGACGCGCGGGCGGTCGGTATCGAAATCGAGCGGTTTGACGTCGGCGGCCTGGTAGATAGTCGTCAGGCCGGCCGCCTTGCGCGCGTTCATCAGGTCGAGCGTCACCTCGGTCTGGCCGTAGATCATGACGGTCTTGCCGGTCGCGCCGTGCAAGTCGATTCGGTGCCGCACGCCGCCAAACGCCAATTCCAGACCATGGTGGACCAGCCCCTCGCGGTGGGCGCGCTCGCCGGCGCCGACCTCGTCGAGCAGCGCCACCGTGCCTTCCTCGAGCAGGCCGGCGCGGATCCGGCCGAGCACATATTCGCCCGTCTGGCGCTCGAGAATGACGTTGTCGATGCCGTAGCGGTGAAGTAGTTGCCCAAGCAACAATCCTGCCGGACCTGCACCTATGATTGCTACTTTTGTCCTCAATACCCGCTCCTCCCGGTATTATAGGTTTCAAGCCGGCGGTTGCCCCCAAGCTTGGAATAGTAGTTATATCATATAACGGTTTTGGCAAAGGACATTGGCGCGAAACAGTTTCAAGTGTACTTCGCGGCGGTGCATATGGCGACCGGGGGGAAGAGGAGACGCCGCGGCTGAATGCCCGCCTTGAAAACGCGGGCAAGCTAGATAACATGTTAATTAACGAGGTCGGGCGATCGAACAGCCCGCGTGCCAAGGGAGAGGATGCCGATGAGGAAAGCATTTCTGGCGATGCTGCTGGCCGCCAGCGTGACGCCTGCGCTGGCGCAGGAAAAAACCTTCGAGCTGAAATTGTCGCACTGGGTGCCGGCCTCGCATCCGCTGCAGAAGGCGCTGGAAGACTGGGGCGCCGCGGTCGAGAAGGAATCCGGCGGCACCATCAAATACAAGGTGTTCCCGGCGCAGCAGCTCGGCAAGGCATTCGACCATTACGACATGGCGCGCGACGGCATCGCCGATGTCACTTACATCAACCCGGGCTATCAGCCGGGGCGGTTTCCGCTCATCGGCGCGGGCGAATTGCCCTTTCTGATGTCGGATGCCAAGGGCGGATCGATGGCGCTCGACGCCTGGTATCGCAAATATGCCGAGAAGGAGATGAAGGACGTCAAGTTCTGTCTGGCCTTCATCCATTCGCCGTCGACGTTCCATTCCCGGACGAAGAAAATCGTTACGCCCGAAGATATCAAGGGCATGAAGATCCGGCCCGCCCACGCCACCATGGCGAATTTCGTCACCCAGCTCGGCGGCACCAACGTGCAGTCCTCGGCGCCCGAGGTCCGCGACATCATCGAACGCGGCGTGGCTGACGCCGTCACCTTCCCGTGGGGGTCGGTGGTGCTGTTCGGCATCGACAAGGTGACGAAGTATCACATCGAAGCGCCGATCTACGTCACGACCTTTGCCTTCGTGATGAATAAGGACAAGTACAACCAGATGTCCGACAAGCAAAAGAAGGCGATCGACAACAACTGCAACACGGAAGCCTCCGGCCGCGTCGGCGAACCCTGGGGCAAGTACGAGGATGCCGGCGTCGAGAAGATCAAGGCGATGTCGGGTCATGAGGTCTACAAACTGACGCCGGAGCAGACGGCGGCGTGGAAGAAGGCGGCCGAGCCGCTGGTCAAGACCTGGGGCGAGGGCGTCAAGAAGAACGGCGGCGACCCAGACTCGGCGCTGGCCGAACTCAAGGCTTCGCTCACCAAGTACAACGCGCTCGCGCAGTAAGCCAAAGCCGTAGCGAAGGAGCTGCGCTCCCTCTCCCGCTTGCGGGGGAGGGCTGGGGTGGGGGTCGTGCCGCATAACGCATGCTGGAGTTCGGGGAGACAGCCCCCACCCGCTGCGCTTCGCGCCGCGACCTCCCCCGCAAGCGGGAGAGGTTAAGTGAGTTCGCGGCCAGACTTATTCAATCAACTGGCATCAATCGATGGGGAGCTCCGCACATGAATCGCGCGTGGATGGATCGTTTCATCGATACGATCGAATGGATTGCCGCCGGCTTTGTCGGCATCGTCGCGCTCAACATCTTCATCGGCGTCCTGCTGCGCAACACGCTGAACTATGCGATCCCGGACTCTTTCGATATCGGGCGCATGCTGCTCGGCATTCTAATTTTCTGGGGTATCGCCGCCACCAGCTATCGTGGCGGCCACATCACCGTCGACCTGATCTGGGCCAATGTCGGTCCAAAGTACCAGCGCATGATCGACGTGTTCGCGACGCTGGTGCTGCTGTTCGTCGTGACGGTGCAGACCTATACTCTGTTCGACAAAGTACACGGCACCTACAACGACAACGTTCTCACCTTTGAAATGCACATGCCGACCTGGCCGTTCTTTGCGATCGCCTGGGCCGGTGACGCCGCCGCGGTGCTGCTGATCGCGATCCGCACCTGGCGGCTGGTCTTCCATCCGGAAGACATTCATGACGCCAAGATCAAGACCGTGGAGTAGGCGGCATGAGCACCGATACGGTCGCGGTCCTGGGATTTGTCGCGCTGTTCGTGCTGATGCTGTTGCGCGTGCCGGTCGGCATGGCGATGGGCCTCGTCGGCGTCTGCGGCTTCGGTTATCTGGTCGGCTTCACGCCGGCGCTCAAGATGGTCGGCCAGACCTCGATGCGCACGGTCACCGACTACACCTTCGGCGTGATTCCGATGTTTCTCTTGATGGGCGCGTTCGTCAGCAATTCCGGCATGAGCCGCGAACTGTTCCGCGCCGCCAACGGCTTTGTCGGCCATCTGCGCGGTGGGCTTGGCATTGCTACCGTCGGGGCCTGTGGTGGCTTTGCCGCGATCTGCGGCTCGTCGGTGGCGACCGCCGCCACGTTTTCGGCCGTCGCATATCCGGAAATGCGGCGCTATGGCTATCCGCAATCCTTTGCCACCGGCGTGATCGCGGCCGGCGGCACACTGGGCGCCATGCTGCCGCCGTCGACGGTGCTCGCCGTCTACGGCATCATCACCGAACAGGACATCGGCAAACTGTTCATCGCCGGCATCATCCCCGGCCTGCTGGCCATTGCCATGTACATGCTGACGATTTCGCTGATCGGCTGGTTCCGGCCGGATTTCCTGCCGGCGGGTCCGCAAACCAAATGGCGCGAGCGCTTGGCCGGCCTGAAGAACATCTGGGCGCCGGTGCTGCTGTTCATCTTTGTGATCGGCGGGCTTTATGGCCTGCCGTTTCTGCCGCGCTTTACGCCCACTGAGGCAGGCGGCGTCGGCGCCACCGGTGCATTCCTGATTGGCGTGCTGACGGGGAGGCTGGACAAGGAAAAGATCCTGGGTGCGTTGCTGCAGGCGACCCGCACCGCAGCCGCGGTGTTCACGGTGCTGATCGGCGCGCTGATCTTCGGCTACTTCCTGACGGTGACTCAGACCCCGCAGAAGGTCACCGAGCTGCTCACCGGCCTCGGGCTCGGTCCCTACGGTATCCTGGCCCTGATCATGGTGATGTATCTGGTTCTGGGCTGTCTGATGGATGCCATGGCCATGATCATTCTGACGGTGCCGATCATCTTTCCCGTGATCGTGCATCTCGGCTTCGATCCGATCTGGTTCGGCGTCATCATCGTGATGACGGTAGAACTTGGCCTCATCTCTCCGCCGATCGGGATGAACGTCTTTGTCATCAAGAGCGTCGTCAAGGACGTGTCGTTCTCCACGATCTTCCGTGGCGTGATGCCGTTCGTGGTGACGGACCTGATCCGGCTGGTGATCCTGATCGCATTTCCGATATTGGCGCTGTGGCTGCCGCAACGCATGGCCGGATAGGGTGGTCCGATGACCCCGCAGCTCGAGACCAGATACGTCTTCACCATCACCGCCCGGATCGGCGAGGTGACTTCGGCCGGCGAGATCGGCACCGGCGTGCGCCGGATCATTCCGATCATCGGCGGCGAGGTGAAGGGCGAAGTCAACGGCAAGATTCTTCCCTTCGGGGCGGACTTCCAGATCATCCGCCCGAACGAATTGATCGAGCTGGAAGCGAAATACGCCTTCGAGACCGACGACGGCGCCGTCGTCTATGTCGAGAACAAAGGCCTGCGCTTTGGCCCGGTCGAGTTGCTGCAGAAGCTCAAGCGCGGCGAGCCGGTCGATCCAAAACTGATCTATTTCCGCACCGTGCCGAAATTCGAGACCGGCGCAGAGAAATATCGCTGGCTGATGCAAAACCTCTTCATCGCCTCCGCCGCCCGCCACGCCGACCGCGTCGTCATCGATGTGCATCAGGTGTTGTGAGCAACCGTCCTAACCACCGTCATTGCGAGCCAACGGGTCGCGCGAATGCGCGCCCGATGACAGGCTCCGCGAAGCAATCCATCTATCCCCGCGTTGAGGCGTGGATTGCTTCGCTTTCGCTCGCAATGACGTGGAGAGAGAAGTCGCCGCAACAGAGCGAAGGCGGAAAGTGGGTGACCCAGTATTCCAGAGACAGCAGTGATCGAACGGATAGGCCGCGGCGTACTGGATCCCCGCATCCGCGGGGATGACAGTTGAGTGTTGCGTCGCCGCTTCCCCGTCATGTATGGACGGCCCCCTCTCGGCAAGGGCTTTTTGGTGCTTCGGCAACGGATCGGGGAGCGGTCATGTATACGGCCTCGAGAAGCGGCCATTGA
>NZ_JADPKF010000124.1:0-83227 GCF_023073815.1 Bradyrhizobium sp. 157 | reverse complement strand
TTTGGGCGCAGCGGGCTCAGTTCCAGCAACGGGCGGTTGGTGCGCAACCGCCCGTTCGCACATTCTGCCAAATTTTCTGGACACAAGGGCGCAGGGAAGACCGGGTGCGCGCCGCACCCGCGGTCTCGTGTGCGATTTTGATTCCTGGGCTTGACGCGATTTCTGTGCGCGCGGCAAATCAGTTCGTGGAGCCGTAGGGTGCGCAAAGCGGAAGCGCGCCCACCATCATGAAGCGTGCTCGGTGATAGATGGTGGGCACGGCGCTATCGCGCCTTTGCCCACCCTACGCGATCGAACGCATCACCGCATCCGCGAGCAATCCGGCAAACAGCAGCAGCCCTGCGTCGCGGTTGGACTTGAACAGGCGCAGGCACAGGGCAGGATCGCTGATGTTCAATCGCCCGATCTGCCAGGCCAGATGCACAGCGAACGCGATCAGCCCGATCCAGGCCGGCCAGCGCGCGCCGCCCAGAAACAGCGCGATGCCAATGAGCACCACGGCGAGCGAATAAAACACCGAAAGCGCCAGATGGGTGCGCGCGCCGAACAGCCGTGCCGTCGACTTGATGCCGATCAGCGCGTCGTCCTCGGTGTCCTGATGGGCGTAGATAGTGTCGTAGCCGATCACCCAACTGATCGAGCCGGCATAGAGGACGAGCGCGGTGAGATCGATCCGGCCGAACGTGACCGCGAATCCCATCAGCGCGCCCCAGGAGAACGCCAGCCCCAGCACGACCTGCGGCCACCACGTGATGCGCTTCATGAAGGGATAGACCGCGACGATGACCAGCGAGGCGATGCCGGTCAGAATCGCAAAGCGGTTGAACTGCAAGAGCACCGCAAGCCCAATCAGCGCCTGCAGGACCAGGAAGGCGAACGCCTGCGTTACGCTCACTTGGCCGGCGGGCAGCGGCCGGGACCGCGTGCGCTCGACGCGGGCGTCGAGGTCGCGGTCGGTGATGTCGTTCCAGGTGCAGCCCGCGCCACGCATGACGAAGGCGCCGATGAAGAACAGCACGATCACGAGCGGCAATTGCGAGATGTCGCGTGCGACGCCGGCGGCCAGCGCCGCCGACCACCAGCACGGCATCAGCAACAGCCACGAACCGATCGGACGATCGAAACGGGAAAGCCGCAAATAGGGCCGCGACCAGGACGGCGCGCGCGTATCGACCCAGTTGCCGGTCGCGTCGGCAACGCGGGCGGTCGCGTCGCTCATCGGAGCCGCATCATCGCGCGAGAACGTTGCCGTTCAGCGTATCGAAGGTGCTGCCGCCCTTCCTGACCGTCTGCGCCTCGGGGAGCGACGCCGAACCCAGCACCTCGCTGAGGCTCGGACCGGCCGGCCCGCGGGCCTGCGCCTGCTGCGCGACAGCACAGACCTGCTTCTGCATCTTCTCGGTGTTCTTGTGGCCGTTCCGGAGCTGATCGGCGATCTGCGGCGGAATTCCGCATTTGGCCGAATTGGTCTCGACGTACTTGATCATCTTCAATTCGGCCTGGCCGAAATTGCCGATCAGCTTGCAGGCTTCATCCGGCGGCGCCTTGCGGTCGCTCGCGGCCTTGATAAGCTTGCCGCGCCGCTCGGCTTCCTCGCGCAGGGGAACGAACCCCTTCATGCACGCGTCCGCCGGACCGCTGGCCTGCGGCGGCGGACCACTGAATCCGCTGGAAACCGGGGCCGCGCCCTGCGACGGGAACGACGATGGTGCGCCGACCGAAGCCGACGGCGCCGCGCCGTTCACTGGCGGAAACGGCGAATTCGCGGGTGTGGCGCTCTGGTTCGGCAAGGGCGCCGGGAACGCACCTTGCGCAAACACGTGGCCCGCGTGAACGGTCACGATTGCAGCGGTCAGCGGCACAATCAGGCGGCGGATCATCAAGGGTGTATCTCCGGCGAGGTCCAGGCAGCCCCAGCGTTTTCCGAACGAAGCGGATTTGCGGTGGGGCACTTTTTACGATTCCTGCCGACGCTTAACAACCCGTTGATTAGGGCAGCAGCGCGGCGTAACGCCCCGTCGGAACTAAAAATAGCGTCCGGATTCTAGCGCTTTAGGCTAAAAGCGGCGCCGGAAACGGAACATTATCGATGCCCGAACTCGATTTTCGCGCCCCTCGCCTGTTCGTCGATGCCCCGTTGCACGAGGGCGAAAGAATCGCGCTGGAGCGCAACCAGAGCAATTATCTGGGCAACGTGCTGCGGCTCTCGGCCGGCGAGACGATCCTGGTGTTCAACGGCCGCGACGGCGAATGGCGGGCAGCGATCGAAGGCCGCAAGCGGCCCGATGGCCTTGTGATCGCCGCGCAGACGCGGCCGCAGGACCGCCTGCCCGACATCGCCTATGTCTTTGCGCCGCTGAAACACGCGCGCCTCGACTACATGGTGCAGAAGGCGGTCGAGATGGGTGCCTCAAGCCTGCAGCCGGTGTTGACGCGGCACACCCAGGTCTCGCGGGTGAATAGCGAGCGGATGCGCGCCAATGTCATCGAGGCTGCCGAACAATGCGGGATATTGAGCCTTGCGCAGGTTGCCGAGCCGATCGCGCTGGACCGCTTTCTCGACAAGCGCGAAGCCGGCCGCCTGCTGGTGTTCTGCGACGAGGCGAGAGACGTCGCCGATCCCGTGCAAGCGCTGCAAGCGGCGCAGGTGGGCTCGGGGATCGACCTATTGATCGGTCCCGAAGGCGGGTTTGCCGCGGAAGAACGCACCCTACTGCTGCGCCAGCCCAAGATACTGCGGCTGTCCTTGGGTCCCCGCATCCTGCGCGCCGATACGGCGGGCGTCGCCGCACTGGCGCTGGTGCAGGCGGCGTTGGGGGACTGGCGGGATTAGTCAGGGGCGCACTGGTGGGCGGGTTCCCTCCCCCTTGCGGGGTCCGAGACGAGCGAAGCTCGCTCGTGGGTTAGGGAGAGGGGTACCGCTTGCTCCACTCCCAGACGAAGCGTGACACGAGGCTCTCAGCGTGGGCGTGGCGCGCGCAATGGTGCAGGTCAGCCTGATCTCTTCGTTCGAGCACGCGGCTTACCCCTCTCCCCAACCCTCCCCCGCAAGGGGGGAGGGAGCCTGAACCGCGTGCTCACCTCACATGGGTTATGGGCCAACCCCGTCCATTTCAAACCGCCTGGCTGGCCTCCAGCCACCCCGCATTAATTCAGTTGGCCAATCCCTGTCGAAACGCCGCCCCGGCCATGCTAAGGCCTGCGCCAACGAGGCCTCCGGAACTTGGGGGCCGCAAAGAACCCTGGAACCCGGTTTTTCCGGATATTTGGACGTAAGATGACCGCGACCGCTGCCGCCAGAGGTGCTGCCGGGTCCGCCGCCTGGGCGGACGCGCTGCTATTGTCGTTCGCACAAGGCGGCTACGTCCAGGCCCACCCAGCCATCCTGCAGCCGGCGGAGCCGTTTCTCGACCTCTCCGGCGAGGACATCCGTAAAAGCCTTTACCTGACGACCGACCCTTCCGGCGAGGAACTGTGCCTGCGGCCCGACCTCACCATTCCGGTGGCGCGGGACTATCTCGCCTCCGGACACGCCGGAAAGCCGGCCGGGTTCAGCTATCTCGGGCCGGTGTTCCGTTATCGCGGCGGCCAGCCCAGCGAATTCCTGCAGGCCGGCATCGAATCCTTCGGCCGGCAGGACCGCGCCGCGGCGGATGCCGAAATGCTGGCGCTGGCGCTGGGAGCGACCTCGGCCTTCGGATTGAAGGATGTCGAAATCCGCACCGGCGACGTCGCGCTGTTCAATGCGCTGATCGACGCGCTCGATCTCTATCCGGTGTGGCGGCGGCGCCTGATCAAGGACTTCAACCGCAAGCTAAGCCTCACCGAGGACATCGAGCGGCTGACGCTTGCGACAGCGCCCGGCCGCAACGAATATGAGGGCGTACTGGCGGCGCTCGCCGGCTCCGATCGCAAGGCGGCGCTGGCGCTGGTCACCGACCTGATGTCGATTGCCGGCACCACCAATGTCGGCGGACGCACGGTCGACGAGATCGCCGACCGCTTTCTCGAACAATCGACGCTGAAGGGCGGCGCACTGCCGCGCGACGCGCTCGATATCATCAAGCGCTTCCTGGCGATCGCCGGCGACCCCGATGAATCGGTGGCGCAACTGCGCGCGCTGGCCGCAGACGCCAAGCTCGATCTGACGGCGGCGATTGATCAGCTCGAAAGCCGCGTCGGCTTCATGGCCGCGCGCGGCATCGACACCAAGCTGACGCGCTTCTCCACCTCGTTTGGCCGCGGGCTCGATTATTACACCGGCTTCGAATTCGAGTTGCATGCCAAGGGCAACGGCGTCGAACCGCTGGTCGCAGGCGGACGCTATGATGGCCTGATGACGCAACTCGGTTCACCGACGCCTATCCCCGCGGTCGGATTCTCAGTGTGGATCGAAACACTGATGCAACACGCCAAGCCTGTTTCGGAAGGGAGCGCCACATGAGCGTTCCCTTCGTCCTTGCCGTTCCCTCCAAGGGCCGCCTGCAGGAAAACGCCGAGGCGTTCTTCACCCGCGCTGGCATGACGCTGGCAAAACCGCGCGGCGTGCGCGACTATCGCGGCACCATTGCAGGCCTCGACAATGTCGAGATCGCTTATCTCTCGGCCAGCGAGATTGCTTCGCAACTGGCGCGCGGCATGGTGCATCTCGGTGTCACCGGCGAAGATCTGTTGCGCGAAAGCATCCCCGATGCCGACAAGCGCGTGCTGCTGATCGACAGCCTCGGCTTCGGCAGCGCCAACGTCGTGGTCGCGGTGCCGCAGGCCTGGATCGACGTTCGCACCATGGCCGATCTCGACGACGTCACCACCGGCTTCCGCGCCGAGCATAACCGGCGGATGCGGGTCGCGACCAAATACATCAACCTGACGCGCAACTTCTTCGCCGCCCACGGCGTCGTCGACTATCGCATTGTCGAAAGCGCCGGCGCCACCGAAGGCGCGCCCGCCGTCGGCACCGCCGAGATGATCGTCGACATCACGACGACAGGCGCGACGCTCGCCGCCAACGGGCTGAAGGTGCTCGACGACGGCGTGATCTTGCGCAGCCAGGCCAACCTCGTGGCCTCCCGCGACGCCGACTGGTCGGCTGAGGCACGCGAGACCGCGCGCGTGATCCTCGATCATATTGCCGCGCGGGCGCGAGCCAGCAAATATCGCGAGGTGCGCACACGTTTCGCCGGCTGCAACGAGGCGTTGCTGACCGAGGCGCATAACCGCTTTGGTGTGGTGGCGCCGTTCGGCGGGCCGACATCGTCCGGCATGCTCACGCTGCACTGCCCACCGATGCATCTTTACGCGCTCGGCAGTTTCCTGCGCGAGCACGGCGCCGACACGGTTTCGATTGCCTCGCTCGATTATGTGCTCGACCGCGAAAACCCGCTATTTGCCAGGCTCGAGACGTTCCTGCGGCAATAAGGCTGCCGTTTCGTTCATCGTTGCGACAGCATTTCGCAGGTAACATATATGGTTGGATAATCTGGGACCTGATTGATGACGCTCGGCTCTGACGTTTCCCGCCTGACGACGACCGCAGCCAGCGCCGCGGCGAAAGGCTTGTCGGTTGTCGTGCCGCTGTACAACGAGGCGGCAGGGCTCGCTTTGCTGCACGAGCGATTGATCGGGCTCGCCAAGACGCTGAAGGCGCGCTACGGCCTCATCTGCGAAGTGGTCTATGTCGACGACGGCAGCGCCGACAATACGCTGGCGATCGCGCGTTCGCTCGCCGCCGATGCGCTCGACGTGCAGGTCGTCTCGCTGTCGCGCAATTTCGGCAAGGAGGCAGCCCTGATGGCGGGGCTCGATCATGCCCGCCGCGGCGCTATCCTGTTCATGGACGGCGACGGCCAGCATCCGCCGAGTCTGGTTGAAAAGCTCGTCGCGCACTGGATTGATGACGGCTACGACGTGGTCTATACGGCAAAGGCGCATCGCGACAATGAATCGTTCCTGCGCCGCCAGGCGGTGCACAGCTTCTACGCGCTGATCAATTGGGGCGCACGGCAGAAGATCCCCGAGGACGCCGGCGATTTCCGCCTGCTGTCGCCACGTGCGGCGGCCGCGCTGCGGCAGCTTCCCGAACGCAACCGCTTCTTCAAGGGCCTGTCGAACTGGATCGGCTTCCGCCAGATCCGCGTCGATTACGAGCCGGCGCCGCGGGCGCACGGCGTCACCACGTTCAGCCCGGGCCGGCTGATCGGCCTGTCGATCGAGGGACTGACGTCGTTTTCGGTGGCGCCGCTGCGCTTTGCAAGTTTGCTCGGCGTGCTGCTGGCCATCAGCGCCTTCCTGTTCGGCCTCACCATTCTCTGGGAGGTCTGGACCACCGGCAAGCAGGTCCCTGGCTATCCCTCGCTGATGATCGGGATGATGACGATCGGCGGCGTGCAGCTCATCATGATCGGCATCGTCGGCGAATATATCGGCAAGATTCTCTCCGAGCTGAAGGCGCGTCCGATCTATTTCGTCGCCGAGCACAACGAGAAGCGTGCCGATGGCGAGACGACGGTCAGCGCCGAGCGGACCGCCGCCGAATGAACGATGCCGCGCCGCCGCGCCGGATCTGGCTGTGCGCCGACGATTACGGGCTGGCCGAGGGCGTCAACCGCGCCATCCGCGATTTGATCGGCCGCGGCCGTCTCAATGCCACCTCTGTCATGGTGGTGGGACCTGCGATCGGGCGCGCCGAAGTCGCCGCGTTGCAGGAAGTTGCGGCGAACAGCCCGCGCTGCGCGATCGGGCTGCATGCGACGCTGACCGCGCCGTTTCGTCCGCTGACGATGCATTTTCGCCCCGTTGATGGCGGCCTGTTCCTGCCGTTTCCGAAATTGCTGCGCGCCGGCCTGTTGCGGCGGCTCGAGCCTGAAATGATCGAAGACGAACTCGCAGCCCAGCTTGCAGCTTTCAAGGACCTGTTCGGCCGCGCGCCCGATTTCGTCGACGGCCACCAGCACGCGCAACTCTTCCCTGGCGTGCGCGACGCATTCCTGCGCGCGGTCAAGGAAGCGGCCCCCGGCGCCTGGGTTCGCCAAGGCGGACGCCTCAAGCCATTGAACAAGCTGCTCGGCGCGCCCAAGGCTTTGGTGCTCGACATTCTCAGCGCGCAATTTCGCAAGCGCGCCGCCCATGCAAAAATTCCATTCAACCCGGCGTTCGCCGGCGCCTATGATTTTTCGAAAGAGCCCGATTTCGGCGTACTGATGGCTCAGTTCCTCGAAGGGCTGCCGGAAGGCGGGCTGGTGATGTGCCACCCCGGCTTTGTCGACGAAACGCTCGAGGCGCTTGATCCCCTGACCACACAGCGCGAGGCGGAACACGCATTTCTGGCAAGTGATCGATTCCCGACATTGCTGGCGGCGAATAACGTCACATTGAGGTAGCAAACATCGGCAAAAGCCGCTTGGCGTTTTGTCGCATACCAAAATTTAATTCGGCTTCCCACTACTTGCGACACAAAGCCCTCCTTACATCTTCGGGCGCGTCGATCACGATTCGACGCGAAGGAGAGGGCCATGACACCGCAAGAACGCCAACTGATTGACGATCTTTTTGACCGCCTCGCCAAGCTGGAAAGCGCCAAGCGCGATCCGGAAGCCATGGCGGCGATCATGCAGGGCCTGCGCAACGCGCCCAATGGGGTGTATGCGCTGGTGCAAACCGCGCTGGTGCAGGACGAAGCGCTGAGGCGCGCCGACATGCGCATCCAGGAATTGGAAGCGGCGGCGGGTCAGCAAACTCAATCCGGCGGCTTTCTCGATTCGATGCGCGACGCGATCTTCGGGCAGAGCCAGCCGCAAGGATCGTCGCAGGGTTCGGTGCCCAACGTCCGCGCGCCCGACATGGGCAGCCGTCCGACTTGGAACAGCGGTCAGGTGCTGCAACAGAGCCAGGCGCCTGGACAGTATAATCAGCCCGGCTACGGCCAGCCCTCTGGCGCGCAGCAATCGCCGTTCGGCGGCGGCGGCTCGTTCCTCGGAACGGCAGCGGCTGCCGCGGCCGGCGTGGTCGGCGGATCGCTGCTGGCCAACAGCATTCGAGGGATGATGGGCGGCGGCAACCAACAGGCATTCGGCGACACAGCGAACCACAGCGGCGGCGTCGAAGACCGCAGGCCGTGGAGCGATCAGTCCGGCGGCGATCTCGCGCGCGAGGCCGGCATCAACGACATCGGCTCATCGAGCCGACGCGCCGACAACAATGATGATAGTGGTTCGCGGCAGGGATTTTTTGATCAAGCCTCGCACGATGAAGGCGACGACATGGATCATGATTCCGATGGTTTTGACGGTGACGGCGGTGACAGCGATTACGCGTGACGCGCGTCAGCTATGAAAACGAAAACGGCCGCCCGATCGGGCGGCCGTTTTATTTGGGCATTCTTAGCCCGGATGGAGCGAAGCGCAATCCGGGGACTATCTCACCGCAGCGCGATCTGTCCCGGATTTCGCGGAGCCTGTCATCGGGCGCGCGTTCGCGCGACCCGTTGGCTCCATCCGGGCTACCAGAAACAATCAGATCACCACCACCTTCGCGCCGACACCGACGCGGCCGTAGAGATCAATCACGTCCTCGTTGCGCATGCGGATGCAGCCGGACGAGACGTTGGTGCCGATGGTCCAGGGCTCGTTGGAGCCGTGGATGCGATAGAGCGATGATCCCAGATACATCGCGCGTGCGCCGAGCGGATTTTGCGGGCCGCCTTCCATGTGCCGCGGCAGATCGGGACGGCGCGCCAGCATTTCCGGCGGCGGCGTCCAGGCCGGCCATTCCTTCTTCGCCGAGATCGTCTTGACGCCCGACCACGTGAAGCCGGGGCGGCCGACGCCAACGCCGTAGCGCAGCGCCTTGCCGTCGCCCTGCACCAGAAACAGGAACTTGTTTGGGGTGTCGATCACGATGGTGCCCGGGCTTTCCTTGCCGTGATACTCGACCACCTGCTTTTCATATTTCGGATCGAGCCGGTGCTGGGCGGGATCGACTGCTTCCTCCTCCTCGCGCCGCATCGACTGCTGCGGATCCATCGGCGGCAGCAGCGCGCGCCGCCCGGCATATCCGTAGTCCGGTTGCTGCTGATAGACGGGCTGCTGATAGCGCCCGCCCTGCGGCGCATCGCCGAACAGGAATTCGATGAAGCCGCCGCCCATGTTGGAGCGTTCGGCAGAAGCCATGCGCACCGGCGCCGGCTGGCGGGCGTAGATCACGGTGGGCTCAGTTGATGATGAGGCGTCGATCGCTGCAGCCTCACTGGCGAAGCAAAGGCAAGACACGCTCGCAAAGAGCGCAACAATGATTTTTCCGGACATCGACGTACTCTGTACTGTTCGTCACTTCGGGTTCGCGGGGCGCAACGATGAACGCCGCTGCGCGCGATCAATACAAATCAAAACCTAATCGGTTTGGTAAACAGAAGCCGCGTTTCGATTCACCACGTCGGCAATCGCGCACGGATTTGTCCGGTAGCGTTTATTTTGCGTGAACGCGGTCCCCTCATGGTTAATCGAGAGTGTGCGGCCGTGGGCAAAGCGCCGACATGCGATTTTGCGCCGTGAACCTGACGTTAAATCGCCATGGTTTAAAACACCCCGGCAATGAAGGGGGTGGGAAAAACTCATGTCGGTAAGTCGCAAACGTTTTCGTATCGAACAAGCCATTCTGGGCGATGCGCCAATTGTCATGCCTGCTGTTGAAGGCGGCGAGATCGGCCCGATGCATCGCGAGATCATGGCCGAGTTGCGCTCGATCCGCGCACAGATGGCGGCCTTCGGCCACACTCGCCCCGCAGCGGTCGAGGCCACAGACGTTGCGCGCGGGGTTGCCGAGAACCATGCGCTGCTGGAAACCTATCGCGCCCAGATCGAGCAGTGCGAGAAGCTGAAGGTCGAGCTCGACCTCATTCACGACGCCATCAGCCGCACCAAGCGCGAAATCGCCGTGCTGCACGGCAACAGCTTCAACGGCGAAGAAATGGCCAAGGTCAATGGCGAGCTCGGCGCCGTCGTCGGCGGCACCGAACAGGCCACCCAGCAAATTCTCGAAGCCACCGAAGCGATCG
The DNA here is from genome assembly GCF_023073815.1 of Bradyrhizobium sp. 157. Classification (NCBI taxonomy): domain Bacteria; kingdom Pseudomonadati; phylum Pseudomonadota; class Alphaproteobacteria; order Hyphomicrobiales; family Nitrobacteraceae; genus Bradyrhizobium; species Bradyrhizobium sp. 157. The sequence goes on along the minus strand of NZ_JADPKF010000124.1, from coordinate 73,176 downwards.
ACCAGGCGGCGACCGCGCTTTCCAAGAACATTTCTCCGGATCAGCAGAAACTGCTCAGCGAGGAGATCCAGGAACGCGTCGTCTCGATCTTCGAGGCCTGCAATTTCCAGGACCTCACCGGCCAGCGCATCAGCAAGGTGATGAACACGATGAAGTTCATTGAGCAGCACATCGTCGAGATGATGGAAATCTGGGGTGGCGTCGACGCCATCAAGGCGCACGCACCCCCAATCGTCGATACCCGCGAAGGCGATGCCAAGCTGCTGAACGGTCCGAAGCTGGACGGCGACGACGGTCACGCCTCGCAGAACGACATCGACGCCCTGTTCGATTGATCGGGCTGGTTAACGCGCGCTAAACAAACGCCGGCAGCGATGCCGGCGTTTTTTGTTTCCACGATCGTCATTGCGAGCGAAGCGAAGCAATCCATTCCTCCGCTTGCGGTGCGATGGATTGCTTCGTCGCTTCCGCTCCTCGCAATGACGGTTTGTTGAATCCCGTGGGCCTCACGCCCGCGGCGCGCAGCGGACGTAGACCATATTGCCGTAACGGACCGCGGCATCCTTTTCGATGAAGCGGGTGACCATGACGCGGCCGTCGAACGAGACGATCTCGCGGTCCTGGTCGCCGCCGGCCGGGCCGGGCGGGCCGATATAGTTCTTGCCGCTCGGGCTGCCCTTGAGGCGCAGTTCCTGCGGCGTCGCCTGATCGGCCAGATGCATGACCACGCCACCATTGGCGCCGGCGCCGATCACGTAGGGCTGCTTGCACTGCCCGCGCGCCGCCGCTTCGGTGCGGGCGCGGTCATTGGGATTCTGGAACGAGGCGAGGCCCCAGCGGCCGACGATCTCGTCGGAGCGGATGGTTGCTGGCATTTCCGGCGCGACTTCGGGCTCGGGCGGCGGACTGGATGACAGCGACGGCAGGCTCATGCTGCTGCACGCCGCCAGCAAGATCGAAAGCGCCGACGCGATCGCCAGATTGGCAACCGTACGCGCATTACGTGAGCTGATCATCGCATTCCCCCGAGCAATCACTTGGCCGCTCCCGTCAAGCAGCCAACCGCAAAAAGTCTGCCGGAGCAATGACGTCGGTTAAAATTACGCCGCTGCACCGATTTGGTTTCCGAAGCACCATCCTACATTGGCCTCACCAAGGCTTTAATCCCCTTGTTTGCTTGACAGGATCGGCGCCAAGCCATATTCCCCGGCTCCACGTTTAGCACTCAAATACAACGATTGCTAAGGGTTGTGCTGCCTCGCCCGGGGCGGCGTCGAATACCCGGCATTCCCAGCCATTTTCGAGTGGTACAGACCCGAAACCTAGGCCTCCCAGAGGAACTTCAAGAGGAGACGTCATGGCCAAAACCAAATTCCGTCCACTGCACGACCGCGTCGTGGTCAAGCGCATCGATGCCGAAGAGAAGACCAAGGGCGGCATCATCATTCCCGATAGCGCCAAGGAAAAGCCGTCGCAGGGCGAAGTGATCGCCGTGGGCCCGGGGGGCCGCGATGAGGCCGGCAAGCTGCTTCCGATCGACCTCAAGGTCGGCGACCGCGTGCTGTTCGGCAAATGGTCGGGCACCGAGGTCAAGATCGAGAACGAGGAACTCCTGATCATGAAGGAGTCCGACATCATGGGCGTGCTGACTTAACAGTATGTTTCCTCACCCTGAGGAGGCAGCGAAGCTGCCGTCTCGAAGGGCCCAGCTTTCACAAATTTATCCTTCGAGACGCGGGCGATGCCCGCTCCTCAGGATGAGGACCGTTTTCTAGGAGCAATTCAAATGGCTGCCAAAGACGTTAAATTTTCAGGCGACGCCCGCGACCGCATGCTGCGCGGCGTCGACGTTCTCGCCAATGCGGTGAAGGTGACGCTCGGCCCGAAGGGCCGCAACGTCGTGATCGAGAAGAGCTTCGGCGCTCCCCGCATCACCAAGGACGGTGTCACCGTCGCCAAGGAAATCGAGCTCGAAGACAAGTTCGAGAACATGGGCGCGCAGATGCTGCGCGAAGTTGCCTCCAAGACCAACGACACCGCCGGCGACGGCACCACGACTGCGACTGTGCTGGCGCAGGCGATCGTGCGCGAAGGCGGCAAGGCGGTCGCCGCCGGCATGAACCCGATGGACCTCAAGCGCGGCATCGACATCGCGGTCCACGCCGTCGTCAAGGATATCGAGAAGCGCGCCAAGCCGGTCGCCTCCTCGTCCGAGGTCGCCCAGATCGGCACCATCTCGGCCAACGGCGACACCGCCATCGGCAAGATGATCGCACAAGCGATGCAGAAAGTCGGCAATGAAGGCGTGATCACGGTCGAGGAAAACAAGTCGCTCGAGACCGAAGTGGACATCGTCGAGGGCATGAAGTTCGACCGCGGCTACCTGTCGCCCTACTTCATCACCAACGCCGAGAAGATGACCGCCGAGCTGGAAGACGTTTACGTGCTCTTGCACGAGAAGAAGCTGTCCGGCCTGCAGTCGATGCTGCCGGTGCTGGAGGCCGTGGTGCAGTCGGGCCGTCCGCTGCTGATCATCGCCGAGGATGTCGAGGGCGAGGCGCTGGCGACGTTGGTGGTCAACCGCCTGCGCGGCGGCTTGAAGGTCGCCGCCGTCAAGGCGCCGGGTTTTGGCGATCGCCGCAAGGCGATGCTGGAAGACATCGCGATCCTGACCGGCGGTCAGCTCATCTCCGATGAACTCGGCATGAAGCTCGAAAGCGTCACCATCAACATGCTCGGCCGCGCCGGCAAGGTGGTGATCGACAAGGAAAACACCACGATCGTCAAAGGCGCCGGCAAGAAGAAGGACATCGAGGCCCGCGTCACCCAGATCAAAGCGCAGATCGAGGAGACCACCTCGGACTACGACCGCGAGAAGCTGCAGGAGCGCCTTGCAAAACTCGCCGGCGGCGTCGCGGTGATCCGCGTCGGCGGCGCGACCGAGGTCGAGGTTAAGGAGAAGAAGGACCGCGTCGAGGACGCCCTCAACGCGACCCGCGCGGCCGTGCAGGAAGGCATCGTGCCGGGCGGCGGCGTGGCGCTGCTCCGCGCCAAGAAGGCGGTCGGCCGCATCAACAACGACAATTCCGACGTTCAGGCCGGTATCAACATCGTGCTGAAGGCGCTGGAAGCCCCGGTTCGCCAGATCTCGGAAAACGCCGGGGTCGAGGGCTCGATCGTGGTCGGCAAGATCCTCGAGAACAAGTCGGAGACCTTCGGCTTCGACGCCCAGACCGAGCAATATGTCGACATGGTCGAGAAGGGCATCATCGATCCGGCCAAGGTGGTGCGCACCGCACTGCAGGACGCTTCGTCGGTGGCCGGCCTTTTGGTGACTACCGAAGCCATGGTCGCCGAACTGCCGAAGGAATCAGCGCCGGCGATGCCCGGCGGTGGCGGCGGCATGGGTGGAATGGGCGGCATGGGCTTCTGAGCCCGGCACCGTCTTCCTCAAACAGATCGAAGGCCGCCTCCGGGCGGCCTTCTTTTTTGCGATGACACCGAGGTTGCGAACGCACAGGCCGGCCACCGCAAGGGAGCGACAAGCTGCAATCTCACGTGATGCGGGCACACTGGCAGGGCTCCCTCCCCCCTTGCGGGGGAGGGTTGGGGAGAGGGGTAAGCCGCGCACTCGAACCGAAGGATCGGGCAAACCGGTGCGCGCCGCGGGCCAAGCTGAGAACCTTGTGTCGCGTTCGTCTGGCAGCGGAGCAAGCGGCACCCCTCTCCCTAACCCTCGAGCGAGCTTCGCTCGTCTCGGACCCCGCAAGGGGGGAGGGAACCCTTCCGCCGGTGCGTCCCTGACCAGTGCCAAGAAGCCGTAAGGCGACGTGAGACCGTCATGCAATGTCGAAATGTGAGGTGAGCACGCTCGCCGCGCTCCGTCCCCTTGCCGGATACGAGACGCACAAGCCTCCTCACGGCCTTCTTTTTGGCCGAAGCTAGCGAGGTTTGCTACCTAAGGCGTCTCCGATTCTGTGGTCTTAGGGATTTCTCATGCGCGCGCTCCCCCTTCTCCTGCTCGGTCTGGTGATAGCCTCCCCGAATTTCGCTATCGCCCAGATGAAACTGCAGCCCAAGACCGCGCCCGGTGCGACCGAGACGCGCTATTTCACCGCGATCGACGGGCTGATGGACGGCAATGCCGATGTCATCCTGAAGGAAACCCGCCAGGGCAAGAACGTCACCGCTGCTACGCTCGACGTCTGCTACCCCGCCGCGAAGGGCGCCGACCGCAAGGACCGCTTTGTCGCCAACCTCACCGTCAGCGGCCAGAACCTGACCGGCACCACGCAGAGCTTCGGTGACAAGCTGCCGGTCACGGTCAAGCTGTTGCGCAAGCCTGTCGGCGACACCTTCGAATTCCGCGGCCAGATCAGCATCGGCCAGACCGTGACCGAAGTGACCTCGACCGACAATTCCGATCTCAGCGAGAAGGAATTTTTGGACAACCAGACCAGCGACGACGGCATCACGCCGGCGCCGAAGGATTTTACCGACGTTTCGCCGGAAGCGATCGGCGTGCGGGTCAAGCTCGACGCCGCGTTGGACTTCCTCAAGAGTCTGAAGGGCGAGGCCGTCGAGGTCGGGCTTTCCAGCCTTTCGATCTCCTGCGACGCGCTGCGCGCCGGCGAGCAGACCATCAACCTGACGGCCGATCCGGAGCGCGCCGCCGCGCTGATCGCCAAGGCGAAGGCGGCACCAGGCGTGATCGCCGCGGGATGGACCAGCGGCAGCGTCGAAATGGACCGTACCATCCGTTTTGCAGCGGCCGATTGGCGCGACGGCGACAAGATCAACAGGGACAAAATCGCCTCGGCCATTTCAGGCGTGCTGGCGAAAACGCTTGCCGCCAAGCCGGCGGGCGCCGAGTGGGACGCCAACACCGGAAAACTGACGCTGAGCTTCAAGCGGCCGAGCCCGATCTATCCCGCGCTCGCGCTGACCGAAACTGTCGAGGTCACCGCGCTGGTCTCGCCGGATAAACCGGGCGGCACCGATCGGCTGATGCTGTGGATCTCGAGCCCGGTGATCACGACCGCGGATGAAGGCGCCGGCTCAAAACTGCATTTGTCGGAAGAGTCTACCGGCGACGAAGAAGGCGGCGAACCGAAGGACGACAATGGCTCGCTCGAAGCGCTGGCCAGGGAATTCAAGGGCCAGCGCTGGGACGCGGACAAGTCGGTGTGGAAGTAGAATGTGATAACCGAGCGCGTTACGGAGCCCGATTGTTAAGATTCGATTCAGTTTAAAGGAACATCATCGGCTAGCTGAACGTGGGCCAACGCCATGCACGACCGCGAGCCGAGTACCGTTGAAAGCATGTTGTCCGGGAATGCGGCTGGCGGGCTGGGGCCCGCGCTGCCGGCGAGCCTGTGGAATTCCCTCGATCGCGATGACGTATTGGTGGTGCGGGAGTCATTTCGCGACCGGGCGCGCAGCGCGTTGCTGGTCACCGTGGCCGTGGCGGCAAGCTTTGGGTTGGGATGGGCCGGCGGCCTGAGTTGGCCCGAGTTGGCAGGCATGCTCGGCCTTGAAACTGTTGCGCAGAAGGAAGCGCCCGCGCCGCGCATGGCTGAAGCACGGTCGAGCGGCAAGATTGAAGGCACCCGGAAGACCGCATCCACCTCAGACTCGCCCGCCGTCGTCGGAAGCATTCCCAAGCCGTCCGCCGTGTTGTCGGCCGGTGCACGCCCGTCTGCAGGCCCGGCCTCGCAGGCAAATGTGGGGCCCTCGGCGATTGCGATGCGGCCGCAGCCTTTGGTGGCGGCGCCGGAAACGAAGCCGACCACAATTTCCGGCTGGACAGTTGTCGACGTTCGGGATGGGACCGCCGTTCTCGAAGGTCCCGACGGGATCAGGATGGCCGCGCGCGGCGACACCATTCCCGGAATCGGACGTGTCGAATCCATCGTGCGCTGGGGCGGCCGCTGGGTCGTTGCCACCGCCAGCGGCCTGATCGCGACGCCCTGACCGAACTCCCGACCTAGTTCGTGTTGATGCGGAAGCGCAGCGTCTTCGCGCCGATGAACGACACGAAATCGCCCTGCCGCTTCCAGGTGCCGGCCTCGGCAAGCGCCGCGATCAGCTCATCATCTTGTTGCGCGCGATCCGGCGGACAAGTGCGGTTCTCCATCGCACCGGGAACGAAGATCACGGTATTGCCAGCCACCGAGAACTGGCCCTTGCCGCCCTTGCACCAGAGTTCGAAGATCACCTCGCCCTTGTCGCCGATCTCGAGATTGGGAATCCGCTTCGACCCGCGCTGACGATCCACGTCGAGTGTCATTTCCGAGCCGAACGGAAAGCCGTTATCGGCATTGGCCGGGCTGAGATGAAGTGTGGCGGCGATCAGCAGAATCGATGCCGCCTGTTTCGACATGCGTGCGAATGAAATCATGCAACCTCTCAAACGTCCAACATCGCGCGCCCTTCTATTGAACAACGACGTGATTGGCTAGCTGCCCGGCACTGCGAATTCGGCACTGCCCAATCGCTCACATCCTCGCGAAGTGGTCTCCGGTCCCGTGCCGTTGTGAGGATGCCAGGGTTGACTTCGACACCCGGACACGCCAACGCTGACCGCGGCACCCCGTGTGGCCTAGCCCCGTAAAATCACCAATTGTCCCGATTTTTCAGGCCTTTGAGGCCCTCCCCGGAGACGGCAATCTGTGAAAAACCTTCGCTCGATACTCGCCGCTGTATGGCGTATCTCGGTCCCCTATTTCCGTTCCGAGGACAAATGGGCCGGCCGCGGCTTGCTGGCCGCGGTCATCGCCATCGAGCTTGCGATCGTCGGCATAAACGTCCTGATCAATCAGTGGAACGCCCGCTTCTATAATGCGCTGCAGGAACGAAACTGGGACTCCTTCGTCAGCGAGATCATCTATTTCAGCGTCGTTGTGACCGTTTTTATCGTGCTGGCGGTCTATCAGCTCTATCTCAATCAATGGCTGCAGATCCGCTGGCGGCGCTGGATGACCGCGCAATATCTCGGTGACTGGCTACATCACGCCAATCACTACCGGATGCAGCTTCAGGGGGACGCAGCCGACAACCCCGACCAGCGCATGACCGACGACGTCAAGCTGTTCGTCGATCGCACGCTCAACATCGGCGTCGGCCTTTTGAACTCGATTGTCACCTTGGCGTCCTTTGTCGCGATCCTGTGGGCCCTGTCGAACGCCGCACCGCTGCACCTGTTCGGCCAAGATTACCCGATTCCGGGATACCTCGTCTGGGGCGCGCTTATCTATTCGGTACTCGGCACCATCCTGACCCATCTGATCGGCTGGCCGCTGGTCGGCATCGATTTCCGGCAGCAGCAATATGAAGCGGATTTTCGTTTCAACCTGGTCCGCGTGCGGGAAAATTCCGAGCAGATCGCGCTGTTGCACGGCGAGCAAGCCGAGCGCGAGCGCCTTATGGTTCGCTTCGGACGCGTCGTTGAAAACTGGCTCGCCATCATGAACCGGACCAAGAAGATAACGGCGTTCACGGCCAGCTATAATCAGGCTTCGGTGATCTTTCCCTATGTGCTGGTGGCACCTGCCTATTTCGCCGAGAAGATTCAGCTCGGCGGCATGATGCAAACCGCATCGGCGTTTTCGAACGTTCAGGGCGCGCTTTCGTTCTTTATCACCATCTATCGGCAACTGGCGGAGTGGCAGGCGGTGGTTAATCGTCTCGACGGATTCGAGGCGGGAATAGTGGCGGCGCGCGAACTCGCCGACCGCGACGATCGGATTCACGTCAACAAGGCAGGCGACGGCGCCATCGACCTCAAGGATTTGACGCTACGTCTGCCGAACGGAACGCCGCTTGTGAACGCAGATGGATTCAGCCTTCGCAAGGGCGAGCGTACGCTGGTAACCGGCCCGTCCGGCTCCGGCAAATCGACGCTGTTCCGCGCCATCGCCGGCATCTGGCCGTTCGGCTCCGGCTCGATCACCGTACCTGCCGGGGCGACCTTGATGATGCTGCCGCAACGCCCCTATTTCCCGACCGGAACGCTGCGAGCGGCAGTCGAATACCCCGCAAAGGAAGGGGCGTTCACGCCAGCTCAGATTAGCCAGACGCTCGAGTTGGTAGGATTGCCGAAGCTCGCTTCGCAACTGGACGAACACGGTCATTGGAATCGGACGCTTTCGCTCGGTGAGCAGCAGCGACTTGGATTGGCACGTGCGCTGTTGCATGTGCCGCAATACCTGTTCCTCGACGAGGCGACGGCGTCGCTCGACGAACCTTCGGAAGCGGCGCTCTATCGCCTGCTCGAGGCGAAATTGCCGGCCACTACCATCATCTCGATCGGGCATCGCTCGACGCTCGACGCCTTCCACGATCGCAATGTCGTGCTTGCCCGAGCCGGAGATGGATTCGCGCTGCAGGACAGCAAGAGCGCCACGGCATCGTAGCCATGTAGCCCGGATGGAGCGAAGCGAAATCCGGGACAGTCACTGCGGAGAGACGTTCCCGGATTACGCTCCGCTCCATCCGGGCTACGATTTTCCTACAGCCAGCGCCGCGGCCATGGCTGACGGCGCACCCAGCGGTGCCAGATGTAGGAGAATGCGGTTAGCAGCAGCGCGCCGGCCAGCACCGGCGCCAGCAGGAACGTCCAGGGCAGATTGCCGGAGACCACCAGCAGCGGATTGATGCCCGCCGGCGGGTGAAAAGTCCCGGTGACGTACATCGCCAGAATCGACAGGCCGACGGCGGCGGCCGCCGCCCAGGCCTGCGGTCCCGTCAGCTTCAGCACGGCGAGGCCGACCAGGGCCGACACCACATGACCGCCGATCAGGGCGCGCGGCTGCGCCGGCGCCACGTCAGGCGATCCGATCACCAGCACGATCGAGGTGGCAAACGGAATCACGGCGAGCGGACAATGCAAGGCGAGCGAGAACCACTCCATGGCGCCGATGGCGATCGCGCCGCCGAGGCCTGCGACCGCGCCCGCCAGAACGTTGCGGTGATCGTTGCGGGAGATCGCCCGATACGCCGCGCCGCCAATCCCGTTTCATCTGCGCTACCAAAAGAAAAGGGCGGCAGATTGCCTGCCGCCCCTCGTCTTCGACAGGAAGAAAGATCTTACTTCAGGTTGGTCATCGCGGTCAGGTCAGCCGAGAGCTTGACGATACCGGCGGCGCCGCACCACTTGGAGCCGACGCCAGACGGATTGATTGGGGTGAAGCTGCCGTTGAACGTCGCGGTATGATCGCTCGTGAAGGCGTTACAATCACCCTGCGACAGGTTGGTGTCGGAGTAACGGAAGTCCAGCGTGAACACCTTGTAGGTGAAGCCAATGCCGATGTTCCAGGTGTTGTAATCGGCATAGTTGATGCCGTTCGGGAACGCGGCCACGCCGTAGAAGGAGTCGGAGGTGCCGAGCCACTGACGGCCGAATTCACCGGACACATACATGCCGATGCCGCTGGCGCCAAACCAGGCGCTCGGCGCAATCGCCTTGCCGATGATCGACGCATAGGTGCCTTCGGCGCCGGTGTTCAGGAAGCTCGGCGTATAATAGACGTTACCACCGAGCGAGAAGTTGTCGTTGAAGGTGTAGTTCACCTTGCCATAGACCTCGAAGAAGCTGAGGTCCTTCTTGATGACGTTGCCGTTGAGCAGGGCATTGACCTGGCATTCGTTGCTGAGCGGCACACCCGCAGTGTCCGTTGCCGCACCGTAATGGCAGGTGCCGCCCGGATACATGTAGCCCCAGGCACCGACGTCGAAGGCGAATTGGCCGACCGTCAGGCGGGCGCCGCCATAGGCGTCGATTTCAGCCGCGGCACGGTTCGGGAAGGAGATGCTCGCACCGGCCAGACCGACATAGAGCTGGAAGTCCTTGGTGACGTTGTAGCGCGGCTCGAAATAGACGTTGACCGACGGCTTGTGGTTGGACTGGGTGATGCCGCGGAAGATGTAGTCGTTGGTGATCCCGGCGCCGAAGGCGATATCCCAGGGATCAAAGGCGACCGGCGGCGGCGCCTTGACGGCCTTCACCCGCAGATCCGCAGCGAGAGCCGAACCGGAAACCATTGCCAGCGCCGTTGCCAACAAAGCCACTTTCTTCATGTCGATCCCCATCACCCTTCTAGACAGTCCCGTTCCGGCGCCCCCCAAGGGCAAGCGATAACCGACTGCGGCCAAATGTCTTAACGTGGTCACAGAGTGGGCCGCGGCATCATTGTCGTGAAGCAAAAAAGTCAAGCACGTGCCGCCTTTTTGGGCGTTTGTGACGTTTCACGAAATCTTCTCCGCGTGTGTTGCATTCTCACAACAATTTTACGGGTTCCCGGATCCCCCGGTGGCGTCCTGACCGGAAAGGGCGGCACCGGCGACACACCGGAGGGCGGCTCTCGCGAATCAGCCCGCCCGTGAAAATACCGCTCCAATCACCTGGGCAGTCCTCACGAAAAAGGCCGCAGCGGTGGACACTGCGGCCTTTCGAAATATCGTCTCGGCGAGCGAGTTAGAGCGGGATGACTTTTCTTCGAATCGTCATCCCGCTCTAGCTTTTTGTCTGAGCATGATCTTTTCGGAAAACCGGTACCCGCTTTTCCGGATCATGCTCTAGTGCTGGTCGCCGCCGTTTGAGGAGCTCCACGACGGGTTAGACGGCTCCGGGGAAGCCCAACTCGGAGCAGACGCCGTCGCCTCGGCTTCCGGCTCAGGCGCCGCCGGCTCCGCCTTGGGAGCGGCAGGCTTGGCCGCCCTCTTTTTCTTGGCCGGGCTCTTCTTTGCAGCCTTCTTCGGTGCGGCCTTTGATTTCTTGGCCGCCTTCTTGGCGGATTTCGTCGCCGCTTTCTTGGCGCCCTTCTTCGCCGATTTCTTGGCAGCCTTCTTCGCCGACTTCTTGGCGGACTTCTTCCTCGCTGCTACGGCCTTCTTGGCTTTTTTAGCCTTCTTCGCCTTCTTACTCTTCTTCGCCATCGTAGTCCTCCTGTTGCGCTGTCCATGCTGCCGAGCGCTTCGTTAATCCGCAGGCTAGACCGGGACGACACTTCTTCGAAGTGCCCTCCCGCTCCATCCTTGTCTGGGCATGATCTCGGGCGAGACGCCTAGCGCGCCTGTCCCGAGGAAAACCGGATGCCATCCGCTATCGAGGCGCGGAGCAGGCTTTCCGGATCATGCTCAAGGGCCGATCGATCAATTCAATCCTGGCCTGGGACCTCCCGTCGCCCAATCGAGAAGCTCAATCGTGTGCACCACAGGAACTGATGTACCGCCGGCAATCTGAACCATGCATCCAATATTGCCTGCAGCGATCATGTCCGGTTTGACTGTCGCAATGTTGGCAACCTTTCGATCGCGCAACCTGCTCGCAATGTCGGGCTGGAGAATGTTGTAGGTCCCCGCCGAACCGCAACACAAATGGCTCTCAGGTACATCTTTCACCACGAATCCATTCTTGGAAAGCAATTCTTTCGGAAGGGCTGTGATTTTCTGTCCGTGCTGCAGCGAACAGGCCGAGTGATAGGCCACCGTTACGTCGCCTTTCTGGCTCGATGGCGTGAGCGCGATGCCGGCGAGATACTCGGTGATATCCTTTGCCAACGCGGAGATTTGCGCTGCGGGGCTAGCGAAATCGCGATCCTCGCGCAGCATGAAACCATAGTCCTTGATGACCGTGCCGCAGCCCGACGCCGTGATCAGGATGGCGTCGAGGCCGTCTTGTTCCGCTTCCTTTTTCCACACCTTAATGTTGGCACGCGCTCGCGCCAGCGCGTCGCCGTCCTGCCCGAGGTGGTGAGTGAGCGCGCCGCAGCATTGCTCGTCCTTGACCAGGACGACCTCGATGCCGTGGCGCGTCAGGAGATTGATGGCAGCCTGGTTGATGCGCGGTGCCAGCACCTGCTGGGCACAGCCCTGCAATAGCGCGACCCGCCCGCGCTTCTCGCCCTGGGCCGGAAACACGCTGCCGCCCGAGGGGCCCGGCGGAGGAAGGCGCTTCGGCGCGAGCGCCAGCATCGCCTTGATCCGCCGCATCAGGCCCGGGGTCTCAGCCGCCTTCGCCGGCAGCAGGGCTGCAAAGGGGCGGGCGAGCCGCGCCATGATCATGCTGGCGCGAAACAGCTCTGGCCGCGGCAGCACGAGCGCCAGCACCGCGCGCAAGGCCCGCTCGGCCACCGGCCGCGAATAGTCCCTCTCGATCCGGACCCGCGCCTGATCGACCAGGTGCATGTAATGCACGCCGGACGGACAGGTGGTCATACAGGCGAGGCAGGAAAGGCAGCGGTCGATATGCTTGACCACCTCCGCTGTCGGCGGACGGCCCTTTTCCAGCATCTCCTTGATCAGGTAGATCCGCCCGCGCGGGCTATCGAGCTCGTCGCCGAGCAGCACATAGGTCGGACAAGTCGCGGTGCAGAAGCCGCAATGCACACAGGCGCGCAGGATCTTGTCGGCTTCGGCGATGTCGGGGTCGGCCAGTTGCGTAAGGGAGAACTCGGTTTTCATGACGCAGATACCCTCACCATCCGGCCGCGGTTGAGGATGATTTTCGGATCGAAGCTGTGGCGCACGCGCTCGCTCAGCGCGGCGATGCCGCCGGATTGCGGATGGAAGACGTCGACATTTCGCCTGGTCTCCTCGGACGCGCGGATCAGCGAAGCGTGGCCGCCGGCCGCCTCGACGCGCTGACGCACCATCGCGGCCAGCGCGTCCGGCTTGGGCGGCAGCGCAGCCCAGATCAGGCCGCCGCCCCAATCATAGATCACGTCACCCCCGGTCTCGCGCGCCAGCGCCTGTCCGAGCGCGCCGCCGGACGCCGGTGGACAGACGATTCGCCACACCGGCCAAGCGCCCAGCGCGCCGCTTGCGGCGAAAGGTTCGACATCGCGGATCGCGCTCCAGAGTGTTGCCGAGGCAGCGTCCTCCAGCATTTCCACCGGGCCAAATGGCGCCAGCGTTTTGCCCAGCGAAGTGGCGCGATCCGCGACTGAAGCTGCGATGCCTTCAAGCCGCAAGAGCGTGGCCGCCCGCCCCTGAGAGGCAATATCTGCAAGCGCGCCGGTCGCGGGGCGGAACGCCGAATTCGGCAGGTGCGCCGCGCCCGAGACGTCGAACGGCGAGCCGAGTGCCGCGGTCATCGCCCGGTTCGCGGCCACATCATCGAGCCCGGATAGCACCAGCGTGCGCTCGCTCTCAGGCTTGGGCATCACTTTGAGGGTGACTTCCGTCATCACGGCCAGTGTGCCCCACGACCCCGCCAGGAGCTTGCAGAGATCGTAGCCGGTGACGTTCTTCACCACCCGTCCGCCGGTCTTGAAGCTGTCGCCGAAGCCGGACACCGCATGCGCCCCAAGCAGGTGATCACGGACGCCGCCGGCCTTGATGCGGCGCGGACCGGCGAGACCGGAGCCGATCATACCGCCGATGGTGCCATTGCCGGACACGCCTGTCAGCGCCGACGTATCGATCGGCTCGAAGGCGAATTGCTGGTTCTTGGAATCGATCAGCGACTGCACGTCGGCGAGCGGGGCGCCGGCCTGCACTGTGATGATCAGCTCGTTCGGCTCATAGGCGCTGACGGCGTTCAGCGCCGACACATCGAGCACCGCATTGGTCGCCATCGGCTGGCCGATGCCACGCTTGGTGCCTTGGCCGACGATCTCCAGCGGCTGCTCATTGCCGATCGCCGCGCGCACGATCTCCTCGACGTCCTTGGCGTCACGGACTCTTAACGTGTCCACGGCGCACCTGAATTGCACACGCCGTCTACGGTGTGATGGTGGACCAGGACAAAGCGATCAATTTCGCCGATCCTCGCCCGAGGTTTGCTGATACAGAGTCGCTGCCTGTCTCCCGTCAGCGCCCGGGGCTTACCCCTCTCCCCAGCCCTCCCCCGCAAGGGGGGAGGGAGCCCATCCGCCCGTGCGCCCCTGACGGGCTGCGATTCTCCTGTTCCTCCGCAAGACGCTGAAGCCATGAGGCAAAGTGAGGTGAGTACGCTCTTCGGGCTCCCTCCCCCCTTGCGGGGGAGGGTTGGGGAGAGGGGTAAGCCGCACGGGCGGTGTTCATGAATAAACCGCTCGAATGTGCGCATGACTTTGTTCATCACTAAAATCTCGGAATATCCGGAAACGCCAGTCTGCCGGCGTGAACATGCATGCGGCCGAGTTCGGCGCAGCGGTGCAGCGTCGGAAACACTTTTCCGGGGTTGAGCAGGCCCTGCGCGTCGAAGGCGCATTTCAGGCGCTGCTGCTGGTTGAGGTCGATCTCGGTAAACATCTCGCCCATCAGATCGCGCTTCTCGATACCGACGCCATGCTCGCCGGTGAGCACGCCGCCGAATTCGACGCAGGCCCGCAGGATATCGGCGCCGAAGGCTTCCGCCCGCTCGATCTCGCCGGGCTTGTTGGCATCGTAAAGGATCAAGGGGTGCAGATTGCCATCGCCGGCGTGAAACACGTTGGCGACGCGCAGATCGTATTTCACCGAGAGGTCGCGGATGCGCGCGAGCGCCTTCGGCAGCGCGCCGCGCGGGATGGTGCCATCCATGCAGAGATAGTCGGGCGATATCCGGCCCACCGCCGGAAACGCCGCCTTGCGGCCGGCCCAGAACAGGTTGCGCTCAGCCTCCGACGTCGAAATCTGGCAACTCGTCGAGCCGCAGCCTTGCGCGATCGCCTCGACCCGCTTGATCAATTCGTCGACCTCGACGCTTGGACCATCGAGCTCGATGATCAGAAGCGCCTCGACATCGAGCGGATAGCCGGCGTGAACAAAAGCTTCCGCGGCGTGGATTGCCGGCTTGTCCATCATCTCCATGCCGCCCGGAATGATGCCGGCGCCGATGATTCGTGCGACGCATTCGCCGGCGGCCTCGACCTCGGCAAAGCCGACCATTAGCGCCCGGGCCGTCTCCGGCTTCTGCAGGATTCGCACCGTGATCTCGGTGATGACGCCGAGCAGGCCCTCCGAGCCGGTGATGACGCCCATCAAATCGTAGCCGCAATTTTCGGCGGCCTTGCCGCCGATGTGCAGGATCTCGCCGGACATCAGCACGATCTCGCAGCCCAGCACGTTGTTGGTGGTCATGCCGTATTTCAGGCAATGCACGCCGCCGGAATTCTCCGCGACATTGCCGCCGATCGAGCAGGCGATCTGCGAGGAGGGATCAGGCGCGTAATAAAAACCGGCATGCGCCACCGCCTGGCTGATGGCGAGGTTGGTGACGCCGGGTTCGGTCACCACCACGCGGTTGTCGAAATCAATCTCGCGGATGCGCTTGAACTTGCCCAAGCCCAGTAGCACGCCGTCCACGAGCGGCAGCGCGCCGCCTGACAGTGACGTGCCGGAACCGCGCGGCACCACCTTGATGCCCTGTTCGAAGCAGTATTTCAGGACCTGTGAGACCTGCTCCGTGGTGTCGGGCAGCACCACGACCATCGGCGGCTGCCGGTAGGCTGTGAGACCATCGGACTCATAGGCCAGCATCTCGGCCGCGCTGTCGATCACGCCCTCGCCCGGCACGATCGCGCGAAGAGCGGCGACGATGGCATCCCGGCGTTCCAGAACCGCCTGATCGGAAGCCGGCATCATGATGGCCATGCGAGTCCTCCAGGCCCGGCGAATAACGATTTGTGGTGGCAAATCAAGCACGTCTACCAGGGTTTGGGTAGGCTATCCGAAGGTCGGATTGCCACGCTTAAAATGATCAGTTCTCTCTGGGACAAGTCGGCAATGGTGAAACCTGTCAAAGTTTCGTGGCTTGTCCAATCCAAGCGGGCCTGCCACAAGAAATCCGCCTCCCTGGGAAGAAACGAAGAGCACCACATGAAAACATCGACTTTGAGCGCCCTGGTCGTCGTTACCTCATTGGCCGCGGCATCGGGCGCGCTGGCGCAGGACGTCGCCGCGGGCAAAACCTCGTTCAACAAATGCCTGGCCTGCCATGCGATTGGCGAGGGCGCCAAGAACAAGGTCGGCCCGGTACTGAACGGGCTCGATGGCCGCAAGTCCGGCACCATCGAAGGTTATTCCTATTCGGAAGCCAACAAGAATTCCGGCATCACCTGGGGCAAGGATGTGTTCCTCGAATACATCAAGGACCCCAAGGCAAAAATTCCCGGCACCAAGATGATCTTCGCTGGTATCAAGAACGAGAAAGAGGCCGGCGATCTCTGGGCCTATATCGCCTCCTTCGACAAGGACGGGAAGCAGAAATAAAACCTAGGCCTCATGCTCGTATCCATCGAGCAGCTTTGAGTCAGCCTCTCGTGTCGTCCCACCCTCCCCTGGAGGGGTCCGAGACGAGCGAAGCTCGCTCGAGGGTCGGCTCACATGGAGCGCAGCGGAATGTGAGACGGGGTGGGGTGATCTCTCCACTCGGTCACTGCTGGCTGTGGAGAGACCGTCACCCCGCCCCGCCGCTACGCGGCGACCCACGAGCGAACTTCGCTCGTCTCGGACCCCTCCAGGGGAGGGTGAAGAATGCAGCCCTGCTCTGGTTGCGAGAGTTCCAGCACTCGCACCGTCAAGCCAGCGTGTGCACGATCACCGGCCCGGCCAAGGCGGTCGCCGGCCCGGTCAACAGCGGCGCCAGGTCGTGCTCGATCCACGCCAGCGCGCGCTTGTTGGATTCCTCGGCGGCCGCAAAATTGTTGAACAGGCTGATCGCGATCACGGTGTCGTCGGGCGCATAGACCACGTAATAGCCCATGAAACCTTCGACGCCGCTGATGACGGGAATCGCGCCCTCCTTGATTCTGCGTGTCAGCTCTTCTGCCTTGCCGGGCTTGGCCTTGCCCTGACGAATGGCGGCGTACATGGGGCTCTCCCTTCGAAGGTAAGCTGCCCGATATCGCAACTCCTAGGCTTCATCCCTCGCGGGACGAGCAGCGGAATCCCGCGCACGTTGATC
Source organism: Bradyrhizobium sp. 157 (assembly GCF_023073815.1). Taxonomy (NCBI): domain Bacteria; kingdom Pseudomonadati; phylum Pseudomonadota; class Alphaproteobacteria; order Hyphomicrobiales; family Nitrobacteraceae; genus Bradyrhizobium; species Bradyrhizobium sp. 157. The sequence goes on along the minus strand of NZ_JADPKF010000124.1, from coordinate 56,306 downwards.
GTATCTCATCCGATGCCGTCGGGCCACGCGCACGCTCAAGGCGCCGCTGCGGCCGCCACACTCGGCGGCAATGCGCCTATCATTGCCTCCAGTTCGGTGATGACGAGATCGGGAACCGCATTCTGAATCATGTGACCCACGCCCGGCAGTACGATCAATTTCACGTTCGGGGCGGCCGCCGCGAACGGCCGTGAGTGGATGTTGATCGATACCGTCTTGTCGGCGTCGCCGGTGATGATGGTGACGGGCGCCTTGATCTCGCCGTAGCGCGGCGCCTGCTCGGCCACCGCCGCTTTCAGCGTCACCAGATCGCGCGCATTGGCGATGAATTCGCGCGGCCGCAGCAACAGCGGCGTGGCGGTGTTTTTGACAAAACCGTCCGGCATGGTTTGCGGCAGGAACACGCCGCGCGCGCCCGAATCCGCCAGCAGCATTCCGAGCGGCAGCGTGATGGTGTAGGCGAACAGCGGTCCGACCACTGGCGTGGCGATCAGTTTGTTGTAGCGCCCGACGCCGCCGGGCCAGGGATAGGCCACCGGCGCGAGCATCACCAAGCCGGCGACCGCCTGTGGGTAGTCCAGCGCGATGCGCGCCCCCAACGCGCCGGCCCAGGAATGCGCCACGAAGATCGCTCGGCCGACGCCAAGCTTGGTCAGCGCCTCCTCGATCATGCGGGCCTGAATTTCGGGCGTGGAGTCCTCAGGGCGGGCGCGGGTGCTCCAGCCATGCCCGGGACGGTCGATCAGGATCACGCGGTGCTTTCTGGCAAGCTGCTCCCCGACTGGCTGCCGCATCACTTCCAGGTTGGAACTGGCGCCGTGCAGCATCACGACCGGCGGCCCCGCTGCATCGCGCGGGCCGATATCGAGAATATGGAGCGCCCCGCCCGCCACCTCGACCATCCTGCCCTGGGCCGGATGGGCCCGCTGCGCGAGAAAAACGCCGGCTTGCGTGATCAGCGCTAGCACCGCCAGCGCCGCCACTAAAATCACCACCAACATCGAGAGTTTCCGGCTGATTTTTTGCACCAGCGAGCTACGGCCCCGACCGGCACGGGATTCGGAGATTGTCCACAGGGGGCCAACCCTGTGGATAGCGGGGTCATACTGACGTCATCAGCAAATTTGTACAGTGACGTTGCCACTTTCGCCACGTGTGCGCGTGCCTGATTAGGGGGTAGCCAAGCGCCTGCACTGTACCCGACATCCACAGGAACAGGGTCGCTCACTACAAATTGTTCCAGCGTATCATCGGAGGACTACCCATGATTTCCGACGCAAGCGAAGCCGCCATCGATCAGATCGTAGCGAGTTGCAATGGCGACATCCGCGGCGCACTCAAGGCACTGCTGCGGGTCAACGAGCAGCTTGAGACGGAGTTGGCGCAAATCTACGCTGCGGTAGGCCTCGACGGTCTGGCCCGCGGCAGCAACGCCATACACTAGGTCTTGTGGGCCGGCGCGTTTTCCAAGCGCAAAACGGCTCAAGAGCACTCTGGTTGGATCAGTGCTCGTTTCCGGCGTCTCTGCGGGCGGCTCGTCCACCGCCGGGCATTGGCTGATGGGTCGAACGGGCCAGCTTGGCAGCGTTGAGCGACTTGTAAGGTCGGGCGCCGAATCTGATCTTTCCGCCGACCTGGGCGTCGACGACGGGATTGCATCGCGCCGGCTAGCAGCAGTGATTTCATCGCTCGCTGTGTCACGCAGTCAGCCATGATAGCGCGCAACGGCGCGACGTTACTGCCTGATGCAAGTTGCGGAAACCGGGGTTAAACCGCGAAGGTCAGATATCGCGGCCTTCGACCTTTTCGGTCAGCGTCTTGACCAGTTCCGGCACCTTCTCGAGATGCGGATTGACGGCCAGCGCCTTGCGGAACGCTTCCAGCGCGCGCTTTTCGTCGCCGATCTCCTGCATGATCATGCCGAGCCCGGCCAGTGCGCCGAAATGCCGGGGCTCGCGCGTCAGCACCTGGCGGATGTCCTCGAGCGAGCGGGTATAGTCGTTCTTCAGGTAGTACAGCGTGGCCCGGCGGTTCCATGCCTCGACGTAATCGGGGCGCAGCTTGACGAGGGAATCCAGCAACTTCAGCGCGACGTCGATCTTCTGCGCGTCCATCGCGGCCTTGGCGCGCAGCATCAACAGTGCAGCCGTGTCGCTCGGCGTCTGCATCCACAGCGCCCAGATCCGCGCCTCGACGTGTTTGGCGCTGGCTTCATCGGGGGCAGCTTTCAGGGCACCGAACAGGAAATCCAGCCCGCGGGTGCGGTCAGCGCCGACCTTGGGAAGCTTGCTCGGCGCTTCCGGCAATTTCTTCTCGGTTTTCGGCGGGGGAATGACCCTGGGGTCGTTCTGGGCAAACGCAGCCACCGGTACGGCTGCCATGGCAGCAGCGAGAACCACAATCCGGCAATTACAGGCGCCCGGGAATCTCAAAACCATGGGACAAGTCTAGACGCACAAAATCGCGCCGCAAAGCAGCAGATCGTCAAAGACCCGTGAAGCGAAGAAAAAAGCCGGCTCAGCGCCAGGATCAACCTTGGCGGGCCTTGAAGCGGCGCTGCACCTTGTTGATCACGTACACCCGGCCCTTGCGGCGGACCAGGCGGTTGTTGCGGTGGCGACCGCGCAGCGATTTCAAGGAGTTACGGACCTTCATGGGACAATCCTGATGCTTTGAAAGGCCGTGCTGGAGGCCCGAACCTGAGCTACCCGAAAGTGGCAAAATGGGATTAATCCCGAAAAGCGGCCAACCGCCCGGGACGGGGCGGTTTCTAGGGCAAGGTGGCACCGGATGTCAATGCGGAAGGGCCGTTTCGGGGCCTCTTGGCTGCAGGCCCCCCGGAAAATAGCCGCCATTCCGGGGCGATGCGCAGCATCGAACATCTCGAGATTCCGGGTCTGGTCCTTCGGGCCAGCCCGGAATGACCGCTGCGGAAGCGGCCCAACACCTGATTCACTGGCAAAACAGATCGCGCGGAAATTCGACCAGAGCCTCGCCGGTCGCGACCTTTTCGCCCGTCTGGTTCTTCACCACCACGTCGATCAACACCCAGCGGGATTTTTCGGTCACCTGCTTGGCCTTGATGATTCCCGTTGGCTGGATGGTATCGCCGGGCCGGACCGGCTTGACCCATCGCGTCTCCAGCCGGCGGTGGATCGCGCCTGCAGGGTACGCCCAGTCGGTGATCATGCGGGAGATCAGGCCGAAATTGTTCATGCCGTGCATGATGATGCCGCCGAAATTGGTCTTGCCGAAACTGCCCTTCATGTATTCGTCGTCGAGATGCAGCGGGTTGTAGTCGAGCGAGGCGTCGCAGAACAGGCGAATGGATTCGCGGCTGACCGCGAAGGCGGGACCGTCGATGGCATCGCTGGCTCTGAGCTTTTCGAACGTCGTGGTCATCGCAACCTCCCGCTCACATCGGCCGAATCGTCCAGCCACGGCCGGAACAGATTACGTCGCCGTTCTGATTAAAGAACACGTTGTCATGCACCACGAACAGCCGCTCGCGCTTGATGAACTTGTCGAGCGCGCGGGCCTGCAGGGTAATGACGTCGCCCGGCCGCGCCGGAATGTTGTAGCTCCAGGACTGCCCAGCATTGACGGTACCGGGCGAGCGCATCCAGTCATCCGCCGGCGTGCAGGAAAACATCAAGAGGATGTGGATCGAAGGCGGCGCGATCAGCCCGCCATAGCGCGTGGTCTTGGCGTAGGCCTCATCGAAATAGATCGGATGGGTTTCGCCGACCGACTTGCAGTACAGCTCGATCGCCTCTTTCGTCAGCGTGTAGGGAATGGTCTTGCGCGGCTCGCCGGGAACGATGTCGTCCCAAACCTTTCTTAAGTTGGCGTCTTTCCAGAAATCGGTCTCGAAGGCCTGCGTTTTGGCCATGCCGTGCTCCCTTATTTTCCGTCTTTTGTTTCTGCCGCCTTGCGGAATTCGTTATATAGTATAATCAATTTTCCACACCCAAAAATCAAGCCGGCGGGAAACCCAGATGCCCAAGCTCAAGCTGCCCGATATCGAGAAAGTCGTCGCGATCGACATCCACACCCATGCGGAAGAGCCCTGCGGCCTGCATGGCGACGACGGCTATGACGATTTTCAGGAGCGCATGGCAGAATATTTCAAATCGCCGCACAAGCATCCGCCGACGGTGCCGGAGACGGCGGCCTATTACCGCTCGAAGAACATTGCGGCGGTGATCTTCCCGGTCGACGCCGAGCGCGAGACCGGCTTCCGCCGCTACAACAACTACGAAATGCTGGAGGTCGCGTCCGACCATCTCGACGTCCTGATCCCGTTCGTCTCCATCGATCCGCACAAGGGCAAGCTTGGCGTACGCGAGGCGCGCAAGCTGATCGAGGAATACGGCGTCCGCGGCTTCAAATTCCATCCGACCATGCAGGGCTTTTACGCCAACGACCGCATGGCCTATCCGCTTTATGAAGCAATCAATGACGGCGGCGCGATCGCGCTGTTTCACACCGGCCAGACCGGTGTCGGCTCAGGCATGCCTGGCGGCATGGGGATGCGCTTGAAATATTCCAACCCGATGTACATGGACGATGTCGCGGCTGATTTCCCCGACCTCAAGATCATCCTCGCGCATCCCTCCTTCCCCTGGCAGGAAGAGGCGCTGTCGGTCGCGACCCACAAGCCCAACGTCTATATCGACCTCTCCGGCTGGTCGCCGAAATATTTCCCGCCGATCCTGGTGCGCTACATCAACTCGATTTTGCAGGACAAGATGCTGTTCGGCTCGGACTGGCCGGTGATCACGCCGGACCGCTGGCTGGCGGATTTTGCCAAGCTCGAGATCCGCGAGGAGATCAGGCCGAAGGTGATGAAAGCCAACGCAAGAAAGATTTTGGGTATATAGTGCGACGTCCTATTGCAGGCGGACTATTGAGCACGAGGATGGTCCGTGGCGAAGCTCGACAAAATCGCTTTCGTCACCGCGCTTCTGATCGGAAGCGCGGCCGATTGCCTTGCGGCTGACAAGCCCGCGATCGTCGTTGAAATCGAAAGCCCGCTTGCCAGCTCACAGCCGCTTCAGGGTTACCTGAGGCAAACCACCGACGCGGGCCCTTCGCCCGCCGTCATCCTGCTGCACAGCTGCAACGGAAACTGGCAGCGGACCGACGAGCGCTGGGGAAAGCGAATCGCGGCGTGGGGCTACGTGACTCTGGCAGTAGATAGCTTGGGTCCGCGCGGCATCGATAGCTGCCACAACACCACTCCCCATGATGTGGACAGGGACGCCTACCGGGCCCTGAAGTTTCTGGTACAACTTCCATCCGTCGATCCCGCCCGCGTCGCGGTGCTGGGTTTCGCGCGCGGTGGCGCGACAGCGCTCAGGGCGGTCGAACATGGCCCCTTCGAAAAGACATCGCCGCACAAGTTCGGGGCGGCTATCGCTTTCTATCCACCTTGCAGCAGCTTCAAAGGCTACATGACTGTGCCGACACTTATTCTGATCGGCGAACTCGATGACTGGACGCCCGCCGAGGACTGCCGCAATATGGTGGACGGCCGTGACGTCTGGGGAATTTCACGGCAGGAGCGCGGCGCCCCGGTCAAACTGATCGTCTATCCCGGCGCCTATCACGCCTTCGATGCGCCTAATCCAAAAATTCCGATCGAAGGGCATCACCTCGAATTCAACCAGTCGGTAATGGATCAAGCGTCCGAGGCACTTCGCGAATTTCTCGGCGCGACGATCGGCACGAAAGAGTTGTTACAGTGACCATCAAAGCCGTTGTCTTCGATGCCTATGGCACGCTCTACGACGTCCAATCAGTGGCCGACGTCACCGAGGATGCGTTCCCGGGCTACGGTGGGATCATCACCCAGGTCTGGCGCATCAAGCAGCTCGAATACACCTGGCTGCGTTCGCTGATGCGACGCTACCAGGATTTCTCGGCCGCCACGCGCGACTCGCTGGCCTACACGCTGCGCAGCCTCGGGCTGCAATATGACGACGATGCTTTCGCGCGCATCATCGAGAAGTATCTGCATCTCGATCTCTATCCGGATGCGCTTGCGGCGCTATCGGCGATGAAGGACCGCAAGCTCGCAATCCTGTCCAACGGCAGCCCCGATATGCTGGGCGCGCTGGTGCAGAACAGCGGGCTCGACCGCGTGCTCGACGCCACCATCAGCGTCGACGCGAAGAAGATCTTCAAGCCCAGCCCCGAGGCCTATGCGCTGATCGAGGAGGTGCTGCACGTGCCGCCTGCCGAGGTGCTGTTCATCTCCTCCAATCCCTGGGACGCCTGCGGCGCCAAGGCGTTCGGGCTCAACGTCGCCTGGATCGAGCGGGTGACGCCGGAAGCGATGGCGCTGGCCTGCCTTGAAAGCGAGACGCTGCCGCCCTTGACGATGTCCAAGATATTGCGCACCCAGATGGATGAGCTGGGGTTTGAGCCCGATCATCGCATCCACAGCCTCTCCGAGCTTCCCGCACTGGTGTCTGCGCAAAGGTCCTGAACAAGATGAGTCTAGAGTCCGTGCGCGCCTTCTTTGCAGAAAAGGCGCCCGAAATCTCCGTCATCGAATCCGAGATGAGTTCAGCCACCGTCGCGCTGGCGGCGGAGGCTTACGGCGTCGAGCCGGCGCGGATCGCGAAGACGCTGAGCTTGCGGATCGGCGACCGCGTCGTCCTGATCGTCGCGGCCGGCACATCGCGAATGGACAACAAGAAGGTGAAGGCACTGTTCGGCGGAAAGCCGAAAATGCTCGGCCTCGAGGAGGTCGCCGAAATCACCGGCCATGAAGTCGGCGGCGTCTGTCCGTTCGGGCTGAAGACGCCGCTGCCGGTCTATTGCGACGTGTCGCTGAAGGCGTTCGACATCGTGGTGCCGGCCGCAGGCTCGACCCACAGCGCAGTGAAGATCACACCTGCGCGCATGGCCGAGCTAACCGGCGCTGAGTGGGTCGACGTCTGCGAGCTCAGGCGGGAGCAGGAAACTCCGGCCTACTGTTCCTCATAATAAGGTGGGGGCTGCATCGGCCGCGGACGTACCACCTGCGGCTGCGGGGCGCGGGCACGTGGCGCGTTTTGTTGCAGCCCGCGCGGCGCCGGCTGCGCGTCAGCCTGCGATTCGAACACCGCACGGCAATTAGGAGAGAGCTGCGGCGTATTCTGCCGCAAGCAGACCACGATCCGGCTGACATCGGGGATCTGGTCACCGCAGAGCCGCCAGACGTCGGGCGTGCAGGCCATCTGCTGTTCCCAGGTTCCGCGATATTCCTGCGAAAAAGCGGGAACGGCAGCGCCGGTTCCGCCGCCGATCGCGAGGACGAGTGCAAGGACGATCCGCTGCGTTTGCATGGACAGGTCCCCTTCTTTTTGATTTTCACAGGCGCGGAAGCTCCGCGCGGCGACGGGCATTGAGCCTGCCGAATGAATGCGGCCACGCGACGTTAGTGCGAACAAAAAAATGTGAAGCGGGTTCCCTACTCCACCTTGCCGATCTTCTTCACCGCCGCGACCAGCCGTGCGCTGTCTTCCGCGACGAATTTTGCAAATTCCGGCGCGTCCAGGTAGGCGACGGGGCTGCCGGCGGTTTCATAGGTCTTGACCACCTCGGGCGCTTTCACCGCTTCCGCCATCGCTTCGCGCAGCCGCGTCATGATCGGAGCCGGCAACGCGCTCTGCGCGAACAGTCCCGCCCAGATGTAGAACTCGACATCCTTGTAGCCGAGTTCGCGGAAGGTCGGCAGATCGGGAAAACTCTTGATGCGCTCGGCGCCCCAATTGGCGAGCACGCGCATTTTGCCGTCGTCAACCTGCTGCTTCAGCGTGCCCGGCGCCGAGGCCACCGCCTGCACGGTGCCGCTCAAGAGTGCGGTCAACGCCGGCCCTGCGCCGCGGAACGGCACGTGCAGCAGTTTGATGCCGGCGCTCGCGGCAAACATCTCCATCGCCACATGCAGCGTGCCGTAGGGACCGGACGAGCCGTACGGAATTTGCCCCGGACGTTTCTTGGCATCGTCGACGAACTCCTGCAGCGTCTTCCACGGCGCGGATGCCGGCACGGCGAGCAGCGTCGGATCGGCGAGCACGCGCGCGATCGGCGCGAACTGCGAGACTTCATACGCCACCGGACGATCGAATAACCGGTCGGCTTCCGGCAGCACGGCGAGCGAGGACAGCGTCATCAACAACGTGTGGCCGTCGGGCTCGGCGCGCGCCGCCGCCGCATTGCCAACCGATCCGCCACCGCCGCCAGCGCGGTTGTCGACGATGACGGGCTTGCCGAGGATCCGCTCCAGCGCCTGCGCGATCGGCCGCGCCGCGAGGTCGGCTTGCCCGCCGGGCGGAAACGGCACGATCATGGTGATGTTGCGCGAGGGATAAGGGCTTTGCGCCAAGGCGTTGTCGGAGAGCGCGGTGTGCGCCAGCGGCAATGCAGCGGCGGCTTTCAGAAGTTCGCGGCGGTTCATGGTAGAAGCCTCCCGATTTATTTTCGTTATTGGGCACAGCCTAGCCGATACAAAGCATATGGCGATAGTGCGCGTCGTCTCACCCTCCCCTGGAGGGGGAGGGTCGCCGCGTAGCGGCGGGGTGGGGTGACGGTCTCTCCACGGCCACAGTGCCAGAGGGGAGAGATCACCCCACCCCCGTCTCACATTTCGCTGCGCTCCATGTGAGTCGACCCTCCCCCTCCAGGGGAGGGTAAGCGCACACTTCACGGCTTCCGCTTCTTCGCCTTCGAAAACTGCTTCATCAAAAACTCCGCCAGCACTTCGACGCGGGCAGGCCTCGGGCCGCCGGGCGGGGTGACCAGATGCACCGCGCCCTCCGGCTGCTTCCAGCCTTTGAGGATCACTTCGACTTTGCCGGCAGCGATGGCGTCGCCGATGATGAAGTCCGGCAGGTCGGCGATTCCGAGCCCTGCGATGACGGAAGGCAACACCGCCTCACCATTATTGACGCGGAGCTGCCCCGCGGGCCGAACACTCGCCTGCTCGCCTGACGCATTGGTGTAGTGCCAGACGCTTGCCGTCGAGAGATAGGCGTAGCCGAAGCATTTATGCTCCGCCAGATGCATCGGATGCGTCGGTCTTCCATGACGCTTGAGATAGGACGGCGCCGCGACCGTGTAGCGCGGCATGGCACACAGCCGCCGCGCGATCAGCGACGAGTCCGGCAGGCGCGCGATGCGCAGACCGGCATCGAAACCTTCGCCGATCAGATCCACCGTCGCGTCGCTCAAATGAAGGTCAATCGAGACTTCCGGGTAAGCCGCGAGAAACTCGGGCAAGATGGGCGCCACCGCCTTCACTCCGAACGTCATCGGCACCGCGAGCCGCACGAGCCCGCGCGGCGCCATCGATTGCGACAGGGCTTCGTTCTCGGCGTCCTCACCATCGGCCAGGAGGCGCGTAGCGCGCTCGGCGAGCCTTTGCCCGGCATCGGTCAGCGCCAGCCGCCGCGAGGTGCGGTTGAACAGCCGCGCGCCGAGCCGCTGCTCCAGCCGGCTTACGGCTTTGGAGACGGTAGCCTTGGACAGCGCCAGCTCGGTTGCGGCCGCTGCAAACGACCGTAATTCCACGACTTTTGCGAAAATCGCCAGCGCCTCGAAATCCGGGAGTTTGGACATCGGCTCGGTCCCTCAGAGCACTTTTTTTGAAACAATGAGTTTCAATAGTTTCTATTTCTATACCACGCCGGGAGACATATCCAATGGTCATCGGAATTCGAGCAACGGAGAAATCCAATGACCAAGAAGCTCTCAGGCAAGGTAGCCCTCGTCACCGGCGGCTCGCGCGGCATCGGCGCGGCGTCTGCCCGCGCCCTCGCGGCAGAAGGCGCCAACGTCGCCATCAGTTATGTCGCTTCCCCCGACAAGGCGGAAGCGGTCGTCGCCGAGCTGAAGACCAAAGGCGTCAACGCCCGCGCCTACAGGGCCGACCAGGCGTCCTCCGCCGACGTCGATCAACTGGTGAAGAACGTCGCGAAGGATTTCGGCCGGCTCGACATCCTCGTCAATAACGCCGGCGTTGCCGTCGGCGGGGCGGTCGATGATCCGAATGCGGATACCGCAGCATTGGCCCGGCAGAGCGCCGTCAACGTCGATGGCGTGATCACTGCAATTCGCGCGGCGGCGAAGCTGATGGGCGAAGGCGGCCGGATCGTCACGATCGGCTCCGATATCGCGACCCGCGCGTCGTTCCCGGGCCTTGCCGACTACGCCGCCACCAAGGCCGCCGTCGTCGGCTACACCAAGGGCGCCGCGCGCGACCTCGGCCCCCGCGGCATCACCGTCAACGTGCTGCAGCCAGGTTCGATCGACACCGACATGAACCCGGATGACGACCGCGACTTCGCCGACCTCCAGCGCAAGCAGCACGCGCTGCAGCGCTTCGGCAAGCCGGAAGAAATCGCAGCCGGCGTCGTGTTCCTCGCGAGCCCCGAAGCTTCCTTCGTGACCGGCACGGTGCTCAACGTCGATGGCGGCTTCGGCGCATAACTCAAATCCAGCGCGGCCGGGCGCATGCCGCCCGGCCCCTTAATTCAAAAACTTTCAACGAAGGAATATCCCATGATCGAACTCAGACCATTTGCAAAACTCGGCAGCGCCGATCACGGCTGGCTGAAAGCAAAACATCACTTCTCGTTCGGCAGCCATTACGATCCCGAGAATATGGGCCATGGCTCCTTGCGGGTGTGGAACGATGACGAGATCGCGCCGAACACCGGCTTTCCCGCCCATCCGCACGCCAACATGGAAATCATCACCTATGTCCGCGAAGGCGCCATCACGCACCAGGACTCGCTCGGCAACAAGGGCCGGACGGAGGCCGGCGACGTGCAGGTGATGAGCGCCGGAAGCGGCATTCGTCACTCCGAGTACAATCTGGAGCCGAGCAAGACCAAGATCTTCCAGATCTGGATCGAGCCGACGACAAGGGGCGGCCAGCCGACGTGGGGCGCAAAACCGTTTCCGAAGTCGGATCGTTCCGGCAAGCTCGTCACCATCGCCAGCGGCATCGAAGGCGACAAGGACGCGCTGCCGATCCGCGCCGATGCGCGGGTGCTCGCCACCACGCTGAAGGCGGGCGAGAGCGCAGCATACGAGGCGGCGAAGGCGCGTCACCTTTATCTGGTGCCGGCAGCCGGTAGCGTCGAAGTCAACGGCGTGCGCGTCAATGCCCGCGACGGTGCTGCGATCCGCGACGAAGCGAAGCTGACGATTACCGCGCTGGAAGATACCGAACTGGTGCTGGTCGACGCGGCGTAAGGCCAAGCCGACACACCCTCCCCGTCATGCCCGGGCTTGACCCGGGCATCCATCCTCCGCGCGAGACTCTTTCGAAGGTCGATGGATTGCCGGGTCAAGCCCGGCAATGACACCTCACAATTCACAACGAACACATCTTCAAAACCGAAGGAACCCCACCATGGCCAAAGTACTCGTGCTCTATTATTCCGCTTACGGTCACATTGAAGCGATGGCGAATGCCGTAGCCGAAGGCGCGCGCAAGGCCGGCGCCACCGTCGACATCAAGCGCGTGCCGGAGCTCGTGCCTGAAGCGGTCGCCAAGGCCTCGCATTACAAGCTTGATCAGGCCGCCCCGATCGCAACGATCGAAGACCTCGCCAATTATGATGCGATCATCATCGGCACCGGCACCCGCTTCGGCCGGATGGCGTCACAGATGGCGAACTTCCTCGACCAGGCCGGCGGGCTCTGGGCCAAGGGCGCGCTGCACGGCAAGGTCGGCGGCGCCTTCACCGCGACGGCGACCCAGCATGGCGGTCAGGAAACCACGCTGTTCTCCATCATCACCAACCTCTTGCATTTCGGCATGACGGTCGTCGGCCTGAACTACGGCTTTGCCGGCCAGATGAAGCTCGACGAAATCACCGGCGGCGCGCCCTATGGCGCCACCACGATCACCGGCGGCGACGGCAGCCGCCAGCCGAGCGAAAACGAACTCGCCGGCGCGCGCTATCAGGGGCGCGTGATCGCGGAGACCGCCAGCAAACTGCATGGCTGATGCGATATGGGCGGCGTTCTCTCTTACGAATGCCGCCCTTTCGCAACTGGCACGCCGGTCGCTGCAGGTCATGGCGCGGCGCTACCCGAAATGCACGAAATCGTGAGGCATGGTTTCTAAACGCCTGTTGAATTCGTGATAGGCCTTCGACCTCCGGTCGGCACGCAAAGGTTCCAGCATGAGCAACAATTCGCAAGTCCCGTGGCCGGAATTGCCGACCGCGGCATGGCGTGACACTTATGCGACGCTACATCTCTGGACCCAGATCGTCGGCAAGATCCGCCTCGCCAAATCGCCATGGCTCAATCATTCCTGGCACGTGGCGCTTTATGTCACGCCGCGCGGATTGACGACATCGCCAGTGCCCGACGGCGCACGAACGTTCCAGATCGATTTCGAACTCATCGACCACCTCTTGCGCATCTCGACCAGCGACGGCGCTCAGCGGCACTTTGCGCTGCCGGGTCATTCCGTCGCAAGCTTCTACACCGCCACGCTTACCGCGCTTAGCGAACTCGGCATTGCCGTTGCCATCGACGAGATGCCGAACGAGCTGCCCGATCCGATAAAATTCTCCGAGGACACCGTGCACGCCTCCTACGATCCAGATGCTGTCGGACGCTTCCTGCAAATCCTCGTCACTAGCGATCGCGTCTTCAAACAGTTCCGCACCAGCTTTCTCGGCAAGACGAGCCCGGTGCACTTCTTCTGGGGCAGTTTCGATCTCGCGGTGACGCGCTTCTCGGGACGCCGCGCGCCACGCCATCCCGGCGGCGTGCCACATTTGCCCGACGCGGTTGCACATGAAGCCTATTCACACGAAGTCAGCAGCGCCGGGTTCTGGCCGGGCGGTGGCGCTATCGATTATCCCGCCTTCTATTCCTATGCCTATCCCGAGCCGCCGGGTTTTCGCGCGGCGAAGGTGCAACCGGACGCGGCGTTCTTCAGCGAAGCGCTAGGCGAATTCATTCTGCCGTACGACGCTGTCCGGACGGCTGCCGATCCCGACAAGGCGCTGTTCGATTTCCTGCACAGCACCTATGAGGCCGCGGCAATCGCGGCAAATTGGGATCGCGACGCGTTGGAATGCGATTCCGGGCAGCCCGGCGTGGTGAGACGGGTTTGAAGCTGCTGTGTAGGGTGGCAAAGCCAACGGTCGCGCGAACGCGCGCCTGATGACAGGCTCCGCGTGCCCGCCATCTTTCTACTTCGCCGAAGATATGGTGGGCACGGCGCAACGCGCCTTTGCCCACCCTACAGAATTCGCGCCCTCAATGCGGCAGTTCCGGCTTCACGACGGTCTGCCGGACTTCGGCGCCGCAATCGGCGCATTCATAGGTGAAGTCAATCTTTGCCTGGTTCCAATGCGGTTCGACGTCCCGAACGAACATCGGTAGCCCGACGCAGCTCGGACAAAGGACGAAACCCGGCTCAATGCCATCATGATGAATATAGGCTGGCATGTTGGCTCTCCCCACGGCAGCAATTCACGAGTAGCCCTTCCACCCGAAGCGCAGCATACGCGCGTGCGGCGAAGCCGATCATCAACTCTCGCGAACACAGCAGGAACGGCTGCACAATCCTGGCATGTGTTGCAGATTTGCACGGCTGTTCCCGTGCGGCAACATTGTGTCAGCTCTTTTCGCGCGACAGTGGCTTTCCGAGCAAGCGCTTCACATGGAGGTCGAGCCGCGGATAATTGCGCAATTCTCGTACCGCGCGATCGCGCAAGGCGTACGGCCATCCGCGCCAGCTCAAGGCGGCGCTGACGTCGATCAGCGGCACGCGCGTGACGCCGAAGCGGCGCTTATAGGCGTAATTGCCGATGGAGAAGTCGAACTGGCGCACGCCGTCTTTGTGCAGAGCTGCCATGGTGCGCTCGATGATCAGCCGGCCCGGCGAACAGTTCGACCATTTCTCGCCGGCATTGCTGATGCGGATCATCACGTAACGTGAGCCGGTCCTGATGCCGAGCAGCGTCGCCACGATTTCGTCGCCGACTGCGAGGGAGGAGACCAGCGCATAGCCGGTGCCGACGCCGTCGCGCACCAGGTTGCGGTAGAACGCCGCGCAGGCTTCGTCATTGAGGATGTAATTCAGCCCGAGGCTCTGCATTCGCGTACCCTGCTGCACCTCGGTGGTCGAGAGAATCCGCAGAGCCTCGTCGGGATCGGTGACGATCGCAAAGGACGCAGCCGGGTCGCGCGTGAACACGCGCCAGCTCCGCTCCAGCTCCTTGCGCACGGTCCTTCCCAGCGAGTGGCGCCAGGCGTCGTAGTCCTCGCCCGTCGTGACGAGATTGCCGTTGAGCGAGCACGCTCCGGCAGCGTCGAGCAAGGCAACAGGATTGGGTTTGCCGTCGAGATCGACAGGCACCTTGCGAAGGCGGATGAGATCGGCCGCGTCGGGCATCCGCTGCAGCGCCGATGAGAGGCTGCGCCACAGCGCGCGCGCCATCTTGGCATCGCGAGGCGCGGCGCTGCCCAGGATCGGCGCGTTGTAATCAGTCAAATCGAGATCGGCGAATTCGACGATGGCGATCTTGCCTTGCTGGCGGCGGATCAACGGCAGCAACGCTGCCGGCTCGCCGCTCGATGCGTCTGTGACAATCGCGATCAACGGCGCCACGCCCTCGGCCGCGGCGAAGGCGCCGTACCAGGCGTCATACCATTGCGGGTGCTGGAACGGCGTCGACGGGCTGATGTCGCGCCAGCGCGCGACGGCCTGTTGCCAGTCGCGCACCAGTTCGACGCGGAATCCGGCCGCATGGCTTGTTGCGCGCGCCGCCAATTGCCCCGCACTGGTCGTCAGCACTGTCATCGGCGTTGTGATCTATGCCGCCTTCGGCAGATCGACGATCTTGCCGGGTTCGTTCGCATCGAGGCGGAAATCGATCGCGCGGCGGGCACTCCGCTCGCGCTTAACCCACTTGCTGTCGCGCACCAGCTTCTGCACCACCTTCTTGGCGAGGAAGGACAGTCCGCGCAGATTGCGGCTCTTCGGCGCGTAACCGAAGCGATGGCGCAGCAGGCCATTGGCGAGATGAATGATCTGGGCGCGACGGATGTCGTCGTTACCGTATGACACCGTCATCGAGATGTTGACGGTGCCGAGATTCTCGACGCGGTGCGGCGCGTTCAGCGGCCAGTTCAGCATCTGGCCGGGCTCGAGGTCGAACACCTGCGCATGCGCGTCGTACCAGGGCGCATAGGGCAGATCGACCTCGACGTCGAACAGCGCGATGTCCTCGAGGTGCTCCGGCTTGAGGAACGGCGGCGTGTTCGGATAGACGTAGACCCGCTTGCGGCCGGCGATCTGGATCAGACCCTGCCCGGGTAAGTCGGCATGATAATAAACCTGCGCGTCCGGCGAGGAGACCAGAATGCCGGCCTGGTGGTGCGGCACTACGAACCCAGGAACCTTGGCCGCGATCTCCCCGAACATCCGGTCGATCAGCTTGCGGTAGCGGCTGTCGACCGCGCCGACATCGCGCATGTTGAGCCAGAGCCCGCCGCGGGAAATCGCTTCGATGACCTGCCGGCCGGAGAGGTTACCGATATCGCCCTCACGCCACACCCGGCTGGAGCCCTTGGCCCCGGTCTTCACCAGGCTGTAGTGCTCGCGTGGATAGCTCTCGATCAGTTGGGCGAGTTCGTCCATCGAGAAGGCAGGCGATTTGTGCATCTCGTGTTGCAGCCGGATCGGCTGATGGCTCCAAAGCTCGGAATGCGTCTCATCCCATGTGCTGAAGATCTTGCCCGTCATCGCCGCGCTCCTGCTGACTTCCTGTTGCCTGGCGCACGGCCTATTCCGGCTGTCCCGAAATCGCGGCTTGGCGCCATGCGTGACCGCCCGATGTCCCGTTATGAGACGGCCGGACGATCTTCACGGTAGAATTGGCAAGAACGGTGCCGGGCGGAGGCCGCCGCTTACCGGAAGCTAATGTCTGGCAGGTATGGCTAACGCCGATAGTCCCTGGAAACCCGCCGCCGCACGATGACTGGAGAAACCCGATATCGGGCGCTGTTTCTCGGCGCAGGACCGCAGATGCATTGCGGCATCGGTCAGTTCACCCGGCTGTTGCAGGAGACGATCGAAAAGCTCGAGCCCGGCGCTAGCGCGACGTTCACCCTGACGCGCAGCGAGGGTTCGCTGACCGAGATCTGGCACGCGGTCGGCGTGGCGCAAAGCGTGGTCTGCAACTTCCCGATCGTGGCCTGGAAACGCGTGATCTTCGCGCCGCTCGTGGCGCTGGCGATTGGCTGGCTGCGCCGGCGCAAAATTATCCTGATTCAACACGAATGGGGCGGGCTGCACTGGCTGCGCCGCATCACCTACATTCCGGCGCTGCTGCTGGCCGACACCATCATCATGTTCTCGCCGCTGGTCCGGCGCGAGCTGGCCGACGATCGCCTGCTCGGCTGGACCGCGAAAAAAATCGTGCTGGCGCCGCTGCCGCCGAACATTGAAGCCCCGGCAGGCATTGAGGACTCGAAATTGCGCCATCGCCTCATCACCGCCAAAGGCGACGGGCGGCTCTTGATCGGTCATTTCGGATCGATCTATCCGAGCAAGCAACCCAATGCGCTGCTCGAGATCGGCGCCATCCTGAAGCAACGCGGGCTCAAGCCGCTGCTCGTCTATATCGGCTCCTTCATTCGCGGCGTCGACAAGGTCGAGGAGGAGTTTCATGCCCGCGCCCGAGAACTCGGCATTGCCGAAGATGTAATCGTCTCCGGCTTCGTCGCCTCCGATCACGAGGTGTTCGGCCTGTTCAGCGAGATCGACGTATTCTGCTATCCGCTTGACGAGGGGATCACCGCGCGGCGCTCCAGCATCCTCGCCTGCGTGCAATCCGGCCATCCGCTGATCGTCGCCGGGCCTGCGCTGCCCGAGGAATTCGACCATCATCCGCGGTTCAAGGAACTGATCAGCCGCGGCGCTGTCGTGCTGGTCGCGCGCGGCTCGGACAACGAGGCCTATGCCGACCGGATTGCCGCGGTGGTAAAGCGGCCGCCGGTGCCATTGCCGTTCGATTTCGACGGCTGGTGGAAGGATGTTGCCGAAGCGGTGCGGGCGCAATTGTGAGCTGCGTTCCCCGGACGCAGCGCAACGCGCCGCCTTTGCGGCGTGGTGCGCTGCTGATCCGGGGTCCAGGAAGTTGCGGGAGGAATGGGTCCCGGCTCTGCGGCGCAGCGCCAAAAGCGCTGCACCGCGTCCGGACACGCCACCATCAAACTCGCGCCCGGAACCGTGCGAGATAATGCAGGCCGAATACCGCCATCAGGAACGTGAACCACAGCGGATCGGAACGGTCTAAGAAGAAGCTTTCCATCGCCGACAGATAGAGCCCGAACAGCCAGATCCGCAGCAGCATCATGGCGAGCGGACCGTTGTTGCCGCCCTCCTCCGCCCGTTGGAAATTCCTCAACGGCAGGATCACCAGCACCAGGATCAGCAAAAGAAGCCCGGGAACGCCCATACCCAGCGCCGTATCGAGATAGCCATTGTGGCTGTGGGCGGCGAAGCTGGCCCACTCTTTGCCTTCGGGAAGGCTTTGAATGGCGCTGCTGCCCCAGAAGGAAGCAAAGCCGTATCCGGTGAGCAATCGTGCCTGCAGCGACTGCAATGCGAACGCCCAGATGTCAGTGCGCCCGGTGAATGTCGAATCGAACGGCAGCAGTTTGGAGATTCCGGCGAGGCTTTCAAACATCACCATGCCGACGCTCAGCAGGTTCAGCAACACCAGCGGTGTAAGCAAGATGGTCGCGCGAAACCAGAATGAACGGATGAAGGAGGTGACCGACGTCAGCAGAAGCACCGCAAAGCACAGCGTCAGCGAGCTCTTTCCGGCCGAATACAATAGGAACAGCGAGGCAAGCGCGGTGATGGCGGCCCCGGATATCCATAGACCGGAGCGGATGATGTAGACGCCGAGAAACAGCACCATCACCATGATGGCTGCGGCCTGGTTCTTGTGGCCGAACGTGCCGCGCCAGTTGCCGGCAAGTCCCGGCTCCAGCGGGTCGGTCGCCAAGTGAATCGAAAGATCCGGGGCCAGCAATATTCCGAGATAGCAGATCGCCAATAGCGTGAGCGCCGCGATCGTGAACCAATGCATCAATTCCTGCTGTGACCGCGGCAGCAGCATCAGCGCGGCGGTCACTGCGACAACGCAGATCGTCAGAGAAAGACGCCTGATCGACGTTGTCGGATCGAACGACAAGACGACGGTCACCAGCACCCAGGCGCCGAACAGGACAAACGCCGGCGACAACAATGTCGCCAGTCCCCGGGCGTCATTTCGCATCGCGAGCGCAACTGTCAGCACGCTGAGCGCGCCGAACATCGCATAGGTCGCGAGCTCGTTGCCGGTGCCGACGTCACCGATCTGTATGTCGCCGAGACTGACGAACGGATGTAGCGAGATCCAGCCAAGCAGCAACGTGCCGACAAAGGTCACGCCGCGAACGACATCCATCACCTGCTGGCGCTCAATCCCGGCGGCAACGTTGCGGATTTCGGATGCGTCGATGAACTGGGTCATGAGACGATCTTCGACGCCTTGTAGGGCTGCGGCTCGAGGCCGAGCGCGGCCAGCACGCTGCCGATTGCCACGATTACGGGATGCATGGCAATGGTCCACTCGCGCTCGGTGAAGACCGCGTGCAGGGCATGGATGAGCGACAGCGGCAAGGCTGCCAGCAATTTGGCGGTCAACTTCGCCCGCAAGCGGAACGTCGGCGTCGCCTTGCGCTGGACGTGATAGTTGATCGCGCCGATCCGTAAGCCCCGCGTCACCAGCCATTTCAGGCTGGTCCGGCTTTGCGGCACGGTCTCCCTGATCGCGGCTTCGGCTACCCAATGAAACCGCAAGCCAAGTCTCTTGCAGCGATAGAAGAAATCGGTGTCTCCGCCGCCAAGAAAATTGAAACGGAGGTCGAACGCCGGCGTGTCCAACCGGTCGAACACCGCGCGCCGGATCAGGCAATTGCCGCAGCCATAGATCACCGGCACTGGACCTGAGGCGTCGTAGGCCGGCGCAAATGCGGGGTGACGACGCAGCCCACGCTTCCGTTCGTCATCGAATTCAGGAAATACCGGTCCGCCGACGATGTCGGCGCCTGTCGCTTCCGCCGTCCCGACCATCTGCTCCAGCCAGTCCGGCGAAGCGATTTCGTCATCGTCGATCATCAGGAAACTGGTCGCAGAAGGGAACATCTTCAGCGCGGTCTCGAAGGCGGCGTTGATCGCATAGCAGTTTCCCTGCCGCGGCTCGATCACGCAGAGTCCTGAGAACTTCCCCGACGCCAGATATTCGGCGGCCACGGGCACGCTCTCGCTCCTCGACGCATCGTTCTCCACCATCACGATGGCGAAGCGGCGGCTAGTGCGTTGAGCGGCAAGCGACTGCAGCGTCCGGCGCAGGTGTTGAGGACGACGAAAACAGGGGATGCACACCACCGTTTCGATTCCCGAATCGAGCGCCGGCGAAACTGCCACCAGTGCGCGCAGAGCCCTGACCGCCGGTTCAGACCGCTCCATCCGGCGATCGCTGGTCGAAATCCCTGCCATGAAAGTCTGGTCGTTCACGAATATGTCTCATCGTCCCGAAACGGGATGGCCGGACTAATCCGGCACACTTCCGTCTCGATAAAACCGCTCGCTCCGGGATCTCTCCGGGCGTTGCGGACGTAACGCGCACCGTGGTGCAAATTTCGATCCGGCAGCGAAACGTGAGGCACCGAACTTCGGCGACGGTTAATGGACGGGGTTAATCCGCGCTGAACGAACGTCGAGTGCGGATCAACGGCTGAACAATTTTCGGAACAGCCTTTGCGAGTTCGGAAACTGGCCGTTGTCGATCTGGGTAGGCCACGCCCCGTTGACGTCGAAATAGGCGGCGTAGGCGATCCTGTCTTCGTTCTTCATGAACCAATCGTACATCTGCTGAATGAAGAACGGATTGTCGCCGAAATTGCCCACGCCCCATTCGGGATAGCTCATGCGCTTGCCGTGCCGATGCGCAAAGTCGCGGTGCCATTCGAGGCCGAATGGCGCCTTGACGTAGAAGGTGTTCCAGCGCTCCTCGGCGGAGCCTTCATGCTTGAAGTCGTAGACGTCGAGGCCGATGTAATCGACGACGTCGTCGCCGGGATAGCTCGCGTCCGCCGGCATGTCCTGCGGCCCCCATCCCGGACACCAATCGAACTTGAAGCCTGAGGAGTGACGGCGGAATATCTCTACGACGCGGCGGAACGCCTTGATGTAATCGGCTTCATGCCCCTTCGCGAACCACGCCATTTCAGCCAGATTCATTTCCCAGCCGAGCCGGATGATCGCCTGGGGATGGGCTGCCGAAATCGCCCGGGCTGCCGCTTCGAAGTCGGCATCATGCAAGCCTTGGGCAACGTCGGCGAGAGGCGTGCCCTTCATGGTCAGTGGGATCGACCAGACCACGTTGCGCGCGGGGTTGAGCTTCTTCCAGACGCCGGGAACCCAACTCAGTTTGGAGAAGTCCTCCCAAGTCGTTTGTCCATAGAAGTCGACGCCGAGCACCGAGGACGGCTTCTGCTTCAGCCATTTTTCCCATGCCTGCAGCGTATGCTCGCGTCCCACGGGGCCCCAGTTGACGAAGGCGCCTGCGAACTTCGCCGGACTAGAGAAGGCGCGTGAGGCAGCATTGCTGTCGACGCGCGCCAACAACAGCACGGTCAGGACGAATGCCGCCAGAAACAGCACCAGCCGCTTCAGGCCGTGTTTCTTGCGCCGCCTCGGATCAGTTCGAAACATCGCCCACCCACGCGTGCTTTCTGGCAAAGCCGGACATCACGGCGTTAGCACACCGCAGGAAACGGTTGGGATGATGAGCTCTCGCCGTCGCAAAAAGATACAGGCCGGACAAGATCGCTGTCCCAAAAGGAACAGGACCCTTGCAGCGCCCTTCTTGTGGAAAGAGATTTTGTTGAAAGCAATCTAACCAAACGCTCATCGGCAATCCATTCGCCGAAAAAGGCCGGCGATCTCGGCAACCGGCTTTGCAATATCCAGTCCACCGCGACCGCACGCACGAGCGCGTGCGGTCGAAATGGTTACCGCGCAACTCAGAGCGGCCCAGCCTGTCGCAAACACGGACAGCCCGGACAGATCGGATGTGCCGAAAACTCTCGGCCTCGTCGTCTATCGGTAAGAGCCGACGGGAAACCTTAGAGTTAACCACGCTGACGCACCGCAAGACGTGCCGCACCGGTTCGGCACTGATCTTGCTCCAATGGGCACGCGAGAGATTGCGCCTGACAACGAGGAGCCTCCGGCAGATTGTTGAGATGAATTGTACCGTGTCGTTAACCCTGAACCCATTGCCGAAGTAATGCTCAGCCAAACATTCCATTACTCGGTTGCGAGCGTCGTATCGGCCGCTATTGGTTTGCTGAGCGCGGTCGTATTCACGCGCCTGCTCTCGCCGGACGAATATGGCGTCTATGTCGTCGGTCTGAGCACCGCGGGCATCGTTTCGGCGTTGCTGTTCACCTGGGTTCGCGTCGCCGCGCTGCGTTTTCAGTCGGAGGGCGGCACGGTCGACGTCAGGAAGACCATTTTTCTCGCCTATCTCATCTCCGCCCTCGCCGCGCCGATCGCACTTCTTGTCGCCACGCTGGCGACGTCGGTCTCGCTGGAACGAAATGTCGCCGCCATCTTCTTTGCGCTGGGGCTCGGCCTGTTTGAACTCGGGCAGGAACTGCTCAAGGCACGGCTGCAATCGCTTGCGTTCATGACGGCGTCGATCGTCCGCGCCTGCCTGGCGTTTACGCTGTGTCTGGCCGCGGCGCTGCTGGGCGGCGGCGGACTGTACCAGCTCGCGATGGTCGCCATCACCTATTTCGTCACGACGACGTTGTTTGCGAGCACGATCCTGCGGTCGCCCGTCGCGGGACCAAAGCTTTCCGATTTGCGAACGTTTGCGGCCTTCGGGATTCCGATCACGCTATCCGGCATCGTCTTTGCGATTCATGCTGCGCTCGACCGGATGCTGGTGTTTCATTTCATGGGCGACCACGCGGCAGGCCAGTACGGCGCGTCCGCAGACCTCGTCCGGCAGATCATCCTGATTCCGGCGGTAAGCATCGCATCCGCGACGATCCCGCTGGCGTTGCGCGCTTACGCCAACGGCGGCGCGCGCGAAGCGCGGCCGCATCTGGAACTCAGCCTCGAAATCCTATTCGCCGCCGTCCTGCCTGCTGTCGTCGGCGTGGCGCTGACAAGCAGCTATATCGCCGGCGTGATCCTCGGCAGCGAGTTCAGGGAGACCGCGGCGCAGATCATGCCGATCCTGGCATTCGCTTGGCTGTTCCAGTCATTCTCCCAGTCCTACATTCACGCGAGCTTTCATCTTGCCAAGACGCCGTTCATGATGATGATGCAAAGCATCGCGATGCTGATCGCGAACTTGCTGGTCATGCCGGTTCTGCTTGCCAGATTTGGCCTGATTGGCGCGGCGGCGAGCCTTGTCATCGTCGAAGCATTCGGCGCGGGTTTCGGCTGGTATCTCACCCGGAAGGCGTTTCCGCTTCCGTTCAACGCATTCCGGCTCATGCGCATCGTCTCGGCGACGGCGATCATGGCGCTGGTGCTGACGTTCCTGAAACCGCTGCTTCCGATCGGCATCGTCTCGTTTGGCGTGCTGGCCGCGACCGGCTGCCTCGTGTACGTCGTAGCCGCCTTCGCGTTCGACGTCGCCGGCTTGCGGCAGGCCGTCATCGCCTACGGCGCGCATCGCAAACTCTGGCCGGCCAGCAAATCGACGCGTGAAGCACACGCCCTTCCGATCCCGTCGATCACCGCCCGGTCCACGGGACTCCCCAGCATGTCGATCAGAAAACCATGATGCGGCTCGCCAGCAAAAGCCCGGTCGTTGCAACCGACAATCGACATGTTATTTGTCGAACTAACCCGGTGTCGCTGTCGGACTTTACCGACAAGCGGCGCGAGGCGACCCGCCCGCTCGCGTTCCGGGGCGAGAATTTCGACCGCGACTTCGACAGCAATACGCTGTTCTACGATGCAGTGCAGGTCAGCAAATCAAAGATTGCGCTGTTTGCACCGCCCTTCCTCAACCTCGCGCGGGACGTTGCGACAACAACCTTCATCAGCGGCGCCGGGACCTGCAAAGCGCGGACAAGGCAGCTCGACCGTCACGCTCAGTTGTGGCTGGACATTCCCGAGAATGCCAGCCCGGTCCAGGCATTGGGCGACCTGGGCAGCTTCACCTTCTCGGTGTCGCCGAACCATTCGGAAATGTTCAGGGATCGCCGCGTCATCTTCACGATGTCGAAGGACAATCCGATCGAATGGATCCTCGATTGG
Source organism: Bradyrhizobium sp. 157 (assembly GCF_023073815.1). Lineage (NCBI taxonomy): Bacteria > Pseudomonadati > Pseudomonadota > Alphaproteobacteria > Hyphomicrobiales > Nitrobacteraceae > Bradyrhizobium > Bradyrhizobium sp. 157. The sequence continues at coordinate 32,929 of NZ_JADPKF010000124.1, read as the reverse complement.
GTGAGATTCAACCGCGACATTCACGGCGCGGACGCCGTTCTCATCTACGACAACGGCTCCAGCGCCTACGACAGCGCCACCTTGAGCGCCGCGCTTCGATCGATCGCGGGCATCCGATGCTCGGTCGTGATGGAGTGGCCCTTCAAGTACGGCCCGCAGGGCGCCAATAGCTGGGATCACTGGGATTCCGATTTCTGCCAGCTGGGAGCCTGGGAGCACGCAAGGTGGCGGTTCCTGCAGCATGCCCGAAGCGCCATGAATTCCGACATCGACGAGCTGGTACTCTCGAAGACCGGCAAGTCGGTGTTCGAAGCCGCCGAACAGTCGTGGACCGGGCTTGTCCGATACCGGGGACGATGGATTATCGGCATCGATGACGGTCTCCGCGACGACATGCGCATTCCGCATCGCCACGCCGACTTCTCGGTCTTCATGCCGCCGAAATACGAATTCTCGCGGCTCGTGATGCGGCGTGACGCCAACGCGTGCCTGCCGAAATGGACGGTGGTTCCCGGCCGGTGTCCGACGCATGCGCAATGGCACATTCATTCGATCTTCTCCTGGTGGGCCTCGTACTTCTGCACCAAGGACTTTTCGTTCCGGCATTTTCGCGAGATCGGCAGCAACTGGAAATATCAACGCACCAACCGCGTGCCGTTCGATCCTTCGATTCACAAGGCGGACCAGGCGTTGTTGCAAGCGTTTCAGCGGGTGGATTGGAAAAACTAGAATGAACAGGGCACCCCCCACGTCAGAATGGATAGATTCGATGAACGAGGCAGTCACGATCGGCCGCGCGCCGGCGACAGCAAACGCTCCGCAAACCGTGCAGCATCCGCAGGCGCTTCTCGAGCTAGTGCATGGCGAAGCGCGGCAGAGCCTGCTCACGGTTCACGCCATCCTCGAAGCGACGCTGCCTGAAGGCGAACTCTCGATTTACGAAGCCGGCGGCGGCTCGACCAGCTTCCTGCCGCTCAAAGTGCTGCATCGCGCCAACGTCACCGTGGTCGATATCGACGAGGACCAGATCCGCAACAACGATTACGCGCAGCAGGCCATCCTCGGCGACATCCAGACCCATCGCTTCCGGCCCAACAGCTTCGACCTGGTGATCTGCTACAACGTGATCGAGCACGTACCCGACGTCGAAGCCGCATTGCTGCGCTTCTGGGAAGCGCTGAAGCCGAACGGCCTGATCCTGATCGGCGCGCCCAATCCGCGCTCGCTGTCCGGCTTCGTTACCAAATACTCGCCTCACTGGTTCCATGTCTGGTTCTACCGCCATGTCCGCGGCGACAACAAAGCCGGCCTACCCGGCCACGCACCGTTCCCAACGCTATTCCATCCGCTGGTCACGCTTTCCAATCTGGAAGCATTCGCCGAACAGCACGGCCTGCAGATGATCTATCGCAAACAGTATGAGAGCCCTCGCTATCCGGAGATGCGGCTGCGCATGCCCGCCTGCGCTGCGCTGATCGATGCCGCCGCGCGCGCCATGAACTTCTTCCTGCCCGGCCGCACCGATGTGCGGCAGGGCGACTACCACGTGATCCTGCGAAAGCGCTGAACCATGAACGCGATGTGGTCAGAGGCAAGAGCAAAGCTCGGCCACCGGCTGGCGATGCATTTGCACGTCGATCTATTCCGGCTGCGCAACAGCGCACCGATGGTCAGTTTCACCTTCGACGATCTGCCAAAGAGCGCGGTGACGACCGGCTCTGCGATGCTCGAAGCGCATGGCGCGCGGGGAACGTTCTATGTCTCGGGCAGCCTGGTCGGCGCCGATGGGCCGGACTGGGTGACGGGCGATGGCGAGGATGTGGTCTCGCTTCACCATAGGGGTCACGAGATCGGCTGCCACACGTTTTCGCATCAGCGCGCCTGCGACCTCGACGAGGCCGCGATGCGGCAAGAAATCATGCGCAACCGCGCTTACCTTCACGCGCTCGATCCGTCGATACGAATCGATAGTTTTGCCTATCCGTTCGGGTACGGCTCCTACGCTCGGAAGCATCAGCTCAGGAGGGAATTCCAGACCTGCCGCAGCATCGTCCAGGGCGTCAACAGCGGCGGCGTGGATCTGCAGTTCCTGCGCGCGATGCCGCTGATCGATCGCGAGATGGATCGTGACGGGATTGAACGCGCATTTGACGACGCGCAAGCCAATAATGGATGGTTAATTTTCTACAGCCACGACGTCACCGACCGCCCGAGCCCCTATGGCTGCTCGCCTGCCCTGCTCGAGCATGCGCTCGCAGCAGCATCGCGGCGGAAAATTCCGATCCTCACCGTGGCGGAGGCGATGCGATGCGCCCGCGGTTAAACGCTTTGTTTGCCATTTCGGTGAATAGTGCCTCGGTGAGTATGGTTAATTTTCCCTGTTGCGTTTCTTCAGCGCTTGTTTCCGGCGCGCCTGGTGTGATCCGAAGAGTAACCCCTCAGCCGATGCGTGCGGCACTTCGAATGGATGCTGGGGTCGATGCTTATCTATGACCAGCCGATAAAGCCAGACGCCAGGCCCGCCGCGGTGACCGCGCCGGCCGGCTTCAGCGTGCTCGATCTGGCCCAGCTGCTGTGGCAACGGAAGGCTGCGATCGCATCAGCGGCACTGATCTCCGCCTGCATTGCCGTTGCGGTCGGCAAGAGCCTGACGCCGAAATACACCGCCTCCACCCAGCTCTACGTCGATCCCCGCGAATTGCAGTTGGTCGATCGCGAATTGACGCCGCGCGCCCAGGATATTTCCGGGCTCGCGATGGTGGTGGAGAGCCAGGCGCGCGTCATCACCTCGAACAACGTGCTGCTGCAGGTGATGCGCGACACCAATCTGGAAAAGGATCCGGAGTTCGGCGGCGGCGATGCCAAGGGCCTCCTCGGATCGCTGCTCGGCCTGTTCGGGATCGAGCTGCGCCCGACCGCCGAGCAGCAGAAGCAAATTCAGATGAGCGCGCTGGAAGCGCTCAATCGCCACGTCAACGTCAAGAAGACCGATCGGACCTTCATCGTCGACATCGACGTCTGGTCGTACGAGCCCGCCAAAGCGGCGATGCTCGCCAACGCGATCTCAAAAGCCTATTTGGCCGAATCCAAACAGTCGCAGGCCGCCGCCGCGCGGCGCGCGACCAGCGATCTTTCCGGCCGGCTGAAGGAGCTGCAGGAACGGCTTCGCAATGCCGAGAACACGCTTGCGGTCTACAAGGCGCAGAACAACTTTGTCGGCAGCCAGGACACGCTGATCAGCGACCAGCAGCTCTCCGCCAGCAACCAGCGGCTCGCCGCGGCGCGTGCGCTGACGCTCGACGCGCAGGCCAAATACGACCAGATAGCAGCCAGCCGCAAGGCATCAAGCGACGCCGGCGCCATTCCCGAGGCGCTGCAGTCGCCGACCATTGCCAATCTGCGCGCGCAATTTGCCGAGGCGCGAAAGCGCCAGGCTGAACTGCAAAGCGAACTGGGACCCCGTCATCCGGCGCTGCGCCAGATGGAGCAGCAGGTGCAGGACCTGCGCCGCGCCATCAACGAAGAGGTCGAGCGCTTCGCGCAGGCTGCGAAGAACGACCTGATCCGCGCCCGTGATTACGAAGCATCGCTCAACAAGGCACTGGAAACCCAGAAGCGCCAGAGCGTCCAGATGAGCCAGGCTTCGGTGCGCCTGCGCGAGCTCGAACGCGAGGTCGAGGCGAGCCGCAACGTCTACCAGTCGTTCCTGAAGCGATCGCGCGAAACCGAAGAGCAGGAAAGCCTGAACACTTCGAACGCGCGCATCATCGGCGAAGCCACCGTGCCGCAGCGGCGCACTTTCCCGCCGGCCATGAGCCTGCTCATGATGATCGGCTTTGCCCTTGGCGGGCTCGCAGCCGCGGGCTGGATCGTGGCGGCCAATCAGTTGATGCCGGGCACGAACCCGCTTCAGCCCCGGGACAAGGCGCCGTCGGAAGCTACGAAAGAGCCCGCCGCGGTTGAGGCTGCGAGGGAGCCGCCTGCCGCCGAATTCCGGGCGCAACCCGCCGTCAGCCTGATCGAAAAGCCGCTGATCGCACGGCTGCAGGAAACCGACGTGATGCGCACGCTCAGCAGCATTCTTGCGACTGATGGCACCGCCGACGTCACGCGGTTCGGTTGGCCTACGCTGCGCGCCGGCTTTCCCTTGATGACCGTCCTCAATGCTATGCGCGAGATGCGCGCAGCGCTGGCCAGGCGCGCCGGGCAAACGCCACCCGTGATGGCCGTGATCGGCGCAGGTTCGGATCAGGACCGCAGCATCGCCGCGCTGAACATCGCGCTCGCCGCGGCGCGCGACGGCGCCAAGGTGCTGTTGATCGATGCTGACCTCAAGCGACGCGCGCTGTCGGACAAGGTGAGCCACCTGGCCAAGAGCGATTCAAGCCGCTTCGGTTGGCTCAGCATCGGCGCCAAGGCCCCCCGCGCGATCCAGACCGCCAACGGAATTTCGATCCTGCCGGCCATCAAGGCGACGGACGCGAAAGCGGGTGACGCCATTCGAAAGGCAATTGCGCAGGCCCGTTCCACCGATGGCCATGACCTCGTGATCCTCGACGGGCCGGCGATGCCGTGGAACCCGATCGACCGCAAACTGCTGGAGATGGCCGAGGGACTGGTTGCGATCCTGCCGGTGCACCTCGACATCAACGACAGCATGGAAGACATTATCGCAGCCCTCGGTGGGGCCGAGCACAAGCTGGTCGGTGTCGTTCTCTGCGAAGTCGACCCCACCGCCGTCGGCCAGCAGCGGGACAAGCAATATGCTTGAGCGCCGCGCGAATCCCGTCGGCCGAGCGGCTACGGCCAGCATACCCCGCATCACGCTCGGTGGGCTGCGGCTCGCCGTGCTGGATCTCGAGCAGACTGCGAACTTCATGATCGACATGGTGTTCCCGCAACGCCGCATCAATCGTCCGCTCTATCTGACCTCGGCCAATGGCGAGGTGCTGGCGCGCTGCTCCACCGAGCCGATGACCGACCGGCTGTTCCGGGCCGCCGATCTGATCAATGCCGACGGCCAGCCGCTGGTGGCCGTGTCGCGGCTCAAATCGAGGACACCGCTGCCCGAGCGCGTCGCGACCACCGACCTGTTCCACGTCGTCGCCCGCAAGGCGCAGGCGGCCGGCCTGACCTTCTACATGCTGGGTGCGGACGAGACCGAGAACGCCGTCGCGGTCGCCAGCGTTCGCAGGCAATATCCCGATCTCAAGATTGTCGGCCGTTACCACGGCTATCTCCGGGGCGAGGCGCTGCGCACCAAGGTCGCCGAAATCAACGCGCTGGCACCGGACTATCTCTGGGTCGCGCTCGGTGTTCCCTATGAACAGGCCTTCGTCGAGGAATTCGCGCCCGCCCTCTCCAATGTCGGCGTTATCAAGACGGCGGGGGGACTGTTCAATTTCCTGTCGGGCAGCCGCACCCGCGCGCCGCTGTGGATGCAACATGCGGGCCTCGAATGGGCCTGGCGCATCTGGCTGGAGCCGCGCCGCCTGTTCTGGCGCTATTTGACCACCAATCCCCGCGCGCTGTATCTGTTGCTGAACAGGAGCCGATCGAGGGACATCGGCGGGACACAAAGCCGATGAGCAGCCGTCCAACCATTCTCGTCACCGGCGGAGCGGGCTATATCGGCTCGCATTGCTGCAGGGCATTGGATAGCGCGGGCTACCAGCCCGTTGTCTACGACAATCTTTCGACCGGCCATCGCAGCTTCGCCGCGGGCACGCTGGTGGTCGGCGACATCGCCGACAGGGCGACGCTGGCGCGGACCTTTGCCGAGCATGACATTGTGGCGGTCATGCACTTCGCCGCGTCGAGCCTGGTCGGCGAATCCGTTGCCGATCCGCAGAAATACTACGTCAACAATCTCGCCGGCACGCTGTCGCTGCTCGAGACCATGCGTGCGGCCGGCTGTAACCGCCTGGTGTTTTCATCGACCGGCGCGGTCTATGGCAATGCCGACAGCAAGGCGCTGCCCGAAAACTATCCCTGCGCGCCGATCAATCCCTATGGCGCCTCGAAATGGATGATCGAGCGCATGCTGGCGGATTATCGCACAGCCTATGGCTTCGGCTCGTTCGCGCTGCGCTACTTCAACGCTGCAGGCGCCGATCCCGCCGGCGGCATCGGCGAATTGCGCGAGGTGGAAACCCACCTGATCCCCCGCGCCATGATGGCGCTGCAGGGACATGTGCCTGATTTCGCCGTGTTCGGCGACGATTACGACACGCCCGACGGGACCGCGATCCGCGACTACATCCACGTAACCGATCTGGCGACCGCCCACGTGCTTGCGCTCGAGCTTCTGCTGCAGGGGCATGCCGGCGGCGCCTTCAATCTCGGCACCGGCGATGGCTTTTCGGTGCGCGAGATCCTCGCGGCGATCGCCGCCGAGACCGGCCGCGAAGTCCCGCATGTCGTCAAGCCCCGTCGACCAGGCGATCCGACCTATCTGGTCGCCGATCCCTCCGCCGCGCGCGCGACATTGAACTTCCGTCCGGCCCATTCGGATCTGGCCACGATCATCCGCACCGCCTGGGCGTGGCACAAGAAGGCCCACCCGCTGAAGACGGATGCGCTTGGTGAGGATTGAGCTTCCGCCACGCAAACGGCAGGCGATCCCGATGCGGCGGCACCCCCACCCCGACCCTCCCCCGCAAGCGGGAGAGGGAGTTCAGAACGCAGCGCAAGTTATCGCTCAACTACCTACAGCGGCTTGATCTGCACCTTGCGGAACTTGACCACGCCAGAGCCGTATTGCAGGGCAAACGGGCCGCTGGCGTGTTTTGAATCCTGGACGTCGGCGGTCTTCTGGCCGTTCAGTACGACGACGAGATGCGGCCCCTTGGCCGTGATTTCGAAAGTATTCCACTTGCCGCCCGCCTTCGGCATCGGGTCGACCTTGGCCAGGTCGACGATTGCGCCGGTGCCGTAGGTCGGATCGGGCCGCTTGTCGAAAATGTTGACCTCATAGCAGATCTTGGAATCGATTTTGGCCGACTGGTCGCAGCGAATGAAAATTCCGCTGTTGGCGTCATCGTCGGCCCAGAACTCGACCTTCATTTCGAAATCTTTGTAGGACTGCTTGCTGACGAGATACGAGGGATCCTTGCCCTCAGTGATCTTGTCTGCGACCAGCGCACCGTCCTTCATCGCCCAATTGGCCTTACCGACCTCGGTCCAGTCGCCCATCTTGGTGCCGTCGACGAGCGTCACCCAGCCATCGCTCTGGCCGGATGCTACGCTGGAAAATTGAACGGCGGCTGCGCCCATCAACAGGCCGGCCGCAAGTACCGACAAACGCTTCATGAACGTAACCCTCCCGTGGCTGCTTTTTAGTTGGGCGGCAACGTAGCATCACATTGACCAGCGTAAATCCGTTTTTCATGCTGCAGATGCGTTGTGCCAAGGATGAAGACGCCGTACTGCTGATCATGGGCGAAGGTCCGGCGACCCCGACGGTGGCAGAAGACAGATAACCGCTGTATTGCAAGCGCTCGGGAGCAATGCTGTGTGGCTGGCGTACCGGCCGGCGGACAGCGGCAGGCGGCTCCGCAACCATTTCGGCGGCGGTGCGTTTCATGCTCTCAACCACGTTACGGACATGAAACATGACTGTTACCGCGCAGATCAAGGAACACATGGACGTCATCTCGTCGGACAGGAAGACGGTCGGAAAAGTCGACCATCTGGAAGGAACCGACAAGATCAAGCTGACCAAGCAGAGCTCGCCCGATGGTGAGCATCACCACTTCATTCCGGTGTCATGGGTTGATCATGTCGATCAGCACGTGCATCTCAACAAATCGGGCGCGGATGTGACCGCGCACTGGCAGCACGGCCGGCAATGACCCACTGACGCGCATTGCGCCGCGTGCGGATGCGGATATCATCTGATGACAGGAGATGGGATGCATCCGGCGGCGCAATTGCAGTTCGAACGCTTGGTCGGCGAATACGCGCGCTGGCGGGCTGTCCCCGAAGCCGAACGATCGCCCGCCCCGGCATGGTGGTGGGGACCAGCGATAGAGTTGCGCAACGCGCCGCAATCGCTGCCGGCGGAATGGTGTGCCGAACTCTGCCTGCCCAACCAGGCGACGTATGCCGCCGCAGCAGAACTCCTCCTCAAAGCCTTCGCGGGGCAGACGTCCCTGCCTTGGCCGTACGACTTTCCCCGCAAGATCGACTTCTCGGACCCGACGGTCCGCGAGCTGCATCCACAACCGTCAGACGATAGCGCCTTTCAACCCTGATCCGGCTTCCGGCTGCAACGGCGGCGAGGCGAGCCGCGGTTCGGCCCGAAGCAGGTCAGCCATTTGCGTTGCGGGCAGCGGCTTGGAGAACAGGAAGCCCTGCATCTCGTCGCAGGCGTGGTTGCGCAGGAAGGCCTCCTGCTCCACAGTCTCGACGCCCTCCGCAATGACGGTCATGCCAAGCGCCTTGCCCATGCTGATGATCGCCTGCGCAATGGCCTGGTCTTCGGAATCGACCGGCAGGTCGCGAACGAAAGAGCGGTCGATCTTGATGGTATCGATCGGGAACTGCTTCATCAGCGACATCGACGAATAGCCGGTTCCGAAATCGTCGATCGCGAGGCGAATGCCGCGGCTCTGGATCGCGTCGAGAATCTTGATCGCGCGTGAGACATTCCGCATCACCATGCTTTCGGTGACTTCGAGCTGCAGCAGCACCGGCGACATGCCGCTTGCCAACAGCGCCTCGTCGACGTCGTGCAGCAGATGTGGATCGGCGAATTGCCGCGGCGACAGGTTGACGGCCATCGTCACCGGCCGCAGGCCGCGGCGCTGCCAGGCCATGTTCTGCGCACAGGCTTCCTTGAGCACCCAGCGGCCGATCGGAACGATGAGCCCGGTTTCCTCGGCGAGCGGAATGAATTGCCCCGGGGAGACGGTGCCGAGCTCGGGATGATTCCAGCGCAAGAGCGCTTCGACGCCGGTGATCTGTCGACTCTCCATGTCGATCTTGGGCTGGTAGTGCAGCGAGAACTGGTCGCGCTCCAGCGCGCGGCGCAGCGCGCTCTCCAGCGTCAGACGCTCGATCGACTGCGTCTTGATTTCCTTGGTAAAGAAGCGGAAGCCGTTCTTGCCGTCCTCCTTGGCGAGATACATCGCCATGTCGGCATTCTTGGTCAGCGTCTGCATGTCGGTGCCATCGGACGGGTACATTGCGATCCCGATCGAGGCTGTGGTCTGGCATTCGTGACCGCTGAGTTGCAGCGGCTGGCCCAGTACGGAGAGAAGCTCGCCGGCTATGCGCTCCACCTCGTGCCGCTCGGCCGCCTCCTCCAGGATGACAACGAACTCGTCGCCACCGAGCCGCGCCACGACGTCGCTCGAGCGCAGCGCGCGGCGTAGCCTGTCGCCGATCTCCACCAGCAACATGTCGCCGGCGTCATGCCCTAGCGAGTCGTTGATGACCTTGAACCTGTCGAGGTCGATGAACAGCAGCGCAAACTGCCGTTGGTAGCGCGCGGCGGCGTCGATCGCGCGGCGAAGCATACCGTTGAACATCTCCCGGTTCGGCAGGTTGGTCAGGCTGTCGTGCGACGCCAGGTACTCGATCCGCTCGTCCGCGCGGGTCTTTTCATCCGCGCGATCGAAATTCTCCAAGGCAAAGGACACGTTGTCGACGAGCCGCTGCAACAACTCGGCAAACTCAGGCGTGAATGTATCCGTCTCGCGCGACATGAACGACATCACGCCGACGGCTTGCCCATGCACCAGCAGGGGGAACGAAGCGCCGGAATTCGTGCCATCGAGACGCGCTCTGTGGTGAAACGCCTCGGCATTGGGATCAGCGAGGTAATCGTTGATGATGCACGGCCGCTGCGAACGGATCGCCTGACCGCACAGCCCACGTCCCTCCGGGTGCGCCTCACTTGCCGATATCTTTGCCAGACGTGCGCTGAGGGCAGTCGGACCCGCGGCAGCAACAACTTCGAGATCATCGCTGTCGGGTTTCGCCAATACGATGGAGGTCAGAGTGAACTTGCCGCCGTTGGCGGCGGCTTCGCACACCAGGTCGAACAGTTCTGTCCGGGAGGTCGCGCGGATGATCGCCTCATTGGTCGCGCTCAGCGCCGCGAGCATGCGCGTCAGGCGCTCCTTCTGGACTTCGGTCCTGGCCTTGTCCTCGGCACGATCGAAGTTCTCCAGCGCGAACGAGACATTGTCGGCCAGTCGTTGCAGCAGTTCGACGAATTCGGCGGTGAAGGTGTCCTTGTCCAAGGACATGTAAATCATAACGCCAACTGGCTCGTCCCGGACCAAGAGAGGAAAGGCGGCGCCTGACTGGGCGCCATAGCTACCTACGACGGCCTGGAAGGCGGCAACGCGCTGGTCGCTAACATAATCATTGGTGATGCATGGACGCCCGGTTCGAAACGCCGTTCCGCTGAGCCCCCGTCCCTCGGGACGGCTTTCATCCGTCGATAACCTGACGTGCCGCGTCGTCTCGGCTGCCGGGCCGGAGGCGGCCACGATTCTGAGAAGGTCGCTGCCGGGGGTGGCCAGCGCAATGGTGGTCGACGTAAACCTGCCGCCATTTGCCGCAGCCTCGCACACGAGATTAAAAAGCTCCGTGCGGGATTTGGCGCGCATGATGGCTTCGTTGGTTCTGCTCAAAGCAGCGAACATCCGCGTCAGGCGTTTTTTCTGACTTTCGGTCCTCGCCTTCTCGTCCGCCCGGTCGAAATTTTCCAGCGCGAACGACACATTCTCCGTGAGTCGCTGCAGCAGTTCGGAAAATTCGGGCGTGAACGTATCTTTCTCGGACGAGATGAAGAACATCACACCGAAGGGCTGACCGGAAACGAGCAGCGGAAACGCAGCGCCCGACATAGCACCATCGCTGTGAATGAACTGATGAAATGCCGATCCTCGCGGATCGGCCCGCAAGTCGTTTGCGATGCAAGCTCGCTTGGAGCGGAACGCATTGCCGCAGAGACCACGCCCTTCAGGCAGATCCGCGTTGGTCGAGACCTTGACCCGCCGCATGTTGTTTGCCGTCGGTCCCGCAACGGCCACCAGATCGATGTCGTAGCTGTCGGGGCGGGCCAACAGGATACTGGTCGAGTTGAACCGTCCACCGTTCGCGGCAGCTTCGCACACCAGTTCGAACAGCTCGGTGCGCGACGTCGCGCGGACGATCGCTTCGTTGGTGGCGCTGAGCGCCGCCAGCATGCGCCCCAAACGTTGCTTCTGGGCGTCGGCCCGCGCCTTTTCGCTGGCACGCTCGAAGTTTTCCAGCGCAAAGGAAACGTTTTCTGCGATCCGCGCCATCAGCGCGACGATCTCTTCATCCTCCGCCCACAGCTTTCCGACGAAGAACAGCAGCACGCCGACGCTCTCATCTGCCTTGATCAGGGGAAGGGCGACGCAGGCGGTAACGCCCGTTTCGCGGGCGGTCTGGTGCCAGGGCTGCCCCTGTGTCGAGCTGAGAATGTCGTTGTTGACGGCAGGCTGCTGCGTCCGGAATGCCTTGCCACAGACGCCCGTTCCATACGGGTTGCCCGCGTCGATCGAGAACGGCGCACGCATGATCTGTTCGACGATTGCGCCTGTCCCAGCGACCGGCTTCAGCCAGATCGAGTCCGGCTCTGCAAGCAGGATCACCGTGGCCGCTGACTTTCCGCTGTATACCGCTGCGTCGCAAACGCGCTGATAGAGTTCCTGTTCAGTCTTGGCGCGAAGAATGGCTTCGTTGGTCGCGCTGATGGCGCCGAACATCCGATTCAACCGCCGCATGGTGCGCTCGCCGTTCTTGCGCGCAGCTTCATGGTCGAAATTGTCGAGCGCGAACGAAATGTTTGCCGAGACACGCTCCAGCATCGCGACGAGTTGTGCGTCGATCGAGTGCGCCTCGCGGCGTGAGACCAACAACACACCAACGCTCTGGCCATTGCAGATCAACGGCAGCGCCGCCGCCGCGCCCACGTGGTTGGCCTTGGCGCCGTCGCGCCAAGCCAACGAGCGCGGATCGTTCAGGAAATCGTTGCTGACGCATACGCGCCCGTCGCGGAACGCTTGTCCGGCAACACCGGATCCCTCGGGCGTCCCGGCCAGAACCGAAATGTCGATGCTGCGCAGGCGGGGCACGTCATCGCCGCAGCCGGCGGCGAAGCGCAGGAAATTGGTTTCCCTCTCCAGCAGGAAGACCGATACAGCCAGGAAGTCGCCGACCGAGAACGCGGCGTCGCAAACCTTCGCATACAGTTCCTCGGGCGATTTGGCGTACAGAATCGCTTCGTTGGTCGCATTCAACGCCGCGAGTGTGCGCGCGATGTCGGTCTTCACCGTCCCCAAGCTCCCTGCCGGCAGCGCCGGGCTGCCCCTTGCGGATTTTATGCGTGCAACAGGCCTAAATGCTCGTTATTGGCGGCCGGGAGTTGCGATTCAGAGTAAATGTCAGACCAACGACGAACGACGCCGCTCCGGAGAACTACGGCCCATTCACGATTTGTCAGCCATACCACTGGCGCGCGCCGGCCGGGATGCGGCACCCGCCGCAACCAGTTTTGCAGGATGAAAATCCTGATACGTGAGGGCCGTGCTGACGGCATGGCTAACAGGATTTTTCCACGCTTGCCCTGCCGCGGGCGCTTTGAGAGCATGCCGGCACCAAGCACGACCCGCGGTTCGCGCGGGCGCTCAAGGTGAGGAAATTCCCATGCCGATGGTCCAGGCCGACCGTCTCACGCGTATCGGCGAGGTTCTGCTTAGGGCTGCCGGTGCAACTGAAGAGGAAGCCAGTGCGGTCGCCGTCGGCTGCGTCAACGCCAACCTCGCCGGCCACGATTCGCACGGGGTGATCGCGATCCCGACCTATATTGACCGCATCAAGGCCGGTCATATCGTGCCCGGCGCCCAATGGACCATCGTCCAGGAATCGCCGACCACGACGGTGATCGATGGCCATTGGGGGTTCGGCTTTCACGTCAACGCCCAGGCAATGGCCTTGACGATCGAGAAAGCCAAGACTGCCAATGTGGCGGCCTGCACGGTGTTCCGGCAAAGCCATGTCGGGCGTCTCGCCGCCTATCCATTGATGGCGATACGGGCCGGCATGATCGGGATTGCCGCCGCCGATTCCGGCCGCTCGCCGAAGCATGTCGCGCCGTTTGGCGGCCGCGAGGCAAGGCTCGGCACCAACCCGATCTCGATTGCGGTGCCGTCCGATCTTGAGGCACCGTTCTATCTTGACATGGCGACCTCAGCGGTGGCGGCCGGAAAGATTGCACTGTCGGTCGCGCGCGGCGAACAGATCCCGCAAGGCTGGATCATCGACGCCGAGGGACGGCACACCACCGACCCCACCCAGTATCGCAAGGGCGGCGCGCTGCTGCCGCTCGGCGGCAGCGAGGGGTACAAGGGAAGTGGGCTGGCAGCGATGGTGGAAGTGCTCTGCGGGCTGCTCACGGGACTTGGGTTTGGCGTTGAACCGACCGGCCGGCACAACGACGGATGTTTCATGGCGGTGTTCAACGTCGCAGCCTTCCGTCCCCTGAAGGATTTCGAGAAGGAGGTCGGCGAGTTCGCGCGTTATCTCAAATCGACGCCGCCGTCGGAAGGCTCGCCCGGCGTGTTCTATCCCGGCGAGATCGAATATATCCGCGAGCAGCAGCGCAGGCGCGACGGTATCGAGGTCGAGGACGCCACCTGGGAAAAATTGAAGGCACTCGCCACCGACTACAAGCTCATCGCTGAGCTCGACCTGAAATGAAATCCAAACCAGTCCGCACGAGGAGAACGGCATGACACGGCAAATGGCGCTGGTGGGATTTTTGCAGGCGCAGAACTGCACCAATCTGCCGAGTTCATGGCGGCACCCGGAATCGCGTGACGATTCGATGTCGGCCGACTACTACCAGGAGATCGCCCGGATCCTCGAAGCCGGCAAATTCCACATGGCGTTCTTCGACGACCGCCTGGCGATGCCGGACCGCTACGGCAATGACCACGCCCACACCGTCGAGTACGGCATCCGCTGCGTGAAGATGGACCCGCTGATCGTGCTGACCACGATGGGCATGGTCACCGATAAGCTCGGCCTGGGATCGACCTGCTCGACCACCTATTACGAGCCGTTCGATGTCGCGCGCCGTTTCGCCACCCTCGATCTGATGTCGGGCGGACGCGCCGGCTGGAACGTCGTCACCTCGCTCAATGACGGCGAGGCCCACAACATGGGCAAGGACGCCCATCTCGAACATGACTTCCGCTACGATCGCGCCGACGAGTTCATGGAAGTCGTGCTCGGCCATTGGGACACCTGGGAAGACGGCTCCTTGCTCATGGACAAGAAGAGCGGCCGCTTCGCCGATCCTGCCAAGGTGAAGCGGCTCGACCACAAGGGACAATTCTTCAAGTCGCGCGGGCCGTTCACCGTGCCCCGTTCGCCGCAGGGCCATCCCGTCATTATCCAGGCTGGCGCGTCCGGCCGCGGCCAGCGTTTTGCAGGGCGATGGGGCGAAGTGATCTTCACTGCCGCTCGCAATTTGGCCGCCGCCAAGGAAAGCTATGCGGCCGTCCGCAACGAAGCGGCAAAAGCCGGCCGCGATCCCGACCAGATGTTCCTCTGCAACCTCACCACCCCCGTCTGCGGTGCGACCAAGGCCGAGGCCGAGGACAAGATGGCCGTAATCAACAAGCTGCCGCTGGAAATCGATGCGCTGTCGCTGCTCGCGGAAGCGCTGAACTACGACTTTGCTTCCAAGCCGCTCGACGAGCCACTGACCACGGAAGAGCTCAAGAGCATGCAGGGCATCCTCGGCATTCGCGACGGCGTGCTCAAGGCATCAGGCAAAACCAACCCCAGCGCGCGCGACTTCGTCACCTTCTCCGGTCGCGGCCAGGTGCAGGACGCGATCGTCGGTGGCCCGAAGGAGATCGCGGACAAGTTAGAGGAGATGTTCGTCGAGCGCGGCTGCGACGGCTTTGTCATCGCGGCCACCATCGTGCCGGGCTCCTACGCCGATTTCGTCAAGCATGTGGTGCCGGAACTGCAGCGCCGCGGCCTGTTTCACAAGGATTATGCCGGCAAGACCCTGCGCGAGAATCTCGGCCTGAAGCGGCCCGCCGCCGGCGCCTGGAAAGCCAGTCCGCGGGTTGCCGCCGAATAAGAAAAGGAAGAATCATGCGTTGGCTGAAATTCGCTGCCGCCGGCAAGACATCCTGGGGCATTGTCGAGGGCGAGCGCGTGATCGCGGTCGATGGCGATCCGTTCGGTGAATGGCAGCGCGGAACGCAGTCGCATGCGCTGAAGGACGTCAAGATCGAGCTGCCGCTGATCCCGCGCACCTTCTATTGCGTCGGGCTTAACTATCTCAAACACCTCAAGGAAGCCGCCGACAAGGCCGGCACGGTGCCGAACGTGCCCGATCGACCCGAGATCGGCTATCGCGCGCAAAACGCGCTGATCGCGCATGACGAGGACGTGGTGATCCCGGCGAGCGCGACCGAGAAGATTCATTACGAGGGCGAGTTGGTGGTCGTGATCGGCAAGAAGGCAAAACACCTCACCGAAGCCAACGCGAGGGACTGTGTGTTCGGTTACACGATCGGCAACGACGTCAGCGAGCGCACCTGGCAGAAGGCCTACCGCAGCCTGTGGCGCTCCAAGAATGCCGATACATTCAAGCCGATGGGCGCGTGGATCGAAACCGATGTCAACCTCGACAGGATGGAAACGGTAATCCGGGTCAACGGCAAGGAGACCGGCCGCTTCCGCACCAACGACATGATCTTCGGCATCGTGCCGTTCCTCGTCGAACTCTCCAAATATTTCACGCTGTCGCCGGGCGACGTGATCTGGATGGGCACCGACGGCACCTCGCCTGATCTCAGGGACGGCGACGTCGTCGAGATCGACATCACCGGGATCGGCACGCTGCGGAACAGGTTTGTGAAGGAGATGGCTTGAAGCGCCGCGGCGACGACACCGGACTAAACCGCCGTCGCCTTCGCAAATTCCACATAAATCTCACGCAGCCGGTTCGTCATCGGGCCCGGCTTGCCGTCGGCGACCTGCTTGCCGTCGATCGACACCACGGCCTGTACGAACACACTGGCGCTGGTGACGAAGGCTTCCTTGGCGGACAACGCTTCCTCGACCGAGAACGCCCGTTCCTCGACGCGGAGCTGCCGTTCTTCGGCCAGCGCGACGACGGCCTTGCGGGTGCAGCCGGGCAGGATCTCGCTGCCGTTCTGCCGGGTTACGATCACATCATCCTGCGTGAGAATGAAACACGACGACGAGCCGCCCTCGGTCACCTTGCCGTCCTCGATCATCCAGGCCTCGCCGGCGCCGGCCACCGCCGCGGCCTGCTTGGCAAGCACCTGCGCCAGCAGCGCGACGCTCTTGATATCGCGGCGGGCCCAGCGCAGGTCGGGCACCGTGATCACCTTGATGCCGGTCTTGGCCGAGGGCGCGTTGATGATGTCCTTGGTTGAGGTGAACATGATCAGCGTCGGCTTTACGTTCTTCGGAAACGCAAAATCGCGTCCGGTGTCGGCGCCGCGCGTTACTTCCAGATAAACCATGCCGTTGACGAGATTGTTGCGCGCGACCAGTTCCTTCTGGATTTCCTGGATACGCGCCGTCGTCTCCGGCAGCGCCAGCTCGATCTCGCCGACCGAGCGCTCCAGCCGCGCCAGATGCGAGGCGTTGTCGATCAGCTTGCCGTCGAGCACGGCAGCAACTTCATAGATGCCGTCGGCAAACAGGAATCCGCGATCGAGGATCGACACCTTCGCCTCTGAAAGGGGCACGAACGAGCCGTTGACGTAAGCGATCTGTTCCAAAGTAGAGTCTCCTGGAGGTACTAAAGCTGTTGCGGTGAACCTTATCGGAAAACTGTTAATGGCGAGAACCTCTCGCCGCGTCATCGCAGATTTCGATGCCACCATCGTCATTGCCTGCGACAAACGCGAAGCGTTTGTGCAAGGGAGCGCAAGCGACGAAGCAATCCACCCATCCGCTACGCCGCCCTATGGATTGCTTCGCTTCGCGCAATGACGGTGGCGGCCACCGCGCCTAATGCGACAAAATCTTCGACAAGAACTTTTGCGCGCGCTCGCTGCGCGGGCTGCCGAAGAAATCGGCCTTCAGCGCATCCTCGACGATCTCGCCCTTGTCCATGAAGATCACGCGATGCGCGACCTTGCTGGCAAAACCCATTTCGTGGGTGACGACCATCATGGTCATGCCCTCATGGGCGAGATCGACCATCACGTCGAGCACCTCGCTGATCATTTCGGGATCGAGAGCCGAGGTCGGCTCGTCGAACAGCATCGCGATCGGGTCCATCGCAAGCGCGCGGGCGATCGCGACGCGCTGCTGCTGGCCGCCGGATAGTTCAGCCGGGTACTTGTTTGCATGCACCGTCAACCCGACGCGTTCGAGCAGCTTGTTGCCCTTGGCCACGGCCTCATCATGCGAGCGACCCAATACCTTCTCCTGCGCGAGGCACAAATTCTCGATAATGCGCAGATGCGGGAACAGCTCGAAATGCTGGAACACCATGCCGACGCGGGCGCGCAGTTTCGGCAAATCGGTTTTGGGATCGTTGACCTTGATGCCGTCGAGAATGATCTGGCCTTCCTGAAACGGCTCCAGCGCGTTGACGCATTTGATCAGCGTCGACTTTCCCGAGCCTGACGGACCGCACACCACCACCACCTCGCCCTTGGCGACGCTGGTGGTGCAGTCCTTCAGCACCTGGAAACTCGGCCCGTACCATTTATTGACGTGGCTGATTTCGATCATGGGCTCTCACCGAACAATAGCAATGCGCGCCTGCAGGCGCCGGACGCCATACGACGCGACACAGGAAATCACGAAATAGACCGCGGCCGCGAACAGATACATCTCGACCAGCCGGCCGTCACGCTGCGCCACCTTGCTGGCGGCACCCAGGAAATCCGGGATCGACAGCACATAGACCAGCGAAGTGTCCTGGAACAGCACGATGGTCTGCGTCAGCAGCACCGGCAGCATGTTACGAAACGCCTGCGGCAGCACGATGTAGCGCATGGACTGCGCGTAAGTCAGGCCGAGCGCACTTGCCGCAGCCGGCTGGCCCTTCGAGATCGACTGGATGCCGGCGCGCATGATCTCGGAGAAGTATGCCGCCTCGAACATGATGAAGGTGACGAGTGACGAGGTGAACGCGCCGACGCGAATGGGTCGCGATGCGCCGGTCAGCCACTGGCCGATATAAGGCACCAGGAAATAGAACCAGAAGATGACCAGCACCAGCGGCAGCGAGCGCATGAAGTCGACATAGAGCCCGGCGACGCGGCCGAGCAGCTTGTAGCCGGACAACCGCATCAGCGCGATCAGCGTACCGAAGACCAGGCCGCCCAGCGCCGACAACCCGGTTAGCATCAGCGTAAAACTCATGCCGTCGAGGAACAGATACGGCAGTGAACGGCGGATGACATCGAAATCGAGATTGTCGAACATCGCTATTTCCCCGTGATGTAGCCGGGGATCGCCAGGCTGCGTTCGAGGAAGCGCATGCCGGTGACGACGACGATGTTGATCGCGAGATACATTACGGTTGCGGCGGTGAAGGCCTCGAACACCTGGAACGAGAACTCCTGCATCGCCCGCGCCTGGCCGGTCAGTTCAATCAGACCGATGGTGATCGCGACAGACGTATTCTTGATGGTGTTGAGGAATTCGGAAGTGAGGGGCGGCAGGATGATGCGGAACGCGATCGGCAGCAGCACGTAGCGGTAGCCCTGCGCCGTCGTCAGCCCGAGCGCGGTCGCGGCATTCTTCTGTCCACGCGGCAGCGAGGCGATGCCTGCGGCCAATTGCACGGCGACGCGCGCCGACATGAACAACCCGACCCCGATCGCCGCCGTCCAGAACGGCGCATTGGGAAGCTGCTTCAGCCACAGGCCTGCGGCGCGCGGCAGCAGTTCCGGCAGCACGAAGAACCAGAGGAATAGCTGCACCAGCAGCGGCATGTTGCGGAAAAATTCGACATAGCAAAAGCCGATCCAGGACGCGGTTTTTGACGGAAGGCTCCGCAGAATGCCGACGATCGTGCCGAAGATCAGCGCAATGACCCAGGCGAGCAGCGCGGTCTTGATGGTCAGCAGCAGTCCCGACACCAGCATGTCGAGATAGGTGCCGGCCCCGGTCGGGTTCGGCTCGAAAAAGATGTGCCAGTTCCAGTTGTAGTTCACGCTGCACCTTGTCCCCGAAAGTGCCGGTAAAGCTCTTGGTTATGACTGCGTATGCAAATGTCCGGCCATCTTTATCGCAAAATGGCCGGACCTTCGACTTTCACCCCTCATCCTGAGGAGCTGCGCATTGCGCGGCGTCTCGAAGGATAGAGGCCCGATTGGGGCCTCATGGGTTCGAGACGGCGCTGGCGCGCCTCCTCACCATGAGGATCTGCGTTACTTATACGAATCCGGATCCGGCGAATCCGACGGCTTGGCGAACTGGTTCTTCAGTTCGGCGCTGATCGGCGAGTTGAGGTTCAGCCCCTTGGGCGGGATCTTCTGCGTGAACCATTTGTCGTAGATCTTCTGGCCCTCACTGCTCGTGTAGAGCGCGGCGGTCGCGGCATCGACCACCTTCTTGAAAGCCGGATCGTCCTTGCGCAGCATGATGCCGTAGGGCTCGGGCTTTGAGAACGCATCCTTGGAGATGACGTAATCGCCGGGCGCTTTTGAGCCGGCAACCAGGCTCGCGAGCAGGATGTCGTCCATCACGAAGGCCACCGCGCGATCGGTCTCGACCATCAGGAATGCCTCGGCGTGATCCTTCGCCGGGATGATGTTGATGTTGAGGCCGCGCGCCGCGTTGGCTTCGGTGAGTTGCTTGATATTGGTGGTGCCGGCGGTGGAAACCACTGACTTGCCCTTGAGATCGTCGATCGAATTGATCTTGCTCGCCTTCTTGGTGACGTAGCGGCTAGCGGTCAGGAAGTGGGTGTTGGTGTAGGAAATCTGCTTCTGGCGCTCGGCGTTGTTAGTGGTCGAGCCGCATTCGAGATCGATCGTGCCGTTGGCAAGCAGCGGGATGCGCGTCGACGACGTCACCGGGTTGAGCTTGATCTCAAGCTTGTCGAGCTTGAGCTCTTTCTTCACGGCATCGACGATCTTGTAGCAGATGTCCATGGCGTAGCCGATCGGCTTCTGGTTATCGTCGAGATAGGAGAACGGAATCGACGAGTCGCGGTAGCCGAGCGTAATGGCGCCGGTCTCCTTGATGTTCTTCAGCGTCCCGGTGAGCTCCTGGGCCGTTGCCGGTCCGGCGCACAACGCACCCGCGACCAGACAGCCGATAATATGACGGTGTTTCACGTAACTTCTCCCTCCAAAGGTTTCAGATGATTGCTCATCCACCCTAACTCAGCAACTTGCCGGGCCGTTTGGCCGGCGGTCTCGAACCTGTCCTGGCAAGACCGCCCCCGGCGTGCCCGGCACTATGCCTGCACAATTCGGACCAAAACAGATTTAGCGCCCGTTGGCCATCATGCATTCGGCCCCTGAATGCGACTAAAGACAAAGGCAACGCCCATTTGTCGCGGCCGATCGGGACCAGCCGCTTCCGGCCGGAAGCCGCCACGGTGCCCTCCGTTAACCAAGCCACGCCGCGTCCGCTGAGCGCCATCCCGCACAGCACATCCGACATATCGCTTTCAATGACCCGCACACCGAAAACGGGGGCGGTCTCCAGGATAAGATCGACCAGCCGGGCGAAATAAACGCCGGGCGAATACATCAAAAGCGGCACCGGATGCGACGCCCGGCCGGGCAGCGCCGCGCCGCCCTTCGTCACCAGCGCTTCGCTGGCATAGGGCCGAAGGAATTCGGTGCCGAGGGTGACGCGTTCGTAGCGATCCGGATCGAGATGGATCGGCTGCTGGGCGTGGTGGTAGCAGATCATCAGGTCCACGTTGTCGGAGACGAGCGAGGTGACGAGATCATGGATGTTGCCCACGACCACCGAACAGCTCAACCGCCGCTCCTGTGACCAGGCCTGCCACCAATGCGGCAGCCGCGCGGTGGCCATGGCGAACGGCAAAGCGATGCGGATATGTTCATTGCGGCGAAGCGGCTTGCCGCCCAGCTCGACGCGGCTGTCGAGCATCTGCCGCAGCAACTCGCCGGCATGCTCGCGGAAGCGCTCGCCTTGCGGCGTGAGCTGCGTCGGGTAGACGCTGCGGTCGATCAGGCTGAAACCGAGCCAGGCTTCGAGCGATTTGATCCGGCGGCTGAACGCGGCCTGCGACGTATTCCGCTTCTCCGCCGCGCGCGTAAAATTGCCGGTCTCGGCCACCATCAGAAAGTCCTGAAGCCAGCGAAGCTCCATCACGCTCCCCGTATTGCAGGCGATCGCGGCGCGGCCGCCACGACGGTCGCCTTGTGGCCGCGCATGGCCGCACGCGCCAACCGGCGCCAGTTCTCGACAGGAAATGTGAAGCTCCATGCCGGCAAACGTAGCGGGTCGCCACGCGGCATGACCAATGCAAGCTTTGCATCGCCTCGGCTCGCTTTCGCTTCTGCGGCAGTCCTCATCAATTCTCGCCCGCTCATATCAGCCGTTCCGCATTCTGCCATGACGCAGCTTCCTTAGCCCGCCAAGGTTCCGGCAGGTTATGCAATTTTTGCATCATGCAGACTTGGCATCAATAGCGATGTTCGGGGGCCTTAAAGCTGGTGAGCAACTTCGTCCGATCGGTTCTCCCGTTTCGATCGGACGATCACCAGGACGAGCCCTCGAAATGAAGATCTGTGTACTTGGCGCCGGCGTTATCGGCCTGACGACCGCATGGTGCCTTGCCGAGGCCGGGCACGACGTCATCATCGTCGACCGGCATGCCTCCACCGCGAAAGGGTGCGGCAGCGCCGCCAATGGCGGCCAGCTCTCTTACGCGTTCGTGGCGCCGCTGGCGTCTCCGGCAACACTCAAGAAGCTGCCATCGCTGCTGCTGTCGCCGGATGCGCCGATGCGCATCCGCGCTAGCCTCGATCCAGCCTTGATCTCCTGAGGCGCGCGATTCCTGCTTGCCTGTCGGCCGGCGGCCGTGCGCGAGACGGTTGCAGCCCAGCTCGCCCTCGCCGCCTTGAGCCGGAGCGAGCTGGCGCGGCTGACGCAAAGCCTGATGCTCTCATTTGGATTGCGAACCGCCGGTAAGCTGGTGGTGTTCAGGAGCAAACGGGAATTCGACGCGGTGCGGCGGGCCGTCATGGCCACCGGCGAGGATGGCGGGCAGCAGGTCCTGACGCCGACCGAATGCCTGGGACTCGAGCCCGCGCTCAGACTTGACGCAGGCAAACTCGCAGGCGGGATTTTTACGGCCTCCGAGCAGGTCGGCGATTGTGCGGCGTTTTGTGCAGGGCTGACGTTCCGACTGCGACGGCAGCGCAATGTCGAATGGGTACTCGGTACGGAAGTTGTCGGGCCGGTTCGATCCGGCGGCCGGCTGGCCGCCATCAACACCGGCCAGGGGCCTGTGCAGGCAGACCATTTCGTTTTGTGCATGGGCGCGGCATCAGGTGCATTTGCGAAGGCGTGCGGATTCTATCTGCCGATCTATCCGCTCAAAGGCTACAGCATCACGCTTTCACCGGCGCCGGAGGCGCGCCCTCTTCGGCACAGCGTCACGGATATGGAACGCAAGCTGGTGTTTGCGCCGCTCGCGCGCGACGGGCGCACGGCCATAAGGGTTGCCGGCATCGCCGATCTCGAAAGCGACACCCAGATCGACGCAGGACGCGTCGAAGTCCTGCGCCGCGCCTCGGCCGAATTGCTCGGGATCGACACAGCCGGTGACGTCGAGCCCTGGTGCGGGCTCCGTCCGATGACGCCGGACAGCCGGCCGATCATCGGCTGGTCGCCGCTCGACGGCCTCTTCATCAATTCAGGACACGGCATGCTGGGCTGGACGCTGGCGTGCGGCAGCGCGCGGCTGACGGCGGACATGATCGATCGCAAGCGCTCGGTCGCGCCGGCCGGGGCGTTTGCCCTGTGCCGCGCCGCCTAACAAGCGGTAACGTTGCCAACGAACGGCCCGACAATCCAGGCTAGTCGTGATTGCCTGAATTCGCATGGTGCGGCGGCGGCCAAATTCCGTAGTCCGGGATGCCGCGGCAGACCGATTGACCCTTACGGCATTTTCCAGCCTGTTGCGACGCGGACGGCGCCCCTCAGCCGCCAACACGCTTTTCTTCCTGGGCGATTTCAGGGAAGATCGAGCCCGGAAATAAACAAGCGGCTCTCGTATCAAGGGAAGCTGCAGGGGAGTGTTGCATATGTTCAGACGTAGCCATTTGGCGACCGCCATTGCTGCCTTCATGCTGATATCCGCAGCCGCCGGCGCGCAAGAATATCCGACCAAGCCGATTACACTGATCGTCCCATGGCCGGCGGGCGGTTCGACCGACATTTCGATGCGCGCGATCGCCGAGAGCGCTTCGAAGGTTCTGGGGCAGCCGATCGCGATCGACAACAAGGCCGGCGGCTCCGGCACCGTCGGGCCCGCCACCATGGCGGCAGGCGCCAAGCCTGACGGTTATACCATCGCACAGATTCCGATCACGGTGTTTCGGCTGCCGCTGATGCAGGAAGTCTCGTGGGATCCGGCCAAGGACTTCGCCTACATCGTTCACCTCACCGGCTACACGTTCGGTGTCACCACCAGCGCCGAGTCGCCGTTCAAGACCTGGCAGGACGTCGTCGATTACGCCAAGCAGAATCCCGGCAAGGTGACCTATGCGACGCCGGGCGCCGGCACGTCGCTGCATATCGGTATGGAACAGATCGCCTCCATGGCGGGGATCAAGCTGACGCAGGTGCCGTTCAAGGGCGGCGCGGAGACCAATGCCGCGGTGCTGGGGCAGCACACCATGCTGCAGGCGGACTCGACCGGTTGGCGCCCCTTGGTCGACGCCGGCAAGCTGCGGCTCCTGATGGTGTGGACCTCGGCACGCTCGCCGAACTATCCCAACGTACCGACGCTGAAGGAGCTCGGCTACCCCATGGTCTATGACTCGCCTTTCGGCATTGCCGGACCGAAGGGCATGGATCCGAAGATCGTCGCCAAGCTGCACGACGCCTTCAAGAAGGCACTGGACGATCCGGCCGTGATCGCCACGCTCGCCAAATTCGACATGGTGCCGAACTACAAGAACACCGAGGACTACAAGAAATTCGTCGTCGAGGTGACCGAGTCCGAGCGCAAGGTGGTCGACAGGCTCGGGCTGGCGAAGAAGACGAACTGAAAACCGCCGTGTCCCGGGCGATGCAGCGCGCAAGCGCTGCTTCGCAGAACTGGGACCCCATGAGGCCACGTGTGGATCCCGGCTCTGCAGCACACCGCTCCGCGCTGCGCTGCGTCCGGGGAACGGCTGAGAGTTATCTATGAGTAACGACAGCAACGTCAAATTCCGCTTCAACAATTCCGAACTGTGGGGCGGGCTGATCGGGCTCGCGCTTGGCGGTTTTGTCGTCTGGTCCGGGCTCAAGCTGAAGCTCGGCACCATCAACGATCCCGGCGCCGGCTTTGTGCTGTTCTACACGGGCATCCTGATTTGCCTGTTCGCTATCTCGATCATCGTCGCGGCGTTAACCGAAGGCGGGCCTACCTTCGGTTCGCGCTGGGAGAATGCGCGCTGGACCAAGCCGGTGATCATCATCGCCTGCCTCATCGCGTTCGCCTTTTCACTCAATACGTTCGGTTTTTTGCTGTCGTCGATTCCATTGATGGTGCTGCTGCTGCGCCTGGTCGATCCGGTGCGCTGGCAGCTGACCATTCCGATTGCGCTGCTGGTCCCGCTCGGCATGTGGTGGATCCTCAAGCGCCTGCTCCTGATCCAGTTGCCTTCCGGCATCTTCGAAATCGGCTGACCGAACCATGGACACGCTCATCAACGTCGCGCATGGCTTCGGCGTCGCGCTGCAACCGATCAACCTGATCTATTGCTTCCTAGGCGTCTTCATCGGCACGCTGGTCGGTGTCCTACCCGGCATCGGTCCGATTTCGGCGATGTCGCTGCTGCTGCCGATAACACTGTCGGGAACGCCGGAATCCGGCATCATCATGATGGCCGGTATCTATTACGGCTCGATGTATGGCGGATCGACCACCTCGATCCTGGTCAACATTCCGGGCGAAGCCGCTTCCGTTGTCACCTGCATCGACGGGCACCAGATGGCGAAACAAGGCCGCGCCGGCCCGGCGCTCGGCATCTCGGCGTTCGGCTCGTTCTTCGCCGGCACCTTCGCCCTGATCGCACTGATGCTGGTGGCACCCAAGCTCGCCAGCGTTGCGATCGCCTTCGGACCGGCCGAATATTTCAGCCTGATGGTGCTCGGCCTCGTCGTTCTGACGTTCCTGACGCAGGGCTCGATGGCGAAGGCGCTGTTGATGGCTTGCATTGGCGTCGTCCTCGGCGTGGTCGGACTCGACAGCATCACCGCGCAACCGCGTCTGACCTTCGGCCGGTTGGAGTTGATCGACGGCATCGGCCTTGTCCCGGTGGTGATGGGCTTGTTCGGCGTCGCCGAGGTCCTGATTAACGCCGAGCACGTCATCAAACGCGACGTCATCAACACGAAGATCACGCACCTGCTTCCAAGCAGGGAGGACTGGAAAGCCAGCGCAGGCCCGATGTCACGCGGAACGATCCTTGGATTTCTTCTCGGCATCCTGCCCGGCGGCGGCGCAGTGATCTCGTCATTCGCGTCCTATGCGCTCGAGAAGCGGCTGTCCAAAACGCCGGAGCGGTTCGGCCGCGGCGCAATAGAGGGCGTCGCGGGTCCCGAAGCGGCCAACAATGCCGCTGCCGGCGGCGCCTTCATTCCGCTGATGACATTAGGCATTCCACCGAATGTGGTGATGGCACTGCTATTGGGCGCTTTCGTCATTCATGGCTTGCAGCCGGGACCGCTGATGATCACGCAGAACCCCGGCCTGTTCTGGGGCATCGTCGCCAGCATGTATATCGGAAATCTGATGCTGCTGGTGCTGAACCTGCCGATGATCGGCATGTGGGTGCAGCTCCTGAAATTGCCCTACAACATCCTGTTCCCGCTGATCATCCTGTTCACCATCATCGGGGTCTATTGCAGTAGCAATAACGTGTTCGACGTCTACGTGATGATCGCGTTCGGCATTATCGGCTATTTCATGCGCAAGCTCGGCTACGAGCCGGCCCCATTGGTGCTGGCCTTTGTGCTGGGGCCGATGCTGGAGAACAATCTGCGCAAATCGCTGATCCTATCGCAGGGCAATCTGATGACCTTCGTCGAGCGGCCTATCTCGGCCGCCTGCCTGGCGTTCGCTGTGATGCTGCTCGTCGCGCCGCTGCTGCCGGCGCTGCGCAGGAAGCGCGAACTGGTCGCGCTGGATGAAGGGGTGTGAGGGGCCGGAGCAGTGCCGCGCCGCGTACACCTGCTGCTAGAGCGGGATGATTTTTGGTTTGATCGACTTGGCCGCGGACGCGCTTCACCTCTCCCGTTCGCGGGGGTCGAGACGAGCGAAGCTCGCTCTTAGGTCGGCGCGAAGCCCCGGGTGGGGGCTCTCTCCACTCGGGTAGTGTCGCCCGCGGAGACGCCCCCACCCCATAGCCGATGCTCCGCATCGGCGTTCTACTAAAGAACGGCGGCCATGGGCCGCCTATGCCTCCCCCGCAGGCGGGAGAGGGAGCGCACCTTCTTCGTGGTCGCAATCAAACCCAATTTCATCATGCTCTCTAGTCGCCCGCTTGTTCCGCCGCTTCGCGGCACGACAGGCACCAACCATCCTCATGTAGCCAGCAATTCTCCTCTTGTTCATGAGGGTCGCTGCGCAGCGACTTGACGCCGGCGCCGCGATCATGCGCCAACGCTTCTGCGAGGCGCTTACTCACCTCATCATCGCGTGCACCCGCGAATTCATAGAATAGAACCCGACACAAGAACCGCGCGCTGAACTTGTCAGCGCGGAGGCGCGTGACCAGCAACATGCCGCCGAAACCTTCAGTTGGCGTCATGGGAAACAATAGGCGTCCGCCGGGCTTCAATGCGTCCAGCCAGGCCGGAAGCGGATGCGTCGCTCCAGCACTGGCGACAATCACGTCCGCGGGCGTGAGAGGATGACCGGTGCCGTCGCCATTCGCGACTATGACCTGCGGCCATGGTGCGAGGGCCGCACGCGCCAGCTCTGCAAGTCGCGGCTCGATTTCGATCGCCTCCACGGCGCCATCACGACCGACGAGTTCAGCGAGAATGGCAGTGTAATAGCCC
Organism: Bradyrhizobium sp. 157; assembly: GCF_023073815.1. Lineage (NCBI taxonomy): Bacteria > Pseudomonadati > Pseudomonadota > Alphaproteobacteria > Hyphomicrobiales > Nitrobacteraceae > Bradyrhizobium > Bradyrhizobium sp. 157. The sequence goes on along the minus strand of NZ_JADPKF010000124.1, from coordinate 5,653 downwards.
GTGCCGCAACCGAGATGCACCACATGTTCGTTGGCCGCGATATCAAGCTTGTCGAACACGAAAGCCCAAAGGCTGGGCTGGCCGTTGTTGAGGCTGCGGCTTTCGTCGAGCGCGATCAGCACATCATGATAGACGTGACATGGATCGTCATCGGGTGTGGTTCGATAATCCGCCATGTTCCAGGAGCTTTTGATCCGCCAAGGCCCGGGGCCGACGAACCTCTCCCGCGGCACGTCCGCAAAGGCCGCCTTCACCGCGGCTGAACGCATATCGGCGACAAACCAAAGGTCTTCTGCATAGTGTCGGCGCTGGACTTCTACGGAATCGGACATCAAGGCCTCTCAACCAGGGGGTGAGCAGTCAGCGTAGCACATCAAAGATGCAGCCGCTGTAGCCTCATCACACTTTTGCTCGCCCGGATTGAGCTGTGGCCTATCTGTTCGTGATGCACTCGGGCTGGTCCCGGGCGTCCACGTTCTTGGTCATCCCGCGCAAGGGCGTGGATGGCCGGGACGAGCCCGGCCATGACGCAAGGTGAGGCATTTTCGTTCAAGCCTTGCGCTTGATCTCGCCGAGATCCCAGAAGATCCCCGCCATGATCGCCAGCGCCTCTTCCGTCACGGGCAGCAGGATGTGCTCATCCGGCGCATGCTGCGAGCAGCCGGGATAGGAATGCGGCACCCAGATGGTCGGCAAGCCCAGTCCTTCGGCGAACACGTCGTTGGGCAGCGAGCCGCCGAAATTCGGCAGGATCGCCGGCGCTTTGCCCGTGGTCTGCCTGATCGAGTTCGCCGTCCAATTCACCCAGGGGCTGTCGACATCGGTGCGCGAGGCGGCGAAACGCTGTGTGCCGCTGACTTCCACCATCGGAAAGCCATTGGCATGCAGGTGCGCGCGCACGGCGTCGATGACCTCTTGATATCTGGTGCCGACGACGAAGCGGAGCTGCAGCACGGCATTGGCGCGTCCAGGAATGGCGTTGGCCGGCTTCTCGATACTGCCCGACGACATCGCCAAAACTTCCAGCGTATTCCAGGCAAACAGTCGCTCCGCCGGTGACAATCCCTCCTCGCCCCAGTCGGGCGCCAGCGCCGGCTCGTCCTCGGTCGGCTCGATCTTCACGTCCGCAAGCGCCGCGCGGACGGCGTTTGAAATGCGCGGCGGCTTGAGCGCGTCGAGCTTCATTCGCCCCTTGCCGTCGACGAGGCTCGCGATGGCATTGCAAAGGATCGTCGCGGGATTGGCGAGCACGCCGCCCCAATTGCCCGAGTGATGGCCGCCTTCACGCAAGTTGACGTCGAGGTGGATGCGGTTTCCGCCGCGGCAACCGAGGAAGATCGTCGGCCGATCGGCCGAGAGCCGCGGCCCGTCTGACGCCAGGAACAGATCGGCCTTCAACTCCTCACGATGGGCTTCGCACACCTGCCGCAGATCGGGCGAGCCTATCTCCTCGCCGGTCTCGATGATGAATTTGGCGTTGAAGCCAAGCTTGCCGCCGCGTGCCTCGCGCACGGCGCGCAACGCCGCGAGGTTGATGCTGTGCTGTCCCTTGTTATCCGCGGTGCCGCGTCCATAGACGCGCTCGCCCATGGTCGTGACCCGCCATGGATCAAGATTGTCGCGCCATTCGCCTTCCATGCCGTCGACGACGTCGCCATGGCCATAGGTGAGCACGGTCGGCAGCGAGGCATCCTCGCGATAGTCCGCGAGCAGGTACGGACCCTTGCCAGTTGGCGATTCGATCAGGCGGGTGGAGAAGTCGAGCGCGGCGAAGGCCGGCTGAAGGTCGTCGACAAGATAGGCGCGCAACGGCTCGCCGCTGCCGGGGTTCTGGCTTTCGGTCCGATATCCAACCCGGCGGCCGAGTTCGGCGAGAAACGCGCCGGAATGGAGATGCTCGCGTACCCGCGCAATCGCGTCGGCTCTATCAGCCATGTTTCTTTTCCTTTGTTCGCTAGCGTGTGGGGCCGCAACCTATCGGGATAAGCCGCCCGCTGGAAGTGGCAGGGCCTGTCGAATGGGCCTTGCTAAACGCAGCGAGGATGCAACAATTTCAGGCAACAGCCCGGCGTTTAACCGGGCAAATGCGCGAGGGAACTGCGCGCTACGAGGTTCGCGTCATGACAAAACAAATCCGGCTCAATGCCTTCGCCATGAACTGCGTGGCGCACCAATCGCCGGGGCTCTGGACCCACCCACGCGACCGCACGCTGGACTACAACCGCCTGCCCTACTGGCTCGATCTGGCGAAAACGCTGGAGCGCGGCCGGTTCGACGGACTTTTCCTCGCCGATGTGCTCGGCGTCTACGACGTGTTCGGCAACAGCCCGGATGCGGCGGTGCGCAATGCCGCGCAGACGCCGGCGAACGAGCCGCTGATGCTGATCCCGGCGATGGCTGCGGTGACGCAGAATCTCGGCTTCGGCGTCACCAGCAATCTCTCCTTCGAGCCGCCCTACCCGTTTGCGCGGAGAATGTCGACGCTCGATCACCTCACCGAAGGACGGATCGGCTGGAATGTCGTGACCGGCTATCTCGACAGCGCCGCCCGCGGCGCCGGCAAGGATAGGCAGACAGCGCATGACGACCGTTACGAGATCGCGGATGAATACATGGAGCTGGTCTACAAGCTCTGGGAAGGAAGCTGGGAGGACGACGCCGTGCTACGCGACCGCGCGCGCGGGATTTTTGCCGATCCTTCCAAGGTGCATCGCATTCAACACGAGGGCCGTAACTACCGGCTCGACGCCATCCATCTTAGCGAGCCGTCGCCGCAGCGGACGCCGGTGCTGTACCAGGCCGGCACCTCGCCGCGTGGCCGTCAGTTCGCGGCCCAACACGCCGAATGCGTGTTCATGTCGGGCCCGTCGGCCAAGATCATCGGGCCGCGGGTCGCCGCGATTCGTGCGCTGGCGCAGGAGATTGGACGCAACCCGGCCGAAATCCTGATGTTCTCGATGATGACGATCATTCTCGGCCGCACCGAGGCGGAGGCGAAAGCGAAATATGCGGACTATCGGGCGCACATCGCGACCGAGGGCGCGCTGGCCTTGATGTCGGGCTGGATGGGCGTCGATTTCTCAAGCTACGACCTCGATCAGGAAGTGCGCCATGTCCAGAACGACGCCGGCCGCACCGCGCTCGACAACGTCACCCGCGCCGATCCTGATAGGGTCTGGACCGTGCGCGAAGTCGTCGAGCATGTCGGTATCGGCGGCGCGGGCCCGGTCGTGGTCGGCACGCCCGAGAAGGTTGCCGACGATATCGAGGCTTGGTTCGAGCAGACCGACGTCGACGGCCTCAACGTCGCGTTCGCCACTTCGCCCGGCGATTTCGAGGATATCGCCGACATGCTGGTGCCTGAATTGACAAGGCGACGACGGTACAAGAGCGAATATGCGAAGGGAACGCTGCGGGAGAAGCTGTTCGGTGCAGGTCGCGCGCGGCTGACGGAGCAGCATCCGGCGGCGAGATATCGCCCGCATGTACAGGCGGCGGAGTAGAGCGATGCTGGGCCCGCCGTCATTGCGAGCGAAGCGAAGCAATCCATCGCGCCGCAAGCGGAGGAATGGATTGCTTCGTCGCGTTGCTCCTCGCAATGACGGGGCGATCAATTCACCGCATTATTCACCACGACCTCGATCAGCTTCGCGCCGGGGCGGCTGAAGGCCGACGACAATACGGATTTCAATTGCGAGGGATCAGTCACCTTCGTCGCCTCAAGACCCAGCGATTTCGCCAAGCCGGTAAAATCCACCGGGGGATCGACAAAATCCATGCCGACGTAGTGATCGTCGCCGTGGAAGGCGAGCAGCCGCTGCTTGATGATGCGGTAGCCGCCATTGTTGACGATGACGAAGGTCAACGGCAGCTTGTGGTTTGCGGCCGTCCACAGCGACTGGATCGAGTACATCGAGCTGCCGTCGCCGGAATAGCAGACCACTGGCCGCTGCGGATTGGCGAGGCTGACGCCGACGGAGGCCGGCAATCCCCAGCCGATGCCGCCTGAGGCGAGCGCATGATAACCGTAGCGGTCGCGATGCGGGCGCAGCGCGATTATCTGCCGCGACGACGTTAGTCCTTCGTCAACCAGGATGGCGTTGTCGGGCATTGCCTCGACCACTTGCAGCGCCAGCCAGTCCGGATCGATTGGCGAGGTGTTGGCATGTTTCGAAATCTGCTCGACCAGCGGCTGGCGCCGCGCCGTCCAGTTCTTCGAGGCAAGTGCGTCTAATCCCTCCCTTGCGCGCGCCTCGAGTGCACTGCCACCCGCGGCCTTCAGCGCCGGCACCAGCGCGCGCAGCGTTTCCCGCACGTCAGCCTTGAGCGCGATGTCTGCGCCGTAATTCCTGGCGAGGTCGTGGTCGACCAGGCCGATCTGCACGATCGATAGCCCATCCGGCAACGGATCGACTTCGCTGTAGACCGACATCCGCAAGGGATCGCCGCCGAGCGCGATGATAAGATCGTACGGCGACAGCGCGTCACGGGCGATCTTCTGGATGCGCGCCAGCGCACCCATGAAGCACGGGCTTTCCGACAGGAAATGCGCGCCATAGGGTGTCGGCGACTGGTAGGCTGCGCAACCCAGCGTTTCCGCGAGTTGAGCAGCCTCCCCCAACGCATCGCTTTTCACGATCTCGTCGCCAACGATGATCACCGGCCGCTCTGCTTTGAGAATCCGCGCGGTGAGCGCCTGCAACGACTCCTCCGACGGTTTGACGCGCGTATCGACGCGGGTTGAGCGGCCAAGCTCGATGCCCGCCTCGGAATTGAGGATGTCGCCGGGCAGCGAGATGAACACCGGCCCCGTCGGTGGCGTGGTCGCGATCTTGGCGGCGCGGCGCACGATCCGTGGCAGATCCTCCAGCCGCGTCACCTCCACCGCCCATTTGACCAGCGGCGCAGCCATCTGCACCAGCGGACCATAAAGCACCGGCTCCGTCAGGCCGTGGCCCTGCTCCTGCTGGCCGGCCGTCAGGATCAGCGGCGTGCCGGTGAAGCTGGCATTGTAGAGCGAACCCATCGCGTTGCCGAGGCCGGGCGCGACATGGACATTGCAGGCGACGAGTTTTCCGGAGGCGCGGCTGAAGCCGTCGGCCATCGCGACGACCAAGCTTTCCTGCATCGCCATCACATAGGTGAGGTCGGGATGGTCCTTCAGCGCGTGCATGATCGGCAGTTCGGTGGTGCCGGGATTGCCGAACAGATGCGTAACGCCCTCGTCCTTTAGCAGTGCAAGGAATGCCGAACGGCCGGTGATCTTGTTCTTCATTTTTCCTCCCGCCGCCGCTTCGTTGACGTGCGGGGCGGAGGCAGATGATCAAACTTGGCGCGTGTAAGCAATGGAGGGCGGGTATGGCTGCTCTGCACAGGATTTTTCCGTGTCCCGGACACGGTGCAGCGCGGCAGCGGTACACCGCGGGACCCGGACACAAAAGCGCGAAAACAACCCCATGCAAAGTAGAATGGGACCCGGCTCGCAGCACTCAGGCCGCTTGCGTCCGACGCACGAGATGGTCCGTCGTCACGGCCTCATCCCGCTCTAGGCCGTGTACTCATCTGTGGACGCCCCGCGAGATGCAAGCGATTTTTGAAGCGCATTGGCGCGTAGTCGGATGCTGCCATCTGTCCGGCCTCTGATGCAGCGATA